>NZ_JALIQR010000005.1:0-191943 GCF_023634005.1 Bowdeniella massiliensis
TGGGTATCTGGGTCCAAGACACCGAAGGGTCAGCATTCTGGGCCCACGTGTGCGCGGACCTGGCCAACCGGGGCGTGGCCGATGTGCTGATCGTGTGCTGTGACGGGCTTCAAGGCCTGCCAGAAGCCATCGAAGCGACCTGGCCGGACTCGATGGTCCAGACCTGCGTGGTCCACCTGATCCGGGCCTCGATGCGGTTCGTGGCCTACCAAGACCGGAAGAAAGTCTCGGCTGCGATCAAACCGATCTACACTGCCCCAAGCGAGGAAGCCGCACTGGCGGCCTTGGGTGAGTTTGAGGCATCCGCTCTGGGACAGAAGTACCCCTCGTCGGTCGCGACCTGGGAGAAAGCCTGGGACCGGTTCACCCCGTTCCTGCAGTTCCCGCCGATGCTCCGCAAGGTCATCTACACGACGAACTCCATCGAGTCGTTGAACTATCAACTACGGAAGGTGACGAAGAATCGGGGCCATTTCCCGTCAACGGACGCGGCCGTCAAACTCCTGTGGTTGGCGATCTGCAATATCGAGGACAAGCGAGCGATCGAGCGAGACAAAGAACGAGGCAAACCCCGCGAGCAACGCAAAGCACACGGCCGGCTCGTCGAGGGCCAAATCGTCACGAACTGGAAACAAGCACTCGCCCAACTCGCAGCCGCCTACCCAGACCGTATCAACCCCTACTTGTAACCAATCAACTTACACAAAAAACTTGACAGGCCCAAGGATTCCCTGCTAGATATTCTCCATCGGTTCGTCCAGTTCATTCCGCACGAGAGCGACCGGCGCAAAGACAAGTTGATCTTCCCGCGCTACCACCAGCTTGATGCCGTGCGTGCGCTCGTGGCCGACGCCAAAATCCACGGTGCAGGGAAGAATTATCTGGTTCAGCACTCGGCCGGGTCAGGCAAGTCGAACACTATTGCGTGGCTTGCCCACCACTTGTCGAACCTGCACGATGACCAGCAGCGCGCAGTCTTTGACTCGATCATTGTGATCACAGACCGGCGCGTGCTGGACAAACAGCTACAAGACACGATCTACGCGATGGACCACACCGCTGGCGTGGTGGTGAGGGTCGATAAGAACGCCCGCCAACTGACAGAGGCGCTCGCCGATGGTGCGAAGATCATCATTTCCACGTTGCAGAAGTTCCCCTTTGTCGACGTGAGCAATGTGGCGACGACTGGTAAGCGCTTCGCGGTCATCGTTGATGAGGCGCACTCGTCACAGACAGGCGAGGCGTCGGAGAAGCTCAAGCAAGTGCTCGCAGACACCGCCACTGCTGGCAAGGAATCTGAGGAGGACCTGCTTGAACGCTATGCGGCCGCCGAAGCCCAGATCGAAGCGGAACAGCTAGAGATTGATGAGCAGATCGCCGAAGAGCTGCGCACACAGGGCCGTCAGCAGAACCTGTCGTTCTTCGCGTTCACTGCGACGCCGAAACAGAAGACGCTAGAGATATTCGGCACTCCGGTACAGGATGCTACTCCACGCCCGTTCCACGTGTACTCAATGCGTCAAGCGATCGAAGAGGGCTTCATCCTCGACGTTCTGAAGAACTACACCACGTACCAGACGTATTACCGGGTCGGGAAGACCACGGCTGAGGACCCTAAGTACTCCACCAAGCAGGCGAACAAAGCTCTGGGAAAGTATCTGAGCCTGCACCCGTATAACTTGCGGCAAAAAGCGGAAATCATCATCGAGCACTTCCGCACCAACGTTGCCCACAAGATTGGCGGGAACGCTAAGGCGATGCTCGTCACCGGCTCTCGCCTGCACGCGGTGCGCTACTATTTCGCCTTCCGTGACTACATTATGCAGAGAGGTTACACCGACCTTGGCGTGTTGGTGGCATTCTCTGGAACGGTCGAAGACGAGGGTGCCGAGTACACCGAAGAACAGCTCAACCAGATTCCAGAAGCGGAGCTACCCGAGAGATTTGCTACCGGCGAGTACCAGCTGCTGCTGGTTGCAGAGAAATACCAGACAGGCTTTGACCAGCCCCTGTTGCACACCATGTACGTGGATAAGAAACTCCACGGAGTGAAAGCCGTACAGACGCTATCGCGGATCAACCGTATGCACCCGGGAAAGACCGACACCTTCGTCCTCGACTTCGTCAACTCCGCAGAGGACATTCAAAGGTCCTTCCAGGACTACTACATCTCCACTGGTATCACGGAAGAAACCGACCCCAATATCGTCTACGACCTGTACCACTTCCTTGCCTCATACCATTTGTGGACAGACAAGGAAATCGAGGCTTTTGCCAAGGTGTTCTTCACCGAGCAAAAGAAGCAAACGAATCTCGACTTCAGCAAGCTCAACGCCTACCTTGACCCGGCGGTAGGCCGGTTCAACGAGCTTGACGAAGAAGACAAACTGGAAGTGCGGGCAAGGATGAACAAGTTCACCCGCAACTATGACTTCCTGACACATATCATCCGCTACGACGACGAGCGCCTCCACCGCTTTGCCGCATACGCCAGGCTCCTGGTGCGAAAGCTCCACATCGACGGTGACCCCGCGCCGAGCCTTGAGGACGAGGTTACCTTGCAGTACTACCGCCTCCAGCAGGTGTACGAAGGTTCGATCGACCTCGCTGATGAGGAAGGCGAACTGTCGAACAATCCCGATACGGGTGGGGCCAGTGAGGACGAGAAGGACACTTTGTCAAACATCCTCTCCAAGCTCAACGACCGCTGGGGCACCGAGTTCACCCACATGGACAAAGTCATCGAACAGCTCACCGAGGACATGGTTGACGACCCTGAGGTTCAGTCACGTGCCCACAACTCGCTGGACATGTTCGCCATTGTTTACGGCGAGCGCATCCAAGACATTGTGCTCGAACGGATGAGCCAAAACCAGGATTTTGCGATCAAGTACCTCTCCGATCCTCAGTTCAAAGCAGATGTTGACCGCGTGCTCTTGCCCCTGATTCACGACCGACTCAACCGCAAGGAGTAGCTACCCCGGGCAGCCTGCAGGACTGTTCGACGCGCCCCAAGAAGACTTCTTGCAACCCGCTCAATTCGCGTGTTCGCATGGTAGCGAACACGCTAGGAGGATAGATGAGCAACCAATTTGAGTTCGGGAGATTCGTGGCTCTTCGCAGATGAGGGGGTAGCTGGCTGAGCGCGTCGGTGGCCGGTTGAGGGTCGAGGTCTTCCGATGATGGAAGTTCTCACGCTGACCATCTGCCGGAAGACCTCGACGTGCTCCACGCTACCTTCGCGACCCCTGATCTGACCGTGTTCTGCCGTCTCGATGAGCTCGGCCTCCAAGCTGTTGGCCAGTGCCTTGAACCGGATCGTGCGGTGATTGAGTGCCGCGTCGCTGAACCGGATCCGTGGTGTCGGGGTTGCGGCGGCCAGGCGCTGTCCCGCGGAACGGACACGCGGTTGCTCGCGCACGAGCCGTTCGGTCACCGCCCGACCACGCTGCTGATCCGTGTCCGCCGTTACAGGTGTCCCGGTTGCGGGCGCTCCTGGCGCGAAGACATCACTGCGGCGGCACCTGCGCGGGCGAGGCTGTCCCGTCGCGGGATGCGGTGGGCACTGGAAGCGCTCGTGCTCGACCACCTCACCGTCGCCCGCGTCGCCGCGGGCCTTGGCGTGTCCTGGCACACCGCGAACAACGCGGTCCTTACTGAAGGACATCGAGTGCTCATCGACGATCCCGACCGGTTCGACGGCGTTCGGGTGATCGGCGTGGACGAGCATGTCTGGCGCCACACACGCCAGGGTGACCGCTACGTCACCGTGATCATCGACCTCACCCCGGTGCGCGAGAAGTCGGGACCATCGCGGCTCCGCCCTCGGCTTCCGGAACCTCACGAACTACATCGCCAGATCGCTCCTCGAGACCGGCGGGTTCAGAAACCACCTACACCCTCAAATGCGATGAGCCGGTTTGGTCGTTCATTTCCGGCCTCAAGCTGGGCGATGTGATGGGCTACATAGTCCTGATTCTCATCCCACTCGGAATCATCTTTGCGGATTCCGTTTGCAAACCAACCCACCACCCCGGGTTCACTTGCCGTTCACCGACGGTTGATGACCGATTCACCTCGGGAAGTTAGCTTAATCTCAAAAGATACTTTCTTTGGCCTTTGGGGTCAGATTTCTGCAGCTCTACCAGCGAAAGCGGTGTACTGCACCGAATACAAAGGACATCGCCGTGACAACCTCACCAGAAGCAACGAATACTTCGAAAACTCCGATGGTTCGCAGGCTTCTCAAGAAGGCCCCGCCTCAGATCCGAATTATCTTCGGCGTCCTCGGAGCACTCCTGCTCTTCGGGCTGTTCACCGTAGGGATGAGCCTGTTCATGCTCCTGATCGCAGTGATGTTGGAAGTGCCGTGGGTCGCATCAGGGATTCTCCTTGGGATCTTCCTCTTACTGCTCCTGCCATGCAAAGGGTGGACCGTGTTCGGTACCGGCCTGTTCATCATCGGGGCCATCGCCAGCGCGCTCGCCGACGTCCCCGGCAATCCGATCTACAACGCGCCGTTCGAAGCGCTGTTCCTCAACGAGGGCGAATACCTCTCCGCTAGCGTCATCATCGAACACCCCACTCAAGGCGAAACGGCCATCACCGGCGACAACATCATCGTGGACGCGGAGGGCAACAAGCTCCGCGACATCAACGACTTCCTCACGTTCCTCTACCGCCTGGTTCTGTATTCGGTCATCTACGGCGTACTCATCACCCTGCGCGGCTTCCTCACGAAATTTAAAACCACGTCCACGAGCGCCTCCCCGAGCGGATAAGGGTCAGTCAAGAGTCGTCTCAAGACGCCCTAGGCACGGCGGCGCCGGATCAGCTGGTGCATCCGCTGGCTGTTCGATGGTGGACTTCTTCTCCACCCCGAACGTCGGCCGCCGCATCTCAGCGATAGCTTCCCCATCATCGTTATGTGCGACAAGTCTGAAGGTGCGGGCACTCTGGTTGCCGTTCCCTGACTGCTTGGCGCGGGCCGTCGCGTCGATTATGTAGGTTATTGGCATACATCAGCTGCTCAACCTGATCGGAGAGGAATTTATAGAAGATGAAGCCGAGGATGTAATCCTTGTACTCCTGAGCCTCAATCTTCGACCGCATAGTGTTGGCCGACTCCCAAATGCGAGAGGCGAGTTGTCGTTTATCCACGTAGGTACTCCTGACGCTTACGCTACCCAAAATCTGGCGATCTCATACCACCCGCTACTCCGATACATACCGATGCAGTGATCGGCCTCAGCCCGTGTACGTGATCGTTGAATATGAAACAAAAAGTAACACAACGCAACGACGGCGATATCGTAAGTTCAGCGCAACTCGACACAGGTCGAAGGAGCATTGCACTCGGCTTCACCGGCAGTATGCGAGTGCCCATGAGCAGCTCCGTAATCCTCAACCGTATCGAAGCCACCATTCGGCCCACCCTCCTAGGGAGGTTGGGGGGGTAGATCCACCTATTGCCCTTTTCTCGAGATCCTCCTTTCACCGGAGTAGCGAAAAAACAATCAAGTTATGTCTGTGTAGTTCCTGCTAGCGCGGCGAACTCGTCGCCACACGCATTGCCTGATCCTGCCAAAACCTGCACGTCTCTTATCACCAGATTCTTACGACGAAATCTGGCAGCCCCTGTTTCGTGGAGGCGTATTCAACGAGTAGTCTCTGCGCTCCGTCCATATCAGAAGACTCCAGCACTCGATGGACAGCACAGCGGTCCCGGCTAACAATATCGATTGTGTCAATGCCCTCGATTGGTGCAGAGAGCTCGAAGACAAAGGTGTTGAGCGGAACATCATTATTGTCGAGGTTTTGCTCCCATAACACCTTCGTGTTCGCATCTCCCGATTCGCCCCCGTGATGTTTCCTATTTTGGGAGGAGCTCATAAATCCGAGATCCTCTACAGACCATGCGCCTTGTCTCGGCCCTCCACTGGAGCGGCGTACGAACCCCTCAGGACGTTTCAGAGACAAACTGATACGCGGCAAGGAACGTGGCTTCGCACTCTCCATCGATCGATATATCTCATGGTGGCTCAAGGCCCGGTCCCAAACAGTAATCGCGGCAATCCGCCCCGCAAAATAGTTCCCCATTCGTGGCGTGACACGTACCGCGCCGACAGTGAAGTCCGAAATCGATGTCGAGTTGAGCCCCTCATCGAAGACGTAGGGGGTTTTCGAGTAAGTCGTGCGATTCCCAATTGGCGGCGCGGGCTCTTGGTAATCTTCAAAAATGTCGGTTTTCAACGGGGTTGTCAAAGAACTGGTAGTCACGAACGAACTGGTCGTTGGCCTCGGCGAGAGCGAGCGTGTACCAGAGCTGTCCCATCGGGTACTCCGCTCCGGCTTCGGCGAGCGGTGTCATACCGGCTTCAACGAAAGCGTCCATCGCATCTTCAAGCTCGTCGAGAGTCGTAGGAATCTCAACGCCGACCTCATCAAAAAGCTTCTCGTTGTAGTAGACGAAGACGAACTCATCGTAGTTGGGGATGCCATACCAGCTTCCGCTTCCCATGAGATGCAGAGTTCACAGGCCCAGCGCCTACCGCAACTCCCACTGTTGTCGCTGGTATCGGACATGTGGAGAACTGCGGAGGAAACCGTTGGCGAGCGACGATAGAACCGGACTCCCATGGGCCGCTGCTCGTAGAGTTCGGCTAACCCTATCCTCGCGGCACGATCCCGCCTCCTCAGGGGGCGGGATCGTTGCGTCACGACCGCCCGTCACCCTCGCGCTGAATGGCCGCGAGCGCGTGCATCTGCTCCATATTCGCGGGGTACAGCGACTTATAAAGGCGGTAGAGCTCGTCGTATCGTGCGTAATCCTCCGCGTTCGGCTCGAGCGTCCGTGCGGGCGGATTCCACTCGTGCGCGGGGATCGGTTCGATCGCGCATGCGGCGAGCCATGCCATTCCAAAAGCGGCCCCGATGGTGTGCGTCGGGATGACCTGCGGCCGTCCAGTCACGTCCGAGACGATCTGCGTCCACAGATCTCCCTGGGTGCCGCCGCCGACGGCAATGATCCGCTCGATTTTGCCTCCGACAGCTTCGATCGCTTCGATGTTGTGGCGGACTCCCATGGCTGTGCCTTCGAGCGCTGCGCGGTAGAGGTCGCCCCGGGAGTGGTCGAGGGTTAAGCCGAGGATGAGTCCGCGGGCATCAGGATCGGAGATCGGGGTCCTCTCCCCCGCGAAATACGGCAGCATGATTAGGCCGTTCGCGCCGAGTCCCGATTGCCGAGCTTGCTCGGTGAGATCTGCATAATCCGCGTCGCCGAAGAGCCTGCGCAGCCAGCCGGTGATGGCACCCGATGTCGCCATTCCGCCGGCGACGTTTCGCGTATTGGGCAGAGCACCGACGGTGCCCCACAGCTCTTTCGACAGCACCGGCGAATCGACGGTGTTGATGAAGAACATCGTCGTGCCGTACATGAGCATGAGATCGCCGACGTTGTGGGCATCGACCGATAGCGCTTCGGACCATGCGTCAATCGTGCCGGTGACGACAGGAATCCCCTCGGGAAGGCCCGTTGCCGCATGGCCTTTCGCCGTCACTGTTCCGACGGTCTCGCCCGCCCAATAGAGCTCCGGCAGCTCGATCGCTGGGGCTGACTGCTTCGCCCAGGGCTCGTACCACGTGAGGGATTCCGTGTCGTAGAGCGGCGTGCACTGTGAGGCCGACTGATGATCGAGGGTGTACTGGGAGGTCAGCTGCCACACGAGGAAGGACGCCGGCATAAAGAACCGCTCGGCCCGGTCATAGACCTCTGGCTCATTGTCCTTCACCCAGAGAAACTTGGGGCCCGCCGCCTGCGAACTGAGGACGGATCCGCCTCGCTTGAGGATCTCTTCCTCTCCGCCGAGCTCCTCGGTGAGGCGAGAAACCTGGTCCATCGCTCGGGTATCGACTCCGTAGAGGATTGCTGGGCGTACTGGCTCCCCATCACGGGTTGTGAGCGCGACGCACGGCCCCATTCCTGAGACGCCAACCGAGACGACCTCGACCTCGGGATGTTGGTCTAGGAGCTCGTGGGCGACGTCGCAGAGCTCGGTCCACCAGATTCTCGGGTCCATTTCCACGTGCCCACTGTGGGGCCGCTGGACGTCGTGCGGGCGTTGGGCGGTTGCGAGGATCTCCCCGCTCAAGGTCGTGAGAACGCCCTTGCTGCTAGAGGTTCCTACGTCGAATCCAAAGACTGCCTTCACCACTACTCATCCACTTCGTTGTCGATTTCGTACTTCATGCGGACTCAAAAGCCTACTGCACCGCTGAGCGCCGATCCGAATACGCGACCGGGGTCATCTTCTCGGACTGACGATGACCCCGGTCTCTGCTATCGGCTTACAACCCCTTGGCTGCTCGCCGCAGGATCTCGCCTTCCGTTGCATTCGTCGTGGGCGTATGTCCCTTCAGGGGAACGATGCGCTCGTGGATGGTGTCAATCATCCAGTCGACCTGCGGGAAGTAGAGGTCTTCCAGCTCGGGGGCCGGAGTGACGTTGTTGCGCGATCCGACGACAGCCACGGGTGCATCGAGGTAATCGAAGGCCAGGGTTTGCATGTCGGAGGCAACCTGGTTGAGGAAGGAGCCGCGGGTGACCGCGTCGGAGGACAGCAGCAGGCGCCCGGTCTTCTTCACCGATTCCAGCAACGTGTCGTACTTCAGCGGACACAGGAAGCGAAGATCAATGACCTCAGCCTCCAGGCCGTACTTCTCTTTCAGCACGTCGGCGGCTTCCAGCGCGCGGTACAACGTCGCGCCAATGGTCGCGATGGTGATGTCCTTACCCTCGCGGCGGATGGCGGGCTCGCCTTCCTCGGTCTCGTAGTAGCCGGTCGGCACGCCCTCGGGCTCGAACTCTTCGCCCTTGTCGTACAGCAGCTGCGACTCCAGGAAGACCACCGGGTCGGTACCGCGCAGGGCAAGGTTGAGCATGCCCTTGGCGTCCGTCGGAGTGGCCGGGAAGTAGACCTTCAGGCCAGGGATGTGGGCGACGATCGAGGACCAGTCCTGCGAGTGCTGGGCGCCGTACTTGTTACCGACCGACACGCGCATGACGAGCGGCATTTTCAGCAGGCCTGCGCTCATCCCCTGCCACTTGGCGGCCTGGTTGAAGATCTCATCGCCGGCGCGTCCGAGGAAGTCACAGTACATGAGTTCAACGACCGCGCGGCCGCCGGACAGTGCGTAGCCAACTCCTGCGCCGATGATGGCGGCTTCCGAGATCGGCGAGTTGAACAGGCGGCGGTAGGGCAACAGTTCGGTCAGGCCACGGTAGACCGCGAACGCACCGCCCCAGTCGCGGTTTTCCTCGCCCCATGCGGCCATGGTCGGGTCGGTCGCAAAGCCGTGGGCCATGGCCTCAAAGAGCGCATCGCGGAAGGAGAACATCCGGATCTTGGAGACCGGCTTGCCGTCCTCGGTGTGCGAAGTGCGGATCTTCTTGGCCAGCGACTTGACGCGGTCGTTGTCCTCGAGCGGCTGGGAGAGCTCGACCTCGGCGTCCGAGAGCTTGGGCTCGTTGCCGTTGGAATACAGGATGGACTCCATGAACGAGGCATCCACGCGCGGGCAGGCCTCGTCGTCGATCGTCAGCGCGAGGACCTTGGTTAGGCGCTCGTCGATCTCTTCGGTCATCTGGTCGACCTCGGAGCGCTTGAGGACCTTCTTCTTCACGAGCAGGTCGCCGAAATCCTTGATCGAATCGACGCTCTCCCACAGTTCGACCTCTTCGCGGGTGCGGTAGGAGGAGGCATCCGAGGGCGAGTGGCCGGCGTAGCGGTAGGTGATGGTGTCCATGAGGACCGGGCCGCGGCCAGCCAGCAGGAGTTCCTTCTTGCGGCGCACGGCATCGGCGACGGCGAGCGGGTTGTAGCCATCGACTCGCTCGGCGTGCATCTGGTCGACGTTCACGCCGGCGCCGACGCGGGCGAGGATGTCGTAGCCCATCGTCTCGCCGGAGGTTTGGCCGCCCATGCCGTAGAAGTTGTTGAAGAAGTTGAACAGGATCGGCGGGTTGCCGCCGTCCTCTTCGCGCCACAGGGTGCGGAACTGGTCCATAGCCGCGAACGACATGGCTTCCCATACCGGGCCACAGCCCATGGAGGCGTCACCGATGTTGGCGATGACGATGCCGGGTTCCCGGTTGATGCGCTTGTACAGCGCCGACCCTTGCGCGATTGGCGCCGAGCCGCCGACGATCGCATTGTTCGGCATGGAGCCGAACGGGGCGAAGAAGGCGTGCATCGAGCCGCCCATGCCGCGGTTGAAGCCTGCGGAGCGAGCAAAGATCTCGGCTAGGGTTCCCACGAGGATGAAGTTCTCGACGAGGTCTAACTCGCCGTCATACGGGATCTTCTCGGCTAGGCGCAGTGTGTCGCCGTCGAGGAAGTCCTTCATGATCGACTGGATCTTCGGCATCTCGATCGAGCGGGAGGCTGAGAAGCACTTGGCCAGGATTTCGCCATGGGAGCGGTGGGAGCCGAAGACGAAGTCCTCGGCACCGAGCTCGGCGGCCTGCCCAACGGCGGCGGCCTCCTGACCCATCGACAGGTGGGCCGGGCCGCGGTGGTTGTATTCGATGCCGTTGAATCCGCCGGTCTTCTTGATCGAGTCCAGCATCGATTCGAATGCGCGGATGGCGATCATGTCGCGCAGCATGTTCTTCAGGCCATCCTTGCCGTGATGCTTCAGCTCGGCCTTGAAGTCCATCTCGTAGGCGTTGACCGGGATATCGGAAAACGTGATGGATTGGGATTTCCGGACGTCGGCCGGATCAACAATGAGGTGCTTGGTCATGTCCTATTCACTTACCTTCGTGGGTTAATCGGCGATGGCCCAGGCCGCTTCGCGGATACCCTCGGAGACGGTCGGGTGGGGGAAGATGACCTGCCGTAGGTCATCGATACTGAGTTCTTGTTCGAGGGTGGCGGCCGCGCCCCAGATGGTCTCGGGTGCGTAGTTGCCGACCATGTGGATGCCGCGGATAACGCGGCTGTCAGCTTCGGCGATGAGCTTGACGGCTCCGGGCTCCTTCACGCCGTTTTCGGCGACGAAGCGACCCGACAGGACGAGCGGGACGGTCACCGTCACCGGCTCGATTCCCTGGTCTGCCAGCTGGGCTTCTGTCAGGCCGACGCCGGCGGCTTCCGGCAGCGAGTAGACGGCCCAGGGAATGCACTCTTCGCGCAGCACCTGGCCATCGGCCTTCGCCTTGGCGCCATCGATGATGTGGGCCGCGGCGATCTCGCCCATCCGGTAGGCGGCGTGCGCGAGTAGCGAGCGTCCGGTGACATCGCCGACCGCCCAGACGTTCGGCAGGTTGGTGCGCATCGTGTCATCGACGCGCACGCCGCGCCGGTCCAGTTCCAGTCCAGCCTCGTCAGCGCCCCAGCCCTCGGTCGCGGGCTTGCGGCCGACGGCCATGAGGACGACGTCCGCTTCGAGCGTGTTGGTCTTGCCCTCGGGATCGGTGAAAACGACTGTAGAGCCCTTGATCTCGGTGACCTGGCATCCGAGGTGGAAGGAAACGCCGGGCATCGCCGAGCGCAGCAGGGAGCCCAGCTCGTCGTCCATGAAGGGCACGATCTCCGGGAGCATCTCGATGACGTGGACCTCGGTTCCTAGCGCGCCAAAGATCGAGGCGAATTCAACGCCGATGACGCCGCCGCCGATGATGACGAGGCGCTTGGGCAGCTCCGAGATTTCGAGCAGGCCGGTGGAGTCCACGACGGCGGGGTTGTCCTGCGCGCCCGGGATGGGCGGCATGACCGGCACCGAGCCGGTGGCAACGATGACGTGCTCGCAGCTGAGTTCCTCATCGCCGACCCGGACCTTGCCGGGGCCAACGAGGCTGGCATGCGCATTGCGGACATCGACCTTGCCGCGCTTGAGCAGCTGGCGCACACCGCCAACGAGCGTCGCGACGGTCTGCGCCTTCCACGCCTGCATGGTCTCCCAGTTGGCGCTCACGCCCTGAACGCTCACGCCGAACTTCTCGGATTCCAGCGCGTGGCGGTAGAGCTTGGCGGAGTTCAGCAGCGACTTCGTCGGGATGCAGCCCACGTTCAGGCAGGTGCCGCCGACGGTGTCCTGTTCGGCGACGCAGACCTTCTTGCCGGCGTGGGCGAGGCGCTCGGCGGCGATGTAGCCGCCCGGTCCCCCGCCGATGATGATGACGTCGTAATCCATGACCATCCCCTAGCCGATGACCGTGAGGTCGATGTTCTCGATCGCGGCGACGAGGTCGCGCAGGAAGCGTGCCGCGTCGGCGCCGTCGACGACCTGGTGATCGGCCGTGAGGGAGAATCCGATTCGCTGCTCGACGACGACGTTCCCTTCGGCATCCGTCGTGGCGCGCGGCGAGATGGTGTTGACGCCGAGAATGCCGGTTTGCGGGACGTTAATGATCGGGGTGAAGGACTCGATGCCGAAGGCGCCGAGGTTGGAGACGGTGAAGGTCGCGCCCGAGAGGAGTTCGGGATCGATCTTGCCGCCGATCGCCTGGCTGGCGAGGTCCTTCGTGGTGGCCGACAGTTCGCGGATGCCCATGGCGCTCGCGTTGCGGATCGTGGGAACGAGCAGGCCGCGGGGCGTGTCGACGGCAAGGCCCAGGTGGACGGCCGCGAACTCGGTGAGGGTGCCGCCCTCGAGGTGAGCGTTCAGCACCGAGTGCGAGGCGAGCGTCTTGACCGTGGCGAAGCAGACGAGGTCGCCGATCGTGATGGCCGAGTAGCCGAGCGCCGGGTCCGAGTTCTTGAACCGGGCGCGCAGTGCGAGCAGGGCCGCGGCGTTGGCGCTCGTGGTGTAGGACAGCTGCGCGGAGGTCTCCAGCGCATTGCGCATCCGGTCCGCGATGAGCTTGCGAACGCCCTTGAGTGGGGTCTGCGTCCTCGCGCCCGGGTAGTCGCGGCCGGTCGCTGCGGGAAATGCCGCTGCCGGCTCGGCCGCGCCTTCGAGGTCGCTGCGGCGCACGCGGCCGCCGAGCCCGGTGCCCTGGACCTCGCCCGGCCGGTACTCGCCGCTCGCCTTGACGGCAGCGCTCGCGCCGCGGCCGCTGGCCGCTGCCGCAACGACATCCTGCTCGATGATGCGCCCGTGGGGTCCGGTGCCGCTAACGGAATCGAGGTCGATGCCCTCGTGGCTGGCGCGGCCGCGCGCCCGCGGGCTTGCCGGCGCGCCGGCGACGGGTGCCGGGCGCTCGGCGGCCTCGGGGGCCGCCGGTTCGCTCGTGGTGGCTGTCTCATCGGCTTCGGGGGTGAGCGGATCCTCGCTCGACTCGTCGACCTCGCCGGCTTCGCCGGTGGTCTGCGGTTCGATGCCGAGCTCCTTCAGCGCGGCCTCGGCGTTTTCGTCCGCGTTGCCGATAAGGATGATGGGGTCCTTGACTGGGACCTCATCGCCTTCCTCGGCGAGCAACGCGAGCACGGTGCCGCTGACGCCCGATTCCACGTCGATCGTGGACTTATCGGTTTCTGCTTCGCACAGGACGGTGCTGGCTTCGACGCTATCGCCGACCGCCACATTCCAGGACACGAGGATGCACGATTCGACGGTGTTACCCGCCTGCGGCATCACAACGGTTTGGGCCATGATTCCTCCTAGACGGCACGCACGTCGGCGTGCTCTGACACCTCATCGACCGCGCCCTCGGGTAGATCGGTGTCGGTGATAATTCCGGTGAGCTCGGATAGTCCGAGCACGTTGACGAAGCCTGCGCGCCCATATTTCGATGAGTCGGTCAGGAGCCAGGTTTCAGTTGCTGCCTCATGCATCGCAGTGATGATGTCGGCGCCTTCCGCGAACTCGGTTGTCAGGCCGTCGCGCGAAAAGCCGTCGGTGCCGACGAAGGCGAGGCGGACGTTGTAGTCGCGGATCGAACGGATCGCTCCCGAGCCGACGAGCGACTCGCTTTCGCGGTGGAAGGATCCGCCCGTCACGATGATGTGCAGTTCGGGGTTGACGCGCGCTTGGTTGAGCACGAGCGTCGAGTTCGTCACGATCTTGATGTTGCGCCGGCCGGTCAAGAATCGCGGGAGCAGCGAGGTGGTCGTCCCGGCCTCGATCATGATGGTGTCGCCATCACGCACGAGCGCCGCGGCGGCCTGCGCGATGCGTTCCTTTGCCTCGGCGTTTTCGCCGCGGCGCTCGAGCACGTGCTGGATCGAGGATGGGCGGGCACCGCCGTGCGTGCGCATGAGCAGGCCGCGCGATTCCAGGTGACGCAGGGTGTTTCGGACAGTTACCTCGGAGACATCGAATTCCTTGGCAAGATCCGCCACGTACACCTGGCCATCGCGGCCCAAGCGATCGAGAATGAGCGCTTCTCGCTCGCGCCGATCCCCGTTCATGATCCTCACTGACCTACTTTCGCTTCACTTTCGATCCTATTCCGACTACCTTTCGGTCGCAATAGCTTCGACAGTTTTTCGTGCGTCAGTTTCCGTTCCCGCCACGCAGCAGCTCCTCCTCTGCGGCCCGCGTCCACAGCCCGCCCTCGAGCTTGGCGGCGACCTCGGGCAGCTGGTCGGCAAGGTCCTTCAGCGAGATGAGGGGCAGGTCGTGCAGCTGCGGGTAGACCATGATCTTGCCGCCGGAGGTCCGATTGATGACGGCGTTGATCGCGTCGTTGAACCCGGCCATGCCGGTGATCGAGTCGAGCGAGATCGTCGTATCGTAATCGCCGCGCTCGATCTTGTTCACAACCGTGCGCATATCGGAGACGTCCGAGCCCGAGGTGCCGATCATGAAGATCTGGCGCTCGATGACGCCTTGGACGTCGATCTCGGCGAGCGTGCCGGCGGGAATGCCTGCGAAGGCGTTGACGATCGCACCTTCGCCGGCGATGGTGACGGCCTCGGCGATGAGGGCCGGCGCCGGCACCATGACGACGACGTAGGAATAGCCGGCTTCGAGCTGCTGCTCGCTCGTATTGAGGTAGGTGACGGGCACGCCCGTCTCGGCTGCGACCGGGTCGATGACGCTCGCGAGGTGCTCGAGCCGGGAGGCCGACAGGTCGGTGGCGTCGATCGAGATATCGGGCAGGCCAAGGACGACGGCGCGCATGGTGTGCATAAGGCCCATGGGCCCGGCCGCACCCATGATCGCGAGCTTGTCGCCGGCGCGCACCTCCCCCGTCTCGGGGATCCAGGCGTAGCCGGCCGCCGGGTCGGAGCCCGTGGTGCCGCAGTAGCGGATGAAATCGTAGTGGACGCGGCCGACGTCGACCTTCGTGACGCCCTCGATCCGCTTGCCGCCAAGCACGATGTTGAAGATCGAGCGGGCGGCAAGGCGGGCGCCCAGGTCCGTGATGACGCCGGCATCGGCGCCGAAGTAGATGATGTCATCGAAGCGCTGCTCGCCGAGCTCGGCTAGGCTCGCAGTGGTCGTTGCGGCAACGCCCAGGGCCTCACCGGTAGTCCCGACGGCGGTAATCTCGCCCGGGGCCGCCTCCGATACCAGGGCCGCGATCGAGGAGACGGCAGCATCCGCGTCGGCGACGACGAGGAGATGGCCGCCAGCCTTGAGCGTGCGGCGCTCCCGCCACGCGTAGGCGCCCTCGACGGTTGCCCACGGTTCGATCAATCCGATCGCTGCGGCAGTTGGCTCTTCGGCGACGCGGATGAGGAACTCATCGCCGTTAGGAGCAACGATGCACCGCTCGTCGACGACGACAAATTCCTGCAGGGCGCCTTCAAAGTTGTAGCCGAAGGCGGCGTTCGACTTCGCCGTCGGCAGGTGCTTCCAGTCCGCCTGGACAAGGACGCGCTCGCCCACTCGGAAGTGGGTCACCTTCTCGCCGACCTCAATGATGCGGGCGACGGGCTCGTGCCCGGGCACGGTGGGAAGGCTACCCGGCTGGTAGCCGGGGATCTCAGCGAGTTCTTCTTCCGTCAGGCCTGCAACGACCTCGGACTTGCGGGGGTGGGCGTCGAAGGCGTGCAGCAGCTTGGTGTCGGAAAAACAGATGCCGCATGCTTCGATCTGCAGCATGATCCCGTGCGGGCCGACGCTCGCGACGGGCTTTGCGGGATTGATGGTGATCTCATCGACGCCAGTGAACTGGACGGCGTACTGGGTGGAGGGCACAACACTCATCGGGGCATTCCTTAATTCAGCATGTTCTGGCCGCCGGTGACAGGCAGCGCCTGCCCGGTCTCGTAGGCCTGTTCGGTCAGGTAGAAGATGGCTCGCGCAAGGTCGATCGGCAGGCAGCCGCGACGCATCGGGACCTTGGCTTCGTAAAACTCTCGGACGTCGTCGATCGTTTGGGCGCCCGGGACCTTGCCTGCGCGCAGATATTGCACGAACAGGCCGCGCTCCGGGTCGGTCCACAGCGGCCCGTCGAGGTAATTGCCCGGGCAGACCGCGTTGACCTTGATGCCATGGTCGATCAGTTCGAGCGCGAAGGACTGGGTGAGGCCAATGCCGCCGAACTTGGATCCGGCGTAGGCGAAGTTTCGCTTCGAGCCCTCCAGCCCCGATTTGGAGTTGACCTCGACGATGTCGAGCAGGCGGGAGGGGTCGGCTTCGAACTGGGCGGCCATGACGGGCGCGACCGCGCGCACGCACAGGAAGTAGCCGCGGTAGTTGACGTTGGTGACGAGGTCAAAGTCCGCAACCGGCTGGGTCATGACGCTCTCGGCGCGCAGCACGCCAGCGTTGGAGACGAACAGGTCGATACCGCCGAAGGTGGCGACGACCTCGGCGATGGCCTCCTTGCAGGAGGCTTCGTCGGAGACGTTGATGGCCATGGCGCGGGCCCGACCCTCGCCGTACTGCCCCTCGAGGCGTTCGGCTTCGGCGCACGCGAGGTCGATGTTGAGATCGGCGAGGACGACGGTGGCGCCCTCGGCCAGGAGGTGCTCGCTGATGCCGAGCCCGAAGCCCTGGGCGGCGCCCGTGACGACAGCGATCTTGCCGGAGAGCCGGCCGGCGACCGACAGTGGCTGCCCAATCGCGTAGAGCGCGCCGCCAGCCACGACGAGCTGCGGGTCGTCGCCGTGCTCCTCGCGATAGCGCGCGAGGGACTCGCGCAGCTCGGCGATGTCTGCGGCGGCGGAGACCTCCCACGCGCCAGCAAGGTCGGCGTCGGCGGCGTCATCGGTCACAACGATCGCCGGACCGGCCTCGGTTGCGAACAGGCCTCGCAGCTTCGGCGCGAGGAGATCCGGCTCGGATCGGCGCGCGGCGCCAGCCGCGGCGCGGATGAGGCGATCGCCCTCTGCCCGCAGCTCATCGACGTCGCCGACGACGCTGCCATCCTCGCCGATATAGCCGGGCTGACCGTTGCGCGTGCGCTCCTGATGCGCGGCGACCACGCAGGTCGCGTCGTAAAAGGCCTGCCGCGCCATGTCGGACAGCGGGCCGTCGGCGCAGTGCGGCAACAGTGGGAGCCGCTCCTGCGTGTTGTGCTCGGTCCCGGCCATGACAATGATGCCGGCGGCGGTGAGTTCGGTGACGTAGCGGTCGACGATCTCGCTGCGGTTGCGGTTCGGGATGAGCTCGACGGCGAAGATGCCGCGCGCTTTGAGGTGGCCAGCAAGGACATCGGGCGTCCACTCAAACTCCGAAAGTTCAGGGGCGCCATCGGCCAGGATTGGGAAGGTCGGGATGCCGCCCATCTCGAGGATGTAGCGGTAGGCGTCGGAGAAATCGAGCGGGACCTCGGGCGCATATCCGGGGGTACCGGACTTCATGAGCCGCGAGCGAATCTCGCCTTGGGTCGCAACCGAATCCGCGGGATCCTGGTTCGGCTCGCCGCCGTAGAGCGCTCCAAGCGTCGCGGCGCGCTCACTTTCCGGCAGCTTGTCGATCTCATCGGCCACCGCACGCGCAATGTGGCGCTCCTGCAGCGAGACCCATTCGGCGGGGACACCGCCGCGCTGTGCAACCTCGGCCTCGATGTCGCTGGTCTTCAGGCCGGGCGCCACGCCGTGCTCGCGCAGGTGGGCATCGAGCCGCTCCACCATGAGGCCCGAGCGCTCATCGTTGCCGGTGCGGATGTCGCGAGCGATGGTCTCGGCGAGGTCGGACTTGGTGCGGAACGGGTCAATCCCCTTGCCGCACAGGTAGATGCGTCCCGGGTTGACCGGATCGTTGACCTTCACGCCCGCCGCCGCCAACTCCTCATCGAGCGTGATGAACTCCAGGCCGAACAGGGGCACGATGCCCGCGTCCTCGGCGAGCGTCGCGAATGTCGAATAGACCTGCTGGTCAAAGAAATTGGAGACCCCGAGCGCGGCGACGCCTTGCGCGGCGGCCTCGGCTACCGCATCTTCGGGGCTGGAAAACGCGGAGAAGTTGGGCGGAATGTGGACGTGTGTATTAACAACGGGCGGCTGCGACATACCTAATCCTTCGGGTTACAAAATCTCGACGTGATCGCGGAAGGGATCAAGCAGGGGGTCGTCCGGATCCAGTTCCGTGACGAGTACGTCGATCTCGGACAGCGGGAGGGACAAATTGGCGGCGGTCGTCATGAACTTCGACGAATCCGTGGCGAGCACAATCTCACCGGAGCGAACCCGCAAGGCCCGCTTAAACGCGGCAGTTTCGATCGTCGAATCTGTGGCACCAAACTCGGGGTGCAAGGCTGAGATCGAGATGAAGGACCGCGCGAAGTAGAAATCCTCCAGTGCCTTCAGTGCCACGGGCCCCACGAGGTTGTCGGTCGCCTCTTCCAGTTCGCCACCGGAGAGCACGACACGCTTGGCCTTGCCTCGCATGGCCAGGAAGTTCTCGATGCCGGTGGTAAAGACCTCGACATCAAGCGCATCAGATCGCAACGCGAAGGCGTGCAGTGTGGTGGACGAGTCCATCCCGATCATCCCGCGCGCCGGAATGAGGGCACCGAGCTTGCTCGCGATCTTGATCTTGGCGGAGCGGTTCATCGCGACGCGGCGCTCGAAGCGTTCTGGTTCCACGGAGACAGCTCCCCCGCGAACCCGTTTGACCAGGCCGCGTGATTCCAGCTGCTGCAAGTCGCGGCGGATTGTCATTTCCGAGACGCCGCATGCTTCGGCCGCTTCTGCCAGATCGAGCGATCCGCTCTTTTCCAGCAGGTCGGTCAAAACTGCGTGGCGCTTCTCTGCGCTGAGTGAGCCAATAGCCATCGACTATCCCATCTGCTTGTTAGATCATGTTAAGTCTAACAGCTCCGAACATTGGTGGGAAGGACTTTTGTCTCGCGCGTCTGCTAGAAGATTCGGCTCGCTGCCTCATCCCAGGGCCGAGCGCTGCCGTGCGGCTCGTAGCGGATGACGCCACCGGAGTTCGCGATGACCTTTCTGAGCGCCGCGCGGTCGCCGTCGAGCTCGCCCATGGCGCGGGCCTGCACGATGATGTTGCCGAGGGCGGCGGCTTCCACGGGGCCCGCGACGACGGGCAGCTGGCAGGCGTCGGCGGTGAGCTGGCACAGCAGCTCGTTTTGGCACCCGCCTCCGACGATGTGCACGGCGTGGACCTCCGGTCCCCCGAGCTCTTGGATGGCGCGGATCGTGCGGGCGTGCGCCAGCGCGAGCGAATCGAGCACGCACCGAACCATTGCTCCCTTGTCCTGCGGCACCGGTTGGCCGGTCCGGCGGCATTCCTCGGCAATGAGGCTCGGCATATCACCGCGAGCAAGGAAGACCTCCGAGCCCGCATCAACGACGGAGACGAGCTCCTTTGAACGCGCCGCGGCGTCAAGCAGATCGAAGAGGTTCGCGTCCTCGCCGGCTTCCTGCCACACGCGCTGACATTCCTGCAGCAGCCACAGCCCAGTGAGATTGCGGTTGAAGCGCACGGTGCCATCGATCCCAAGTTCGTTCGTATAGCCGGCCGCCAAGGCCTCACTCGATTTGATCGGCTCGAGGAGCTCGGCACCCACGACCGACCAGGTGCCACACGAAATGAAGGCGAAGTGTTCATCGACTGCGGGCGTCGCCGCGACAGCCGATGCCGTGTCGTGGCCACCGACGGCAACGAGTTCGATCTCGCTGTCCTCGATGAGGCCCGGGCGCAATCGCCCGCGGCGAGTGCCGGGCTCTTGCAGGTCGGCGAAGATCTCCAGCGGGATCCCCGCGGCGCTCGCCATCTCCGGAGACCACTGGCGGGTGGCAGCGTCTAACAGCTGCGACGTCGAGGCGATCGTCGCTTCAGCTCCGCGCGCTCCACTAAGCAGGAAGCCAACGAGGTCGGGAGTAAAGAGCACCTGATCGACGAGCGGCCACTGCACGGACGTCATGTCGTCCATGAGCTGGTAGATCGTGTTGTAGGCGGCGCCAGGCTGAATGCCCGTCATCCGGTAGAGCTCGTCATCGGCGAACTGAGCGCGGAGTTTTTCTTGCTGCGCGATGGTGCGCTCATCGCGGTAGTGGCGCGGCGATCCAAGCAGTTGGCCCTCGGTGTCGATCCGGCCGTAGTCCACGCCCCACGAATCCACGCCCACGGAGGAGACCTTGCCTACCCGGTTTGCGCGACGTAGACCTTCGACGACTCCGGCATACAGCCCCAGCGTGTCGGTGTAAAGATGGTCGCCAACGGGAATACCGCCGTTTGGAAAGCGATGAATCTCGGTTAATGTGACCGCCCCATCGGCCACCGACCCGATCATGACTCGCCCGTTTGAGGCTCCTAGATCGACTGCCGCGTGTTGCGTAGCCATCGTTCACTCTCCTTCGTGTGACGCGCCGGCATTGATGTGGAAATCGGTTTCATCATAACGTGCCCCGACTCACGATGCAGCCCCCGAAAATGACCAGAATCGCTACTGAACGCAAGAAATCACCCGGAATCGAGGCTGGCCACGCACGCCAGAATCGATGTCGTCGGCTGAAGCCACCTGCCTTCCGCGCGCCCATCTCCAGGGTTTCAGCTGTTTTTTAGCGCACTTTGAGTTATTTTTCGATGGCGCTTGACGAAACGTGTGTCGTACCATACGCTCTAAGAAATCGATTTCGTGAAATTGGTTTCACTCTACCGTTGGAGGCAAAGGTGCTGCTCAACATCAATCCCTTGCTCACAGGCCAGATCCTGGCTGCCCTGGACGCAATGGGACACTCTGACTCCGTGGTCATCGCCGATGCCCACTTTCCCGCTGCTCGGTTAGCTCACGCCGGCATCAGCATTGATCTTCCCGGCACCTCGACACCCGAAGTCCTGGCGGCAATCTGCACCGTCATCCCTCCCGATGACGCTCCCGGACTGGACCTTATGGAAAGTCCCGAGCCCGAATTGCTGCCGGTCCAAGCCGAGCTCGTGGCCGCCGCGGGATTAACGCGCGAGACCGTCCGCCTCGTCGAACGCTTCGCCTTCTACGACGCCGCGGCTGACGCACAGCTGATTATCCGCACCGGTGAAACCCGGATCTATGGCAACGCCCTGCTGCGCAAGGGTGTGGTGCCGATGGGAGTGACTCATGGCTGACCAATCGTTGTTGCTTGAGCTGAAGAACGTCTCCAAGACGTTCCCCGGCGTTAAGGCTCTACAAAATGTCGACCTGACGCTGCGCAAGGGAGAAGTGCTGGGCCTGTGCGGTGAGAACGGCGCAGGCAAATCCACCCTGATGAAAATCCTGACCGGCATCTACACGATGGATCCCGGCGGCGAGATCTACCTGCAAGGCAACCGCGTGAAGGTCAAGGATGTGAACCACGCGCGCGACCTGGGCCTATCGATCATCCACCAGGAACTCAACATGGTGCCGGACCTGACAGTGGCACAGAACCTGTACATGGGCCGGCCCGGATACTCCCGCGGCGGCATCATCGATGACAAGAAGATGCTTTCCGATGCCCGCGATCTATTTGATCGTCTCGGCATGGAAATTGACCCGAAGGCCTACTGCCGGGAGCTGTCGGTTGCGCGGCTGCAGATGATCGAGATCGCTCGCGCCCTGTCCTACGACTCCAAGGTCCTCATCATGGATGAGCCGACCGCGGCGCTGACCGTGCAAGAAACCGAAGCCCTGTTCGAGATGATTAGGGACTTCGTCGGCCCCGAAACCGGCCTCATCTATATCTCGCACCGCATGCCCGAAATTGAGGAGATCACCGACCGCGTCTCCGTCCTGCGCGACGGCGAGTACATCGGAACGGTCGAGACCGACAAGGTCGAGGTCCGCGAGATCATCTCGATGATGGTCGGCCGCCAGGTGGCAGCCGACGCGCGACCGAAGACAGCTCCCCTGTCCGATGAGATCGTCCTATCCGTATCCGGGCTGTCGACCAAGCGCCTCTTGCATGACGTCAGCTTCGATCTGAAGAAGGGCGAGATCCTCGGCTTCGCGGGACTCATGGGCGCCGGCCGCACCGAGGTCGCTCGCTGCATTTCGGGGGCCGATCACCGCACCGAAGGCACGATCGAGGTCCACGGTAAGAAGGTCAAGATCAGTAACGCCGCAGACGGTGTCCGCCACGGGATCGGTTACCTGTCCGAAGACCGCAAGCAGTTCGGCCTGTTGGTCGACCAGGACGTCAAGACCAACACCGCCATCGCCTCGATGGACCATTACACGAGCGCCGGCGTCATCAACGATGCTAAGACCAAGCGCGATGCCGACAAGTACCGTGGTCAGCTGCGGATCAAAACGCCGTCCATTAACCAGACGCTGAACAAGCTTTCTGGCGGCAACCAGCAAAAGGTCGTGATCGCCAAATGGCTGATCCGGGACAGCGACATCCTCATCTTTGATGAACCTACCCGCGGCATCGACGTGGGCGCCAAGGAAGAGATTTACCAACTGCTCGAGGACCTGACGGCCCAGGGCAAATCCATCATCATGATTAGTTCCGAACTGCCCGAAGTCCTCCGGATGTCCCACCGGATTGCTGTCATGGCCCACGGACGAATCACCGGCATTCTCGACAACGAAGAAGCCACTCAGGAAAACATCATGGAGCTTGCCACCGTCGG
The DNA here is from genome assembly GCF_023634005.1 of Bowdeniella massiliensis. Taxonomy (NCBI): domain Bacteria; kingdom Bacillati; phylum Actinomycetota; class Actinomycetes; order Actinomycetales; family Actinomycetaceae; genus Bowdeniella; species Bowdeniella massiliensis. The sequence goes on from NZ_JALIQR010000005.1 coordinate 22,900, forward strand.
CAAAGCCCTTATGGAGGGAGACGCGTCGTGACCGAAACAACCCCACGCGAACGGGCGGAAGCCCGCGCTGAGGAAGGAGCCCCGAACCCCGTACTCGGGTTCTTTAGGGCCTCCATGCAGCAGCTCTTTGCGGCAGCAGCCCTCATTGCGGTCTATATCATCTTCCTCATTTTCGCCCCCGGATTCTCCGGGCCGACGATCCTGCCAGACATTTTGCTCAAGACTGCAGCGATCGGTGTTATGGCACTTGGTGCAACCTTCGTCATCGCGACTGCAGGCATTGACCTGTCGGTCGGAACGGGCATGACGCTGTGTGCTGTGATGGCAGGCCTCTTCCTGTCTACTGACCACATGGGCCTGCCACTTCCAGTCGGCTTGCTGCTCACCCTAGGGGTCGGCTTACTTCTCGGCTTCATTAACGGCGCAAATATCGCGATTCTCGGTATCCCACCGTTCATCGCCACGCTCGCCATGATGATGGTCGCCAACGGCCTTTCCCTCATCCTGTCCAAGGCATCCTCGATCCAGATCCAGTCGCCCACCTACTACGCCATCTCCAATGGCAACATCATTCCGGGTTTGAAGAACGCAGCACTCGTCTTCATCGTGTGCACGATCATCGCCGCGTTCTTGCTTTCCAAGACTCTCGTCGGGCGCTACGCGCTCGCGATCGGTTCGAACGAAGAAGCAACTCGTCTCTCGGGCATCAACGTGAAGAAGTGGAAGATCATCATCTACATGGTGGCCGGCCTCTTCACCGCTATTGGTGCCATCTTGTACAGCGCGCGTTTCGGATACTCCCAGCCTGCTGAGGGCCTGGGCCTCGAATTGCAAGCTATCGCCGCCGTCGTCATCGGTGGCACGTCCCTGGCTGGTGGTCGAGCCAACATCATCGGCACCATGATCGGTGCTCTGCTGATGAACACGCTCACGACCGGTCTCCAAATGATGGGAGTCGCCCAGCAGTGGCAGCTCGTCGTCACGGGCATCGTCGTCCTTCTGGCCGTCTTTGCCGATAACGTCCGCCGCAGCCGCGCGGCCGCCGTCTAGTCCAACACAACACATCAACGAAAGAGGAAACCATGCGTCGACTCAAGACGATCGCCGTTGCAGCCGTATTGTCGCTCGGCCTGGCTGCCTGCGGCGGAGGAAATAACGCTCCCTCCGATACCGGCGGAGCAACAGGTTCCACCGAAGGTGGCGGCGGGGAGCAGACGATCTACCTCGTCTCCAAGGGCTTCCAGCACCGCTTCTGGCAGGCAGTGAAGGAAGGCGCGGAGGAAGCCGGCAAGGAATTCGGTTACAAGGTCGAGTTCGTTGGCCCCGCAAACGAGCAGGCCATCACCGAGCAGCTCGATCAGCTGAAGACCGCGCTGAACACCAAGCCGGCAGCCCTCGGGTTTGCCGCGCTTGACTCCAAAGCCGCCGCGCCGCTGCTGGAAGAGGCGAAGAACGCCAACATTCCGGTCGTCGCATTCGACTCCGGTGTCGAGTCCGATATCCCGGTCACGACGGTCCAAACGGATAACAAGGCCGCTGCCGCGGAAGCCGCCAAGCAGCTGGCCGAACTTCTCGGCAACAAGGGCAAGGTAGGCCTGGTCTGCCATGACCAGACCTCCCAGACGGGCAAGGACCGTTGCTTCGGTTTCAAGGAGTGGATGGAACAGAACGCTCCGGACATCGAGGTCATCCAGGAGCAGTACGCGGGTGAGGTCGGCAAGGCTGCTGACGTCACCAAGGCCATCCTGAACTCGAACTCTGACATCACCGGCATGTACGGCACTAACGAAGCCGCAGCCATCGGCGTTGTTCAGGGCGTCAAGGAATCCGGCAACGTCGGCAAGGTGACCGTCGTCGGCTTCGACTCCGGCAAGCCGCAGCTGGATGCGATCAAGGACGGCTCCATGGCCGGCGCTATCACCCAGTCGCCGGTGAAGATCGGTTACGAGACCGTCAAGGCTGCCATCGCCGCGATCAAGGGCGAGAGCCTCGAGCCGGTCATCGACTCGGGCTTCGCCTGGTACACCAAGGACAACATGGACAGCGACGAGATTAAGCCCAACCTCTACGAGTAAGTAGAACGGCCAGATCTCTTGCGGGGGCAGGCCGCCGGTCTGCCCCCGCATTTCATGAAAGGAGGACATCGTGCTCATCGCTTTTGACATTGGAACATCGGCGACCAAGGCGACCCTGCACGATGACGACGGCACCATTCGCGCCGCATCGAGTGCCTCCTACCCGACCGCATATCTGGCGGGCGCTCGCGTAGAGCAGAACCCCGACGACTGGTACCACGCCGTCGTCAGTACTTCGCAGCAGTTGCTCGCGAAGACCGCGACTCCCCCGGCAGCGATCAAGGGCCTGTGCGTCAGCGGCCAGATGATGGGCCTCGTTTGTCTGGATCGATCCGGCACTCCCATCCGGCCCGCGCTCATCTGGTCCGACCAGCGCGCTGCCGCCCAAGCCGCGGCCCTGACCGAAGCCCTCGGGGACGAACATAGCTACGAGGTCACAGGGCACCGCCTCGCAGCGACCTACACGCTGCCTAAACTCATGTGGGTCCGTGACCACGAGCCCGAGAACTTCTCGAAAATTTCTCGCATCTGCGTCGCCAAGGACTACGTCAATTACCGCCTGACGGGCGAGGTCGCGACCGACCACTCCGATGCCTCATCCACCGGCGCCTACGACATCAAGAATAAGACGTGGTCGAATGAGGTCCTCGCCGCAGCCGGGATCTCAAACGATATCCTCCCTCCCATCCATTCCTCGATCGACACGCTCGGAGTGTTGCGCAGGGACGCGGCAGCCGAACTCGGATTGCAACCGGGCATCCCCGTCATCGTTGGCGGTGGCGATGGCCCTATCGCGAGCATTGGAGCCGGCTGCACCGCAAGCGATGATCCGCCCTACCTTTCGCTCGGTACCTCCGCGTGGGTGGCCGCTACGACGCATGACGTGTTGTCGGATCCGCAGCGCCGCGGCTTCACCTTCGCGGCCATCACCCCGGACCATTACTGCCCGTGTGCTACGACCCAGAATGCGGGCAGCACTCTTGAGTGGATCGCCCGACTCGTCGGAAGCGACACCCCCACCCTCATCTCTGAGGCCCTGAGCCTGACGGATCCGGACCCCGATCTCATGATGGTCCCCTACCTCCTCGGCGAGCGCTCTCCCTGGTGGGATGCCGATGCTCGAGGCGCAACGATCGGACTCACGCCGCGACACACCCGCGCAGACATCACGCGGGCCGCACTCCTTGGCATCAGCTTCACGCTCGCGCTGTGCCTAGAGGCCGTGGCACCCGAGGATACCTCCCCACGCTCCCTCGATGCCGTTGGCGGCGGCGCGCAATCTGACGGCTGGCTCCAACTGCTCGCCGATATCGTGCAACTGCCAATCAATCGCCGCAATGTCACAACCAACGCCACCTCGCTTGGCGCCGGAATCACCGGCCTGGTGGGGCTCGGCCAGCTCAGCTTTAGCGACGCCCGGAGCGCATCGCGCATCACCGCGACCTTCGAGCCGCAGACTCGTCAGTATCGCGATGAGCTTCAACGATTTACCGAGGTCTACCGTACGGTAAAGAAGATTGATGATCTCCCTCGGTTCGGCAAGGAGCTAGCCCGGTAATGACAACGATTTACGATGTGGCTCAACTCGCGAATGTCTCGCCTGCGACGGTCTCTCGCGTCCTCAACGGCGGGCGGACCTCCCCCAAGAGCATTTCCGCTGTCATGGCCGCGGTGCAAGAACTGGACTTCGTACCGAACCGCAACGCCAGACGCCTCCGTACCCGGGCCTCCGAGCTCATCGCCATGCTCGTTCCCGACATCGCGAACTCCTTTTACACAACCATCGTGCGAGCGGTCGAGGATATCGCTCGCTCCCGCGGCTACGCCGTTATGATCTGCAATACCGACGAAGACCCGGTCAAGGAAGCGGAATACCTCAAGGCGGTTATCTCCGAGCCGGTGGCCGGAATCATCTCGGCACCGGTCAACGCCCAAACGGACTACTCGCTGGCCGAGCTCCATCGCGTTCCTGTCGTCACGATCGACCGGACGGCACGACTCAACAGCCTCGATTCCGTCATCATCGACAACGTCCAGGGCGCGCGCGATGCCGTGCTCGCCCTCGCCTCACACGGCTACCGAGACATCGCCTGCATTACGGGGCCTCCGGGGACCGAAACCGCAGACAATCGGGCCGAAGGCTGGCGTCGAGGAGTCTGGGACGCCTTCGAAAAGAACGCCCGGCCAGACCTTCTCGTTCGCACGAGCTACACGATCGATGGTGGCATAAGCGCCGTGCGCGAACTCTTGGCGCTCGATTCTCCGCCAGACGCGATCTTTGCGGCCAACAATCGCCTAACCGTCGGAGCCCTGCGGGAACTCGCTCGGGCCTCGATCCATCCGCCGGAGATGGGCATCTTCTCCTTCGGTGAGTTGCCCTTCATCCTTGATCCACCGGCAGGAATCCTCGTCGCGGGCATGCCCATGCGCGAGATGGGATCCCACGCCGCCCACATGCTGATGGAGCGCATTGAATCTAGCGCTGCGCCCACCAAGTCGATCGTCCTGCCACCGACAATCGGGACAGAATTCGCCACTGCACCTCCGACTATTCACTCGGTAACCGCATAACCCAAGGAAGTGAAGATGAGTTACACATTCCCAACCATTGCTGAGCGCCCCAAGGCCAAAGACAAGACTTTGTATGTCGTTGCCAATGGCGATCTACGTTTGACCACGAACGTCAAGACCTGGGACAAGCAACAAGAGGTTGAGAGCCAGTTCGCCGCAGCAGCCAAGGACTTCGGTTGGGACGTTGAGCGGGCTCACGACGTCAATCCTGAGACCGGTCACGGTTTCATTGACTCCCAAAAGCGCGGCATGGAGGTCTTTGCGACCATCCCGAAGGACGCCCCGCTCGTCGTCATTGAGGCTGTGTGGCAGTACTCCCACCACCTGCTGCACGGCCTACGAGACCACGAGGGACCGATCCTCGTCGTCGCGAACTTCGCCGGTGACTTCCCGGGCCTCGTCGGCCTGCTCAACCTGACCGGATCGATGACCAAGGCCGGCATCGACTACTCCGCACTGTGGAGCGAGGAGTTCACCGACGACTGGTTCAAGGACAAGCTCAAGGAGTGGCTCGAGACCGGATCGATCGAGCACGATACCTCTCACGTAAAGGATCTGCCGGAGCTTGCCGATTCGGATGAAAAGCGCCTGGGCGTCGCGCTCGCCCGCCAGCTCAAGGAAGAAAAGGCCATCCTGGCCGTCTTCGATGAATACTGCATGGGCATGTACAACGCCCTGCTTGAAGACGAGCTCATCAACCCGGCCGGCATCTACAAGGAGCGCCTGTCCCAGTCGGCCCTCGTGGCCGAGATGGAGACCGTCTCCGATGAAGAGGCCGACGAGGTTCGAGCCTGGCTCGACAATGCGGGCATGACCTTCCACATCAACAATGAGGGCGATGAGAAGGAAAACCTGACCGATGAGCAGGTCCGCTCGCAGTGCAAGATGTACATCGCGGCCCTTCGCATGGCCGATGATTTCGGCGCTGACGCCGTCGGCATCCAGTACCAGCAGGGCCTGAAGGACGTCGTGCCGGCGTCGGATCTCGTGGAGGGCCTGCTCAACGATCCAAACCGCCCGCCGGTGAAGTCACGCGAAGGTGACCGCGTACTGTACGAGGACAAGGCGTTGCCGCACTTCAACGAAGTTGATCAGTGCGTCGCCGTCGATGCGCTGGTCACCAACCGCATCTGGACCGCCATGGGCCTGGATCCTTCCACGACCCTGCACGATGTGCGCTGGGGCGGTATGTGGGACGACGAGTTCGTGTGGGTGCTGGAGATCTCCGGCGCCGTTCCGGCCTCGCACCTGGGCGGCTACGAAAACGCCCACTCCTACCGCCAGTCCTACTACTTCTTCCCGCTCGGCGGCGGCACCCTGCAGGGCACGAGCAAGCCCGGCGAGATCGTCTGGTCGCGCGTCTTCGTCATGGACGGCAAGCTCCATGTCGACCTCGGACGAGGCACCTGTGTGGAGATGCCAGATGAAGAGGTCCAGCGCCGCTTGGATGGCACCAACCCCGAGTGGCCGATCATGAACGCCATCTTGCACGGTGTCACCCGCGATCAGATGATGGCCCGCCACAAGGCGAACCACCTGAACGTCGTCTACGCTCCCGACGAGGAGACCGCAGACAAGGCTCTCACTGCCAAGGCCGCAATGTTTGAGGCCATGGGCTACGAAGTCCACCTCGTTGGAGACGTCTCCATCTAGGTCAGTTCTCCTACCGCTGACCACACGGCGCCGCTCATGTATCTGAGCGGCGCCGTTCTTTTTGGTCTTAGCGCTCGAGGTTGCGGTCGTGGTGACTCATCTTTTCTGAGTCACGCATGAACGCATCGACCGCCTCGAGAGTGTGTGGATTGTCGATGATGCGCTCGGCGATCTCCACGCTCATCGTGAAATCGGGAACGCCCCGGGCCCCCAGGATTCCCACGATGTCGGGGCTCCGCAGCGATGCCGCAAACGTGCGCACCCCGGTGCCGCGCAGAATGTCGACCATCGTGGCGATGGTCTTGACGGGGTCCTGGCCGAGATCTTCGAGCCGACCGGCGTAGGGCGCAATCCCCCAGCAGCCCAGTTCCTTGGCGGCCATCGCCTGAGTGGGGTGGTAGGCCGCGGTCAGCAGTGTGGGAATGCCGCGTGAGTGGAGCTCGTGCACAACCTCGTAGCCTTCGCGGGAGGCGGGCACCTTCACGATAATGTTGCGTCCGAGGTTCGCGATTTCCAGACCCGATTCCAGGAGTTCACCGGTGCTGTAGCCGATAGCTTGAAAGAAAATGTGCTCGAACGGGAGCTTGCAAAACTCCTCGTAGAGTCCGGGGATGGCGTCCTGCCCCAAGTTCGAGCGGGCGAGGATGGTGGGATTCGTCGTAATACCTTTGAAAAGGCCGGTGCGAACGAGTTCCTTGGCCTTATCGACGTTGGCGGTATCGAGCATCAGCATAAGATGGGGCCCCTTTGAAAACTGAGGTGGTACGCCCAGTCTAACGCCGAGGTGAATCCCTGGATCTGAGCCTCTTGGCCTAGATGGTGCGCCAGAATCGACCGAGTTCTGCGCGCGGCAATCCTCTCAGACCATAGGAAACTGAGGGGGGAAAAACCTCGAACTCGTTGCATTGCGTGCAGCGCCGATATCGGCGGCAGACTTCGGCTCATGCACCTGACCGCAAACCGCCATCTTCGTTGAGAATCCATCCACAGAAACCTCATGCACTTCAGATCTGCCCGAATATGATGACGGTGTGGCCTCACATTTACTCGCTTTTAGCGAGCATCTCGTGCCAAGCCATGCCATCAAGAAATTCACCGCCGTAGCAGTTCTTAGTTTGCTGCTTACCTCCTGCGGAACCTCGTTACCCGAACCAGCAGCGATTACGACCCCCTCGACCGCGGAGGCCGCGGACAAGCCATCATCTGCTCCTCCACCTACACCCTCTCCGGAGGCGGCTACAACGCCGCAGCAGTCTGCACAACCTACCGTTCAACGGCACCTTCCCCAAAGGAGCCGGTCGAGAAAGTAGCACCGTCACCAAAGGCGAAGAATCCCCGGCCGAAGCTACGCGAGTGTCCTCCTCAGGTGTTTCCCATCTGGGGTACAGAGCCGATGTGCGTCGGCGGCTACATACTTTTGACCGAAGATCTCCAGTATCGTTCAGGAAGTTTCTGTAGCCCCTTCATCAACAGCAACAGCAACAGCAGAAGTATCGAGCTCTTTTTTGATTCGACTGCGCAGAAGTGGCTCGACACACAGCAAGGCAAAAAGTGTCCGTTCACATCCGCTGGTCTGCCTAATCACTTCATCGAAATCAGTCACGATATTGCCTCGCCAACTGCGCCGGAAACAACCATGGCGCCCGAAAACAAACGGATTCCGAACTTAGGTAACAAGATCAGCCGCGAAAGGAGCGGCGAGCAGAGCGAGTTGATGAAGTGTTCAATCTACCTGGAGGGGATCAAGCTTGCAGTACGCACTTCCTATGACTCAGCAGATCCCCAGGGCCAGAGAGTATTCCTTAGCCGGTTCCTGCGCACTTACATCACGGAAAGCCCATTTTTTACGGGCGAGTGACTGGTTTACCAGATCCGGGTGTACATGCAAATTGCCGCTGCTGCGGCGACATTGAGAGATTCAGCGCGCCCGAGTAGCGGCACCTTTGCTAGCTCGTCGCATGCCGCGCGCTCGGCTGCGCTCAGACCGTGGGCTTCGTTGCCGAAAACCCAAGCGAGACGATCCCGCTGTAGTGCGGGAACGTTGGGCAGTTCGTTGTGTGCATGCCCATCAGCCCCAACCACGATGTACCCCTGGTCGCGCAGTAACTGGGCGACAGAGTCGAACTGGGTATCGGTGACGATCGGGAGGTGGAACACCGAACCGACACTGGATCGAATAACCTTTGGGTTCGTGAGCTCCACGGATCCGGAACCGATGATGACGGCATCAGCGCCGGCAGCATCAGCGATCCGGATCAGGGTGCCGAGGTTTCCCGGGTCGGAGATTTGCGGCAGACACATCACGAGGTGGCCACCGCTCACCGCTTCGGCCAGGTCTGCAGCAGCTACTGCGAGTGGCAGCTCGGCAACTGCGGCGATTCCCTGACAGTCGGCGGAGATCGCGCGCATGACCTCGCTTGTTGCAATCGAGGTGCGTACTCCGCCGGATTTAGCTTCCCGCGCGATTTCACCGATCGCGACGTTCGCTACGGACAGATCTGCGTAGAGGTCCACGATCGAGGTCGGCGCGAACCTCACGGCTTCGCGAACAGCCTGGGGTCCTTCGATGAGATAGCGACCGTGGCGGGAACGCACAGAGCGCCCGCCGAGTGCTGCCACCTTCCGGATCCGATCGGATCGGGGGTTAGCGAGCACTGGCGGGCGCTCTGAATTGCTCAACTAGGAAGCCTTGGGAGCGTTGACGTCCTCCGGCAGAGCCTTCTTCGCAGCGGCGACCAGGGCCTTGAAGGCGGCCGGGTCGTTCACGGCGAGCTCGGCGAGCATGCGGCGGTCAACCTCGATCTCGGCGAGACGCAGGCCCTGCATGAACCGGTTGTAGGTCATGCCTTCGGCGCGGGCGGCCGCGTTGATGCGCTGGATCCACAGGCGGCGGAAGTCACCCTTCTTCGCCTTGCGGTCCCGGTAGGAGTACACGAACGAATGCGTGACCTGCTCCTTGGCCTTGCGGTAAAGCCGCGAACGCTGGCCACGGTAACCCTTGGCGCGTTCCAGAGTTGTGCGACGCTTCTTATGGGCGTTAACTGCCCGCTTCACGCGTGCCATCTACTTCTCCTTGATTCTCTAAAAAGTCTTCAGTGCGCCGGTTACTTACCGAGCAGGCGCTTGACGGTCTTGGTTTCCGCCTTGGCCAGCACAACGTCCTTCGACAGACGACGCTTGCGCTTGGTCGGCTTGTGCTCCAGCAGGTGACGCTTGTTGCGGCGCTCGTGCATAATCTTGCCGCTGCCGGTCACGCGGAAGCGCTTCTTCGCACCGGAGTGCGTCTTGTTCTTCGGCATATCCTGTGTCCTTCAGGTGTGCGCCTTGCGGCGCTGTTGTCCTGCCCGGAACCGGTGGGCACCGGGCGATTCACGAATAGTGGCGGTTAGGCGTCCTGTGCGGCTGCCTGCTCGGCCTGCTTGGCTTCGCGGCGGCGACGCTGTTCGGAACGGGCCTGAACCTTCTTCGCCATGGGTCCAATCACCATGGTCATGTTGCGTCCGTCCTGGCGGGGCTGCGACTCAACATTTCCGTACTCGGCGACGTCATCGGCTAGGCGCTCAAGGAGGCGAATGCCCATCTCCGGTCGTGACTGCTCGCGGCCACGGAACTGGATGATCGCCTTGACCTTGTCCCCACCCTTCAAAAAGCGGATCGCATGCCCACGCTTCGTTTCGTAGTCGTGGTCGTCGATCTTCAGGCGGAACCGGATTTCCTTCAGCTGCGTGTTCGCCTGGTTGCGGCGAGCATCGCGGGCTTTCATGGCGGCTTCGTACTTGTACTTGCCGTAGTCCATGAGCTTGGCCACCGGGGGCCGAGCATCGGGGGCTACCTCGACGAGATCGAGGTTCACCTCTTCTGCGAGTTTCATTGCTGCGTCGACGCGAACGACACCGACCTGCTCGCCATCGGGTCCGATAAGACGGACCTCTGGCACGCGGATCCGATCGTTAATGCGTGGCTCGTTGATGTGATCGCTCCTTGCAGTTTGAGGGGCCGCCACGAAGAAAAGGCCTCCGTAGCGGGGTGCGCACGGAGGCCTACAATGACGCCGCATGCCAAAGGCTGCGGTATCGTGACCCGGCACCAGTCATCGGGATTATCCGAAGGTCGGCACCTGGGTGGGAAGCAGGCTTCCGCTTTGCAATGACGGTATGGACCGTCTACCAGCAAGCTACTTTACCAGAATCACTTCGATGCGCCAGGGGTCGGCGGTGTGGCGTGCGCCAATTCCTGCAGCGCCGTATCCCTCGATCCCTCATCGCGGGGCCGAGCCAGGTTTGCTCGGTTTGCTTGGCTCACCACGTGCCACATGATCGCCCCCAGGGTAGCTCCGGCCGCTGCCCACACCACGCCGACCGTTCCCGCGTAGGCAACTACGTAGGAAAACGGAGCCGTGAGCATGACGCTTACAGCCTTTCCCATGCCGACGAGGGCGCCACCGATGAGGGCCGTCCTCATGAGCAGCCGCCGGCGGTTGCGCAAGGCCTTCGCCGTTGTCGAAACCCATTCCTTCGCTCCCGAATCGAGCTCGGAGTCCTCACCCTTGCGTTCGAGCAGCCAGCTTCGAATGGCCAGAAAGACAACGACCAATCCGAAAACTGAACCGGCATACTGAGCCCATTGCGCGACGCTCACTCCGGCGATCAGCGTGTCATACCAAGCGATGGCCGTGTGGGCCCAGCGCCCTTCATGCGTGAATTCATCGACGAGAACGTGACTCGCAGCCCCAATCCACAGCCCGAGGATCGAAAGCCCTGCCGTAAAGATCCTGGACCGGTTCCCGCCCCTCCCCCTGCGGTGCCTGGTTCTTCTCCACGGATCGATGTCGGGGTTGGAGTTGCGCCAGGAGGCCGGCAGCGCGTCGTACAGCGGGCGCCGGATGAATAGCCACCACGCCCAGAGCACTATGCCGGTAGCGAGGCACAGCGTGAGGATCCCCGTGACCGAGTGGGTAGCGGAATAGCTCCACCCCGCGTTTCGCAATGGCCTTCCCACGCCAACCATCTGTGCCCAAACGGGCAGGTCAGGCGTGAGCGAACCGATCGCGAGCGCCGTGGTAGGAAGGCCAAGTCTGCGCAGCGGGATCGCGAACGCTGGGTGAGACAGTGTGTAAGGCACACTAGGAACGCTACGGGCGAGCCCCCTTCTTCAGATCCTTCCCGAGCATCGACGGGACCGTAACTTCATCGTGCACGAGACCGATGAGAAATAGCCGAAGTGCTGACAATCCACCGCCGCACGAGCTTGGAAAGCTCTTCGGACCACAGCACGATCGAGGCGAGTCCGACGGCGGTGCCCCACTGGGTCACGGTCATTGATTCGGTGGAGAACGCCACCTGCATAAACGGCACGTGGACGACGGCAATTTGGAGTGCGATCGCGAGCGCGATCGACGCCCACAACCACCGGTTGGCGAAGAGCCCGCGGAACGCGCTGTGGTGATCGGAGCGGGAGTTCAGCGCATTAAACAGCTGGGCGAAGACCAACGTGGTGAAGCCGACGGTGCGGGCTCCCTTGAGTGAATCTGGCTCGATCGTGACGAGGCCCCCTGGCAGGAACATGTCGATCGCGAGGAGCGAGACCGTCGCCATGATGACCCCGATGAAGCCGATCCGGCCCCACATGTGGCGGTCGATGATCGCCTTTGACGGGTCCCTGGGCCTGCGCTGCATGACGTCGCCGTCCTCCGGATCGACCCCCATCGCGAGCGCGGGGCCGGAGTCGGTCACGAGGTTGATCCACAGGATCTGGGTGGCGAGCAGCGGCACGGCAAGCCCGGCGCCAGCGGTCTGCGACAGGCCAAGGAAGCTCGCAAAAACGACGCCGAAGAACACCGTCATGACCTCGCCCATGTTGGACGACAGCAGGAAGCGCAGGAACTTTCGGATGTTATCGAAAATGGCGCGGCCTTGGCGCACGGCGGCGACGATCGTGGCGTAGTTATCGTCGGCCAGAATCATCGAGCCGGCTTCCTTGGTGACCTCGGTGCCGGTGATGCCCATGGCGACGCCGATATCGGCGGCCTTCAGCGCGGGCGCGTCGTTCACTCCATCGCCCGTCATCGCGACGATCCGGCCCTCGTCTTGCAGCTCATCGATGATCCGCAGTTTGTGCTCGGGCGAGACGCGCGCGTAGATGCTGACCTCGCGTACGGCCGCGCGGAACTGCTCGGGACTGAGGGTATCGAGGTCGAGGCCGGTCAGGGCCCGGGCGCCGGGCTCAACGATGCCCAGGTCGGCGCCGATGCGCGCGGCGGTGCGAGGGTGGTCGCCGGTGATCATGATTGGGCGGATGCCCGCGGCCTTCGCTTCGGAGATCGCGTCCTTGGCTTCCTCGCGCGGCGGGTCCATGATGCCGACGACGCCGACGAACGTGAGGTCCTCTTCGGCGTCCGCGCCGAGCTCATCGCCCGCGTGCTCGAGTGCGCGATAGCCCACCCCTAGCGTGCGATAGCCCTCGGCCGACAGGCGCTCAACCTCGCGCAGGATCTCGCTGCGGCGCTCATCGCTGAGCGCTACTGCGTCGTGGCCGGAGCGTTCGGTTCCGCAGTGCGCGAGCAGCACGTCGGGCGCGCCTTTGGTCAGGAGGATTGGCTCGCCGCCGCCGCGCACGCCGGCGACGGACATCATCTTGCGCTCGGAAGTGAAGGGGATCTCGCCGCGGCGCTCGAAATCGGGCTCCTCGCCCAGGACCTTGCGCAGCGCGACGAGGAAGGCGGCCTCCGTCGGATCGCCCTCGATCGACCATTCGCCGTCGTTGGTCAGCTGGGAGTTGTTCGCGAGCGCCCCGCCGATGAGGACGGCGCGGGCCTCGGCGAGCGTCTCGGCGCTCGGCTCGCCCAGGATCTCGCCGTCGGGGCTATAGCCGGTTCCGGAGACCTCGAGCTGGCCGGAGCGGGTGATGATCGTGCGCAGCGTCATCTCGTTGCGCGTCAGGGTGCCGGTCTTGTCGGAGGCGATGACGGAGGCGGCGCCGAGCGTCTCGACGGAGTGGAGATTCTTCATGATCGCGTTGCGTCGCGCCATCGCGCGCACGCCGATCGCGAGGACGAGGGAGAGGATCGCGGGCAGACCCTCGGGCACGGCGGCTACGGCTAGGGAGACGCCGAGCAGCAGGATTTCGACCGCCTCGGAGACGTCGTCGACGTCGTTGAGGAGGAAAAGCGCCCCCATGACGATGATGGCGATCGCGATGACGAGGATGCCGAGGAGCTTGGAGACCTTGTCGATCTCGCGGGTCAGGGGCGATTGATCGGCTTCGGTTGACTCGAGCATGTCGGCGATCGCGCCGACCTCGGTGTCCATTCCGGTGGCCGTGACGACCGCGCGGCCGACGCCCTGGACGACGCCCGTACCCTTGTGGACCATCGTGGTGCGGTCACCGAGCGGGGCGGGCCCGGAAAGGGCCTCGGTCTGCTTCGCACTGGCCTCCGACTCTCCCGTCAGCGAGGCCTCCTGCACGCGCAGACTCGTCGCGGAGATGAGGCGTGCGTCGGCGCCGACGGCGTCGCCTTCGGAAAGGACGAGGATGTCGCCGGGGACGAGGTCCGCGGACTCGATCGTCGTGAGGGCACCGTCGCGCAGGACGGTGGATGTCGCGGCCGTCATTGACGACAGCGCCGCGACCGCGCCTTCGGCCTTGCGTTCTTCGATGAGGCCGATGATGGCGTTGGCGACGACGATGAGGGCGATGACGATGGCGTCGATCGGCGCTCCCGCCGCGCCCTCGACGAGCCAGGCGACCAGCGAGATCGCCATGGCGATAAACAGCAGGTAGACGAGCGGGTCCTGGAACTGGGCGAGCACCTTGCGCCACATCGGCACGGGCGGCGCGTGGCGCAGCTCGTTGCGGCCATAGCGTTCGCGGAGCTTATCGGCCTGCTCGCTCGTGAGGCCCGACTCGATGTCGACGTCGAAGTCGGCTGCCACCTCGCGGGCGGGGCGCTGGCTGGGATGCGTAGTGATGGTCTCCACCTAGAAACGTCGGGACGCGGACGTCTCCATTGTCTCGCGTGCCGCTACGAAAGCGCGCGCACCGCTACTTTTCCGTCGAATCACGCTTCTGGCGATATGCCTTCTATTGCCCCAAGGCATTCAGAATGACGGCGCCAAGCACATTGGCACCAGTACTCGATACGAAGTTTGAAAGTGCATTGTGGAGCGCCACCAAGTCCTTACGCTTCGGAGAATCAGCGTGAAGTTTCTTTATCTCTTCATTAATGCTTCTGAGGAGTTCCTCAACAGTGGCTTCAGGAGATAGCCAAGCCCCAGCAACCCGCAAGCCCAATCTCAACACCGGCCGTCGCGTTCGATTGGCAGGCAGGCGAGAGTTGCACGTTCGAGTTCGATGCGTTGGTCGGTGACTCCAGCTCGAGCCGATTCAGCAGTCAGAAACTCATTCAGATCCGGGCGCGTCTAGGTAGCGTCGGACACCGTTCTTTCAGAAGAGGAGCGTGAGAGTTCTCATCTTCGGAAGCCGCACCTTCAGCCAGCCGACACGCCGCAACCCCGAACAGCTCAACCTATACCCTCGTTTGGGAAGAGCCAATTTGGCGGCATTGACTCCAAAGTAGCGACTACGACAAGCTCCACCCGATCCGCGCAGTTAGTGCACAGCTGCCCAGACTGTCGGCGCAGCTAGACACGAGTCGAGAGCGCAACGCCAATGCCTGGAACGGCTCGCCTCGCCGCGTCCAGCGCTCCAGCTGTCCACACTCCCGCTCGGTCAACTCCCGCTTGGTCATAGTGGGTCCGGTTCGTTACATACCCCAGTCCTACTATCTATAGAATGAAACTACAGCGCAACACACTAGAAGTACGCCATTCTACATTACTCACACGGCTCTACACTGCTTACTATTTCGCCATCAACAACCTAGTTATAAGTGTTGTAGCAACCGGGCAGTGACCGAGCCTTCTCCGCCGAAAAATTCCAGGAGCTCGAGGCATTAGGAACCTCAGGTGCAGGTACCACAGTGCCCATACAAGCACTCGAAGGAGATAGTGGTAGAAGTGTCTTAACAGCTCCGTCAGAAGTATGCGAA
The DNA here is from genome assembly GCF_023634005.1 of Bowdeniella massiliensis. Lineage (NCBI taxonomy): Bacteria > Bacillati > Actinomycetota > Actinomycetes > Actinomycetales > Actinomycetaceae > Bowdeniella > Bowdeniella massiliensis. The sequence continues at coordinate 38,245 of NZ_JALIQR010000005.1, forward strand.
TATTCGCAAGAGTTAAACACAGCCTGATATAACCCACTCATCGGGCTCGATGCCGGCCACCCCCTAGGTGCGCGAATCTCAATTCTAAAACTCTTCACCCCAGCAGAGTTCTCCGGTATATTCCCTGGATGAGCTATACCAACCGCGATCGATTGCCGGTCACACGAATCAAATATGTCCGTCCAATCCCAGTAGAATCCGATCTCTTTATGATCGATCTGAGGGCCAGCTTCAGTGAGAATAGACCAGGAGTCGATGCCATCGTTCGATGAATTATACCGAGCGGCCCAAAAATCGTCCAAGTACCGCCTATCGCCTTCCTTCGGATCATTTGGGTCATAGCCACAGTTTGGGCGAATAGCAGGCGGGATTGTCGGCGGAATGAGGTTATCGTTATAGAAGTTAAACTCTACCTCCATGCCGAAATGCTCCGGCAAAGCGCGGGCATCGAAACCCTCATATGGCAACCAAGCTGACGATAGTTCCATGACGGCTTGATCACCTTCGTTATAGCCCCGCCAATACGTATATGGTCCCGGCGCCCAAGGGGCAATCTGTTTAACCGAACCTGCCGCCTTTAGGCCGCTACGCATCGCAGTACCGTGTCTCTGCACCTCTGAAAGCTTCGCTGAAACGGATTCGGGATCGAGGCTCTCCGGTTCAGCCATGGAGACCTCGGAGGATAGCAAACGGACGAGCTGTTCGGTCGAATTGCTCGAACCTCGGTCAACTTTGGCAACAAAACCGATAAATGCAGGGGTTGCGTCGAATTCATTCTGGAAGGCAGAAACGAACTCTGTTATTGACGTTTCGTCTACTTTGAATATCTCCCCTGTAATGCCGGGATTAGAATACCGGACAGCGACTATCTTCACGCCAGACCCGCGCACGGAAATGTCGTCTCGTAGGCTCTGTACCCCTTTTGCGTCGACAGGATGCGAAAAAGGCAGGTCGATAATTCTCTCGCTGCTGCTCGCCCTGTCTTCGGAATCGAAATAACTACCAGGCGGCGATACAGCACTCGCGGGGGTTAGCGTCGCCATTAGCGCGCTCGCCCACAGAGCAAGCACACTACCAGTACCTAGAGACCTCTTTAGCATTGATCCTCCTCGTAGGATCATCGACAAATGGTTGACTTCAGAAGATCGCAATCCTACTGGCGGTCTATAAAACACTTTGAGATATAACGTAATACTCCTCCCGCTATAAGCAAACCTACGGCGATGAGTCCAATATTTGACATGTCTAACTGAATTACCCGATCATCAGTTCCAACGTCGAGACAATAGGATTTCATAGTGATAAATGATGCTTCCCACGAATCAAATCCTCGACGCCCACAGTTTTGATCCATCTTGAAAATGAGGGCAAAGAAAGAAAAGGCAAACGTCATGCCAGACAAGAGAAAGCACGTGAACGAGAGATAGCCGTAGGGGACAAACCTGGCTAACATTTTCAACGACAACGGTCGCTTACTCTTGGGCTGCCTCACCTGCTGTGTCTCCTAGGGTCACGGACAACTTATCGGCGGGGATCTGCGCGTTTCAGACCACCCTGGCTGTAGCGCGACCCTACCATAGAAACAGATGTCGTATTTGCTCAGGGGCAGTGAGGTTTCTAGGCTTCGGCGAGCGAAATCGGGTAGAGCTCCATCGATTCGACGCGCAAGCGCACGTCGTCGTTGTTCTTTAAGCGTTCGCTGGCCTCGGTCAGGCTCGCGCGCAGCTGCTCGGCATCAAGGCCAGGACGCAGGGCGATGACGATCCTAATCTCCGTGGTCTTACCCGGCTCCACGCGCACGCCCGCCAGGTGCGGGACGCCCGTGAGGGTGCGGGCGATCAGGCCCCCGAGCTCGGGATCGCGCTGGGCGGGGATCCACTCGCGGCCCTGGGCGAGGGCCCACGCGGCGGGGCGCGGGATGAGGGTGGCGTGCTCGCTGCCCGGATCCAGCAGCATGAGCCCATCGGCTTCGCTCGCGGCCGCGAGGGCGGCGCGCGGCGCCTCGGTGGGCACGGGCCGCGCGGCGCTATTCCACTCGCGCATCCGGTCATAGGAGGAAAACACGGGCATGGCGTGGCGACCGTCGGCAAGCTCGACCGAGACGAGCTTTGCCGACTCGCAGGCGTTGTCGACCTCGTCCTCGTCGTGCTTCATGTTCACGCCGCCGTCGGCGGTGCGGCCGGGGTGGGCGTGCGGGACGACGGGCAGCAGGATGCGCTCGGTTGCCAGGGCCGCAACGACGGCGATCGTGCGCTCGTCGGCGGCAAGGGCCGCCGCAAGTGCGGTCGGGCAGGAGCCGTCGTCATTGCTGAACGGGTTGGCGCGCAGGAACTTCTTCGGCGTGGGCGGCGGCGGGGCGGCGACGCCCTCGGGCAGGTGGGCCTCAACCACGGCGGGCCTCGGCTGCGGTCTTCCCGGCGGCGACTCGCAGGGCCTGGGCGAGAGTGAAGTTCCCGGCGTACAGCGCCTTGCCGATGATGGCGCCCTCGACGCCGGTATCGACCATGCCCGCAAGGGCCTCGACGTCCTCGAGTTCGGCGACGCCGCCGGAGGCGACGACGGGCGCGTCGGTGGCGGCGCAGACCTTGGCGAGCAGCTCCAGGTTCGGGCCCTTCAGCGTGCCGTCCTTGGTGACGTCGGTGACGACGTAGCGCGCACACCCGGCCTTATTGAGGCGCTCGAGTACCTCGAAGAGCTCGCCGCCCTCCTTCGTCCAGCCGCGGGCGGCGAGCGTCGTGCCGCGCACGTCGAGCCCGACGGCGATGCGGTCGCCGTGCTCGGCGATGGCGCGCTCGGTCCACTCGGGGTTTTCCAGCGCGGCGGTCCCCAGGTTCACGCGGCGGCAGCCGGAGGCGAGCGCCCGCTTAAGGGAGGCGTCGTCGCGGATCCCGCCGGACATCTCGACGTTGACGTCGAGGGCGGCGACGATGCTGGCGAGCAGCTCGGCGTTCGATCCGCGCCCGAAGGCGGCGTCGAGGTCAACCAGGTGGATCCAGGTGCCGCCCTGGTCGGCGAAGTCCTGGGCGGCGGCGAGCGGATCGCCGTAGCCGGTTTCGGTGCCGGCCTCGCCCTGCACGAGGCGAACGGCCTGGCCATCGACGACGTCGACCGCGGGTAGCAGCTCTAACACGGGGGTCCTTTCGTTACAGGCGCTGCAGCCAGTTGGCGAGCAGCGTCAGCCCGGCCTCGCCGGACTTTTCGGGGTGGAACTGGGTGGCGACGAGCGGGCCGTTTTCGATCGCGGCAACAAAGCGCTCACCGTAGGTGGTAAAGGAGGTCAGCGGCTTTCTCGTCTTGGACTCGCCGTACAGCGCGGCCGGGTCCTCGTGCGCGGCATAGGAGTGGACGAAGTAGAAGCGCTCGCCCTCGATGCCCGCAAACAGCTGGGTCTCGGGGTGCGTGGCAACGGTGGACCACCCCATGTGCGGCACGACGGGCGCCTGCAAGCGGGTGACATCGCCCGGCCACTGGCCAAGGCCGCTCGTGTACTTGCCGTGCTCATCGCCGCCGTCGAACATGATCTGCATGCCGACGCAGATCCCGAGGACCGCGCGCCCGCCGGCTAGGCGCCGCTCGATGAGGCGATCGCCATCGACGGCGCGCAGCTGCGCCATGCAGGCGGCATAGGCGCCCACTCCCGGCACAACGAGGCCATCGCACTCGAGCACGGAGGTGAAATCGGCGGTGAGGGTGACATCGGCGCCGACGCGCTCCAGGGCGCGGCAGGCGCTGCGGACGTTGCCCGAGCCGTAGTCGAGGACGACGACCTTACTCACTCGCCTCGCCCTTCGGGCCGCGGCGCAGTCCGCGCATGAACAGGCGGGCGGCCTTCAGCCGAGACAGCTTCGAGGAGTCGTGGACCTCGGGCAGCTCCGCGAGGGTGACCTCGCCCAGCAAAAGGTTTTCCACGACGTCATCGGCGCTAGCGAGCACAAGCCCGGGCGAGACGTCCTCGCCGGGCTCCCCGTTCGCATAGTTGCGGGCGATCATCTGGCCCGTCGTGCCCTGCCCGCCCTCGGGATCAACGCTCACCTCGACGACGAGCAGCACCGCGCCCATACGGGAGGTCTTGGACAGCGCCCGGGCGGCCTCATCGGCAAAGGCGGGCACGGCAACGCCGCTCGTGAGCGCCTCGACGCTCCAGTCCTCTTCGGGTGTGAACTCGGCGGCCGCGACGGCGCCCGTCGATGAGTCGATGACTTTTAGGTCGAGCCCCGCCATTGCGCACAGGCCCGCGAGCGCCTGCGCGGAGGCGATCGGCGTCATGATGACTGCGAGCGCGCGGCGCTCCGCGGCCGCGATGTCCTCCTCGCCGAGTTTGTCGAGCCCCTCGGCGCGCATCATCTGCGCGAAGATGTCGTCGACGTTCTCCTCGCTCATAGCGCGCCCTTCGTTGAGGGGATCGCGTCCGTGCGCGGATCCTTCTCGCAGGCGAAACGCAGCGCTCGGGCGAGGGCCTTGAACTGGGCCTCGACGATGTGGTGCGGATCCCGGCCCGCGAGCAGCCGCAGGTGGATACAGATCTCGGCGTGCAGCGCGATCGATTCGACGACGTGGCGCATGAGCGCACCGGTGAAGTGCCCGCCGATGAGGTGATACTGCTGGCCCTCGGGCTCGCCCTCGTGCACGACGTAGGGCCGCCCGGCCAGATCCACGACGGCGAGCGCGAGCGCCTCATCCAGCGGCACGGTCGCGTCGGCAAAGCGCCTAATGCCGCGCTTATCGCCGAGGGCCTCTTTCAGCGCCAGGCCGAAGCAGATCGCCGTGTCCTCCACCGTGTGGTGGGCGTCGATGTGGGTATCGCCCGTCGCGGCGATCGTGAGGTCGATCAGCGAGTGCTTGGCGAGCGAGGTGAGCATGTGGTCGTAAAACGGCACGCCCGTGGAGATATCGGAGACGCCGGTGCCATCGAGGTTGAGGCTGAGCGTGATCTGGGATTCGCTCGTCGAGCGCGCGATGCGCGCGGTGCGATCCTTGGTCTTCGTCTTGCTATAGCGCGCCACCGGTAACCTCCATGAGCGAGCGGTAAAACAGGTCCATCTCGTCGTCGGTGCCGATGCTCACGCGCACGAACCCCTCGGGTCCGACCTCGCGGATCAGCACTCCCTTATCCAGCAATTGTGCCCACACCGCGTGCGAATCGGGAAACCGTCCAAACAGCAGGAAGTTGGCATCGGAGTCGACGACCTCAAAGCCGCGCGCATCGAGCCACGCGGCGGCCTTATCGCGCAGCTGCCGCAGGTGCGCGATCTGGGCCATGAGTTCCTCGCGGTGGGACAGCGCCGCAATCGCGGCGGCCTGCGTGATCGCCGAGAGGTGATAGGGCAGCCGCACGACGCGCAGCGCGTCGACGATCTCGGGGGTGGCCGCGAGGTAGCCGAGCCGCAGCCCCGCCATCCCGAAGGCCTTCGACATTGTGCGCGTCACGACGATGTTCGGGGCCTCGGAGAGCAACGTGAGTGCGGAGTCGACGCCCTCGCGCCGGAATTCGGCGTAGGCCTCATCGACGACGAGAAGCGTGTCCGAACCGTTCGGCCCGACGCCGCGCACCCGCGTCGCGAGATCGAGCAGGTCGGCAAGCGGGGTGGCCGTGCCCGTCGGGTTATTGGGCGAGGCGATGAGGATGAGCGAGGCGTTGGTGCGCGCGGCCGCGATCGCGAGGGCTTCGACGTCGATCGAGAAGTCCGCGCGGCGGGCCACCAGCTGGTACCCGGTGAAGGTATCGCGCGCGTACTCGGGATACATCGAATAGGTCGGATTGCTGGAGAGCACGACGCGCCCCGGCCCGCCGAAGGCCTGCATGAGGTGGAGCATGACCTCGTTCGAGCCGTTGGCCGCCCAGATCTGCTCCGGGGCCAGCCTGACCCCCGATTCCGCCGCGAGGTAGTCCGCGAGCGCCTCCCGCAGCGCCGGAAAATCGCGCTCGGGATACCGATTGGCGTCCTTGGCCGCCGCAAAGACGCACTGCGCGATCGATTGCGCAACCTCGTCGGAGGGGCGGTAGGGGTTTTCGTTGACGTTCAGCCGGGCCGTCACCCGAAGCTCGGGCGCGCCATACGGCGAGCTGCCAACGAGGTCATCGCGAAGCGGAATGGAGGTCATCGGGGCTTTCTTAGTCGACGGCGGAATAGCGGTACACGTTGGTCTCGCGCACGGCGAACCCGCAGCGCTGGTAGAGCCGGTTGGCGGCCTCGCGGCTCGGGCGGGAGGTCAGGTCGATGCTGCGCGCGCCGAGCTTTTCTGCATAGCTCGTGGCGGCCTCGACGAGCTGCTGGCCGGCCCCCTGGCCGCGGGCATCTTCGTGGACGACGACGTCCTCGATCCAGGCGCGCAGGCCCGTCGGAATCCGGAAGGTGGCGAGCGTGAGCATGCCAAGGAGCGCCTCGGTTGCCGGGTCGCGGTAGACGAACAGGTAGACGCCCTCCTGGTGGACGACGGCTTCAACGTCCTCGAGCGTCAGCTCCCCCGTCGAGCTCGACAGCTGCGGGATGAGGAGGTTTACGGCCTCGAGGAGTTCGGGTGAGACGACCTCGATCAGTTCAACGCCCATGATGGGCCCCTTCCAGTGAGAAACGATGCCCCTCTATTATGTCGGAGCGATGCCAGCTGGCGGCGAGCTATGCCCCGCGAACCTCGGCAGCAAACGCGTGCGCGGGCAGGTCCTCGGCGCGTGCGAGGGTCACGAGCGGCTCCGTGATGGCGGCGAGCGCCTCCCGGCTGTACGTCACCTGCTGCACGGGTCGGATATAGGCCATGACGCTCAGCCCCGCGGCGTGCCGGGCCGTGCCGCCCGTGGGCAGGACGTGATTGGAGCCGGCAACGTAGTCGCCCGCCGGCACCGGCGTGTAGGGCCCGACGAAGATCGCGCCCGCATTGAGGATTCGCGCCGCGACGCCCTCGGCGTCCTCGGTCTGGATCTCCAGGTGCTCGGCGGCGTAGGTATTGGCGACGGTGATCGCGTCCTCAATGCTCGCGACGAGCACCGTCGCGCTCTGCGGGCCCGAAAGCGCCGTGCGCACCCGCTCACGGTGGCGGGTCGCTGCCACCTGGGCGGCCAGCTCCGCATCGACGCGATCGGCGAACTCGGCCGAATCCGTGATGAGCACGGAGGCCGCCGCCGGGTCGTGTTCGGCCTGGGACAGCAGATCAGCCGCGACGAACGCCGGATTGGCGCTGTTGTCAGCGATCACCGCAATCTCGGTCGTGCCTGCCTCGGCATCGATACCGCAGCGCGAGGCAACCGCACGCTTGGCGGCCGCGACGTAAATATTGCCCGGGCCGGTCACCACATCCACGCTCTCGCACAGCACCGAGCCGTCGGCGTTCTTCGCGCCATAGGCAAACATCGCGATCGCGCCCGCTCCCCCGACGGCATACACCTCGTCAACGCCCAGGAGGTAGCACGCGGCGAGCACGCTCGGGTGCGGCAGCCCACCGAACTCTTTTTGCGCCGGGCTCGCGAGCGCAATGTCCGCCACGCCCGCGACCTGCGCAGCGACGGCGTTCATGACGACGGAGCTCGGGTAGACGGCGAGCCCGCCGGGCGCATACAGCCCGACGCGTCGCACCGGAATCCAGCGCTGGCGGATCGTGCCGCCGGGCACGATCTCGGTTGTCACCTCACGCGGCAGCTGCGCCGAGTGCCCCGCCCGCGCGTGCTCGATCGCGACTTTCAGCGCCGCCGTCAGCTCCGGGTCGAGCTCGTCCGCCGCCCGCTTCAACTCCGCAGCCGGCACCCGCAGGTGTTCGGGCCGTACCCCGTCAAAGCGCTCGGCCTGCTCGATCAGCGCCGGAGCCCCGCGATGTCGTACATCGTCGATGACGCCCTGCACCTGAGCCAGGGCCTCACTCACGTCGAGCGCCGCGCGCGGCAGCAGCTCCTCGATGTCGCACGTCGCGAGGTCAGTAGTCCGCAAATCGATCCGGTTGAGCATGATGCCAGGATAGTTGAGCGCGGGCGCCAGAACCCGGGCCGTCCAGCGAAAACTGGGACTCCTACTACGATCGAGTCATGAAGATCACAGCTGTCACTGGCGACATCACCGAGGCCCACGTTGATGCGATCGTTAACGCCGCGAACTCCTCGCTCATGGGAGGCGGCGGCGTCGACGGCGCGATCCATGCCGCCGCCGGCCCGGAGCTCCTTGGCGCCTGCACCGAAGTGCGCAGAACCCAGTACCCCGACGGCCTGCCCGTGGGCGAAGCCGTCTCGACGCCGGGATTCGATCTGCCAGCCTCGTGGGTGATTCACACCGTTGGGCCGAACCGCCACCGCGGCGAGTCCGACCCGCAGCTGCTCGCGAACTGCTTGCATTCTTCTCTCGAGGTAGCGCGCCTGCTGGAAGTCCAGTCCATCGCGTTTCCCGCAATCTCAGCCGGGGCCTACGGCTGGGACATGGACGAGGTCGCCAAGGTACTGGTCGCCGCGGCGCGGCAGGAAGCCAAAAACCCGGAAAATGACGGCATAGCTGAGCTCCGCTTTGTTCTGTTCTCCCCCGAGATGACCGAGGCGTTCAAGTCGAAGCTCTAGGTGAGGTCTCGTAGTCGGACAGCCTCGGCGAGGACGTCGATCCCCTTGACGATCTGATCGAGGTCGGTCCATTCCTCAGGGCAGTGGCTCCGCCCGTCCTTTGATGGCACGAAAATCATGGCGCTGGGGACGAGCGCGGCCATTTCCACACTGTCGTGGGTGGCACCGGAGTACAGCCGCATGGCCTCATGTCCGACGTTGGAGGCTGCCTGCACAGCGATCGACGAGAGTGCGTCATCCATGACGGCGGGGGCGTCAAGCTTCCATGACAGTTCTGAGTGCGTCCCGTGTCGAGCACCGAGGTCCGGGATCGTCCGTTCAAACGTTTCTCGCAGCTGTGTGAGGTCGGACTCGCGTGGGCTGCGGAATTCCCCGGTCACTCGCGCCTGCTCGGAGATGGTATTTGTGAGCGGGCTCGTCGTCGTCACGGCCCCCACGGTTCCTACGGAGTCACTGCCCGCGGCTGCGATCCGCTGGACGGCAAGGACAGCGTCCGCAGCGCAGCACATCGAGTCAGCGCGCTGGTCCATCGGCATTGTCCCGGCGTGATCGCGGCGTCCTGAGATATCCAGGACGAACGTGTTAATGCCACAGATATGCGTCACGACGCCGACGCTGGCGTGTGCTGCCTCCAGGTGTGGGCCCTGTTCGATATGCAGTTCGAAATAGCTGCACAGATCTTTGGGGTTCCATCGTGCTTTGGCTGCGTAGTCGGGAGATCTTCCACCCGCTTCCATCAGAGCCGCTAGTGTCTCGCCTTCATCATCGGTAGCAAGCAGAGCAGAGCGGCGAAGGGTGCCCGCTGCTGCCCGCGAGCCAACGAGCTTGATGCCCTGTGGATTGCCCTCCTCATTAGAAAAATCGACAACCCGCAGACCGTGTCGAAGACGAACCCCTGATCGGCGGAGAATCTGCACCACTTCGATGGCTCCGACGACTCCGACGATGCCGTCAAACCGGCCTCCACCGGGCACGGTGTCGGAATGCGAGCCGATCACGATGTCGGGGGCGTTGGGGTCCTCGCCTTCCAGTCGGCCAATAACGTTGCCGACCGCGTCGGTCACGACATCGAGGCCCACCTTCCGCATTTGGTGGGCTACCCAGTCACGGGCCGCCCGATCCTGCTCGCTAAATCCGGTGCGCGACCAGCCCGGAAGGTCGGTATCGGTGAGCGTCGACAAATACTCGATTCGCTCGTCGACCCAGTCGGGATCTGCAGATCGCAATGTGTCGGTCATCGCGGGCTCCTCACTGGCATTTGAGCTCCCGGGATCGTCGTGCTTTCGGCGGCTAAGATCACGGCGTACTCTGTTGCCTCAATGAGGTCTACTCCCCGACTGACGGCGCATGCAAGAGCGCCACAAAACACGTCACCCGCACCACTGGTGTCGACCGCGTCAACTTCTGGTGCGGGAATATGGATGGCAGCTGCGTCAACGTTTTCAAACACGGCCGCGCCTTGAGACCCGAGGGTGACAACGACCGATCGTGCGAAATCGAGACTTCGAACGCACTGTTCTACCTCGCCTAGCGCCGTCGGAGTCGCTCGGCCGGATAGATCGCCGAGCTCCGACTGGTTTGGCACGACAACATTCGCCCGGTCCAACAGTGGCCGGATCTCATCGACTGCCATCATCGGGGCAGGGTTCAAGATGAACACGCGCCGGGGGTCATGGTCAGCGGCCGCTTGGACGGCCTCGACCGGCACTTCAAGCTGACACAGGACGACGTCAGCCTCGAAATGGGTGAGGACCTCGGTTACATGGTGGGCGCTCAGCTTGGCGTTGGCCCCCGGATTGACGACGATGACATTCTCACCGGTGTCATCGACGATGACCGTCGCGGTCCCCGTTGGTTCGTCATCGACGAATTGCACACCAGTGATATCGACACCGTGCTGGCTCATGCTCTGCAGCAGCGTCTCTGATGCGGCGTCGTGCCCGAAGGCGCCGATAAACCACACGTTGCCGCCAGCAACCCGAGCCGCGACCGCTTGATTAGCGCCCTTACCCCCGGGTGTGACGCTGCTATCTGTTGCCAACAGTGTCTCCCCCGCTAGCGGCACTCGAGGCACCCGTAGCGTTGTGTCGAGATTGGCAGAACCTACGATCGCCACATTGCCGTCGATTGTCATGATCGCCTCCCAAGGTCATCGATCGCCTGCAAGACGAGGCCCCAATACCTATCTCGATCTAGTGTGATCGCAATAGCGGCATTTTTGGGCTGGTCTGCGTAACGATCATGGAGATCGACGATCGTCGTTCCTCGTGTCCAGGTCCCTTCGAGTTCAACGGCCAGGAACGATTCTCGCCACTCAATCACGTCGGGATCAATCAAGGCGGCAATCGTGCAGGGGTCATGCACGGGCGGCGCCTCGAACTCCCAGATCCTGTTGTAGGAGTCGCCGAAGAATCCCATCCAGTCAGCACAGATGTGCCCGATTGTGTGCTCCATAGCCGACATCGAGCGGACCACGTCGGGGGTCGCAAGCGCCTGGTGCGTGAGGTTGAGCCCCACCATCTTCACGGGTACCCCGCTGTGCAGCACGACATCGAGCGCCTCGGGATCTGCATACACGTTGAATTCCGCCGTGGGAGTGTGGTTGCCGCGCCCGGTCGACCCCCCCATGAAGATCACCTCAGCAACCTTCTGGATACTGCTCGGGTGTTCCTGAAACAGTTGCGCGATGTTAGTCATGGGGCCCGTGACGGCGATCGTGACCTTTTCGTCCGAGTCACTCAAGACCTGGGCTAGCAGATCTGGTGCTGACTCAGAGCCAACTGACATCGCCGGTTCTGGTAATTCTGGCCCATCAAGGCCGGAAGCCCCGTGCACATAATTGCCCAGGGCAAGCTCGCCTCTCAATGGACCGGAAGCTCCCTTGGCAACGGGGATCTCCGTCGCGCCATAGAGACTGAGAATCCTCAGCGCGTTATATGTGGCGTCGTCAACGGAGCAGTTGCCAAAGCAGGTTGTCACAGCCAGGAGTCTGACTCGGTCGGAAGCTACGGCTAGGAGTAGCGCAAGGGCATCGTCGTGTCCTGGGTCGCAGTCGATGATGAGTGGTCGCGTCACTGGTCCCCCTCGCCAGCAAGCCAGCGCAGCATTCCTCCAACGAGAGCCGGGAACCCTTCCCAGTCCAGGAACGGTTGGGGGCACCAGTGCGGACCGATGTCCGTAGACCATGCGAGAGAACGTCCCTTACCCACCTGTTGGGTGGCAAGCAGGACGTCATCGGCTACTTTCGCGACCACGTCTGCTTCCTCTTTAGCCTGCAGCTCGTTGTAGCCCAAGAGGTGCGGAGCGCCGGCAAATAGCGACGCCAGTGGATGGTTGGATTCCACTCCCACGACTTTTGCTCCTTCGGGGGTTTCTACTCGGTCATCGCAGGTCAACATGGTGACCGGTAGGACCTCTGCGAGTGGACTCCGCGCGAAGTTTGCGGCGGCATTAATTCCCTGAAAGCTCAGGTAGCCACCGGCCATCATGAGGCCGCCACCCGATTTGGTCCACTCGACGAGCGACTTCAACGAGTTGGTGCTCTGCTCGCCGTCCGACCACGTTTCAGGGGTGAGAACGAATGAGTTGTAGCCAATATCGGAAATGATGATGACGTCATATTCGGACTGCTCTTCAACAGTGCGGGGAAACTTCGCTGGGACGTCGTGACCATACATCTGCTCCACGTCGATCCCCTGCGCCGCCGCTGCCGCAATGAAGGCATCAGCGCCGGTATCGAACGTCGTGCTTGTGAAGATGTCGAAGCCTTTTTGGTGGGTTTCGTGAACGACCCAGCTCTCTCCAGCGAGAAGTACACGCATCAGTTTCTCCTTGTTCTCATGAGCCCTGGAAGAGGGCCTGCGGGTTGGTGATCAGAAGTTGGTTCGTGTCATCCGTGGACAATCCGTGACGGTGAAGTCGTGGAACGAAATACTGCAGAATATGCCCATATCCCGGCCCGCCATGGGCGCGGAGGAGCGATTTGAGGAATATGTCCTGGGAGATCAGTAATTGGCTGATCCACCCGCGCTCCACAAGACGCGCAATCCATTGGGCGTTTTGTTCATCGGAGGGGCACTGGACATCTTGGTCGGCATAGAACACTTCCATGCCGACCATGTCGTATTGCACCCATGCGCCACGGCGGAGGAGCGCTTCTTGATAGGCAAGGTCCTCCCCCGACGGCCCCATGTGGCAGAGCACCACATTCCGCGGGGAGACTTCGCACTCTTCAGCGATATCTAGGACTTCCGTGCCGCGCCTAAACCATGCGGGCAGGTGAACCTGGACCGGAAGACCCGTTTCCCGCTGAGCGAGGAAAGCTCCCCTCAGGCTGCGGTGTTCCGCTTCTGGAAAATCAGCCCCAACACCGATCTCACCGATGATGCCCGGCCGAACGCCGGACTTACCGTTTCGGATGTCATCCAGAATCTGCTCCGCGATGTCCTCGGGACTGAGCTTTTCAAACTCGGGAGGGTGGCTGGGTTCCAGGTAGTACCCGGTACCCGCGATGATGTGAACACCTGTCCGCTCACTGACCTCGCACAGCCCCGCGAGCCGACGCCCAGTATTCATACTCGTCGCATCGATAATCGTCGCGCCACCGAGATCACGGAATCGTGACACCTCCGTGACGGCTAGATCGAGGTCATCAAGCTTGCAGTTATCCAGGTTGCCAAACGGGTCGTGTTTCAGATCCCACAGGATGTCTTCGGAGACGGGATGTACCGCGTATTCTTCGGGATCCCATCCCTGCGATGATGTGGTGTGGCTCCAGGAGGAGACATCATTGAGGACATGTTCATGCGGCAGCGTCACTCCCATTTCCGAGACAGGGATTTCACCTCGGACCGTCATGACGTGGGTCATGATCGCGTCCCCGAAAATCGACCGAATAGTTTGGTGTTCATGAGGATTGCAATGACCAAGATGAGGCCTTGAACAATCGGAACCCAGTACACATCGACCCGTAGGAGCACGAGCCCATTACTGATGATGCCGAGAGTGAGAGCGCCAATGGCAGAACCGATCACCGATCCTCTGCCGCCCATCAGACTGGTACCACCTAAGACGACTGCCGTGATGACTTCGAGCTCGAACATCGTTCCCGAGTTGGGCGAGCCGCTGGCGAGCCGCGCCGCGGTGACGACGCCCGCGAGCGCCGCGGCGAGTCCCGTCAGCGCTAGCACGGCCATCTGAATCTTCCTGATATCGACACCGGAGCGACGGAGCGACTCGGCGTTTGATCCCACGGCAACGACGTATCGACCAAAACGGGTGTGATTGAAGACGTACCAAGCCAGGGCTACGACGACGATCGCAATCCACGTCGGGGTATATAGTCCGAGAAGCCGTCCCTGCCCTAGCGGCAGCAGGAATGGGGACGTAATGGGGGTGCTATACCCTTCCGTCAAGTACAGCGCGAGCCCACGGAAGGCTGTTAACGCTGCCAGGGTGACGATAAAGGACTGCATTCGCCCGTATGCGGCGAGCGCGCCGTTGACGAGCCCCGCAACGAGCCCCAAGAGCAACGTCCCGATGAGCGCAACGACGGGGCTGCCGCTTGCGGCCCACAGCCCAAGTAGCGCTGCTGACAGTCCAACAATCGAGCCGACCGACAGGTCGATCTGACCGGTTGTGATCACGAAGGTCATGGCCATCGCAACGATGACCGTGGGAGCGATCTGTCGAAGCACGTTGACGAGATTGTCGACCGTGAGGAAAGCATCGGCGCGCAGGGCGAAAAACATAAAGAGGATCACGAAGACGACCGAAATCGACAGCACGCCAAAATGGCGACTGACGAATGTGGATACCGCGGAGTAATCTTTCTTCTTTGAGTCTTGCGTTGTGGTGGTGGTAGTAGTCACTCCTCGCTCACTTCCCCATCATTGCCGTGACCAGTTCGGTCAGATCGGTCTTGTCAGGCTCGAGTTCGCGGTGTAACACACCTTCATAGAGGACCACGAAACGATCACACACTTCGAACAGGTCTTGCAGACGGTGCGTAATCAAGACGACGCTCACTCCTCGGTCAGAGACATCTCGCACAAGTTGAAGCACCATCTCCACTTCTTTAGCCGCCAAGGCGGCCGTCGGTTCATCGAGCACAAGAACCTTCGGATCGAACGTGACGGCGCGGGCAATAGCAATGGCTTGCCGCTGCCCACCCGACATGTTCCCGACTTCTTGTGTGGTATCCGAGATTCGAATGTGGAGCTTCTCCAACTCCTCGGCAGCCTCCTCATGCATCCGGGCATGGTTAAGCCGCCGATTGAACGGGTTGTAGATCTCTCGCCCGAGGAAAAGATTGGCCGCAACATCGAGATCGTTGCACAGTGCCAGATCTTGATAGACCATCTCGATTCCGGCGGCTCGTGCCGCCCGGGGCCCGGAATCAGTCACCTCTTTGCCATCGACAAGGATCTTGCCCGAATCCGGGCTCACGGCTCCCGCAAGCATCTTCATCAGCGTGGATTTTCCGGCGCCGTTATCACCGACGAGGCCGACGACCTCTCCCGGCGCGACCGCCAGATTCACTCCACGAAGGACCGAAAGGGCACCGAATTTCTTTCGGATATCAACCATCTCTACCCGAGCGGTGGATGTCATCGTGCCTCCCTTACTTTGGTCAACGGACACCGCGTCTATTCGAAGATTGAGCGGTACTCGTCGACGTTGTCTGCCGTCACGATGTCGATCGGTACATCAATGAAGCCCTTGGGCTCAGCGCCATCCAGGATGGCCTTGATCTCCTTGACCGCCTCGATCCCTTCTTGCTTGGGATTCTGCTGAATCACTGCATGAACGAGGCCGCTGTCGATGCCGTTGATGACTTCCTTCGTGAGGTCCCACCCGATGATGACGGTGTTCGTGTTACCGGCGAGCGCTGAAACGGCGCCGACGGTAGCGGGCTCGCCAGTCGTGTAGACAAAATCGAGGTTGGGTTGAGCCGTGACAAGGTTCTGTGCTGCCGTCGCGGCCTTTTCTTGCACGTTGTCGCCGTTGACGCTCTGCGTGTACTTTGCGCCAGCCGCATCAATGGCCCCGCGGAAACTGTCTTCCCGCTGGTTCTGGATGAAGGAGTTTCGGGCGTTCACGACGCCGTAGGACTTGCCGTCAACGAGGCCTTCTTCGATCATCCATTCGCCGACCTGCTTGCCGGCGGTCTCGTTATCGACCCCGACGAAGGTCTCGACATCCTCGAGCTGGGCATCAATGGCGACGACCGGAATATTTTGATTCCTGGCGGCATCGACAGCCGGTTTGACGCCATTGACATCGATGGCCACCACGATGATCGCGTCGACGCCCTGGCTGACGAAGTTCTCGATATCGCTGGACTGCCGCGCAGAGTCATTGTTGGCGTTGGCGATGGAGACCTCACACCCGACCTCCTTGGCAGCTTCCTGAGCGCCTTCATTCATCTGTGTGAAGAAGATGGCTGTCTGGTTGATCTGAGTCATGCCGATCGTGCAGGACTCCGACCCGGTATTTTCACCGCCAGCAGCATCGGTCGTCGGACTGGCGGGGCTCTCGTTTCCAGTAGAACAAACAGCAAGCAAAGTTGCTGCAAAGGCCGCAGCAGCGGCGGCGCGCAAACGGGGACGGGTCCTTGTCATGATGCCTCCATTGGAATCTTGGAAAACGTTTACCAGCTATGGTCTGCCAACCATAACGTGACCCACACCCCATTTGGCAAGAGGATCGAGGCACGATGTAGGTAACGATTCGATCACGAAGTCACGCGTGTGTAACCTGCAGGTAATTAAGTAAGGGGTGGAGTGATGAGGGACAAACGAGTCACGATTAAAGATGTTGCCGCTCATGCAGGCGTCTCTCTCGCTACTGCGTCTCGCGCCTTGACCGGCAGTCGCCCGATGTCGCAAGACCTTCGCTCCCGAGTCCTTGCCAGTGCCGCCGAGTTGAACTACCAGGTCAATCTCTTAGGTCGAGCGCTACGGCAGAAGAGGCATCCGGTCGTAGGGTTGACGGTGCCCGATCTCGACAACCCGTTCTTCGCATCCCTCACCGAACATCTCAGCCGCACGATGCGGGCGGCTAACTATGAACTCCTCGTCTCGAGTGCCGGCGGATCCGTCGAGGCGGAAGCCGAAGGCGTCCGCGCATTCCTCGGGCGTCAGGTCCATGCCGTGGTCATCATTCCCTGCGATGAGGCGTTAAGTGCAAGTACCGTGCAGTTCGCATCACAGCAGGCGCTGACCATTCAATTTGACCGGAAAGTTGACGACGCTAATGCGGCATATGTCGGTTGCGACAATCTGCATGGAATGGACCTCATCGCAGACTACGTTCACAATGCCTTGGGCCCGGATCAGCCACTGCACTTCGTCGGTGCCGGAATGGAATCATCCTCCGCGAGGGAACGGCTCCAAGGATTTCAGCGTCACTTCCCCGATGCGCCCACGATGCTCGGAAACTTCAGCCATGAGTGGGGGGTGACTGCCGCTAAGAGGATCCTGGAGCAAGGCGTGAGCAGCGGGATTATCGTGGCAGCCGCAGACGTCATCGCATTGGGACTGATTTCTGGGCTGCGTACCAATGGCTATCGGGTTCCTAAAGATTTCCAGGTCATCGGATTTGATGGAGTCGGCCCCGCAGCGTTTGCTCATCCCCCGTTGCTGACCATCCAGCAACCTGTCGAAGCGATGTGTGAATCCATCCTTAAGCTCGTCCAAGAGGGCAGCTCGGATAGTCATGAGGAGGATGAATCCTTCAAGTTCAAACCGGTGCTGGTGGGCGGGGACCACCCAACCGCGTAGGAGCTCACTGCGGGCGACGTCAGCGCAAACAGTTTGCTCCGAGCAGTGCTTTAAGATCACCGAACAGTGCCGGCCCTGGCTTCACGCGATAGGCATCGGCAAGAGCCACAACGGTCCGGCGTCCGGCCGACGTTAAGTGAATGCGCACTTCGCTCGGCCCGTGATGGTTGGAAAGCACCCTGGTGAGCGACTTGATCGTGGACTGGGTGCAGCGGTGTGCCGGCAGCGAGATGTGCACGGGCGCTCCGGAGTCGATGTCGACATCGGGAATGGACATCTCCATCGCAGCGATCGTGGGTGACTGTCCTTCTTCGGCACGGAACCGGCCCTTGATCGCGACGACCAGGTCCTCGGCGATCTCGGTGGCGACCGTTTGGTAGGTCTGCGGGAAGAAGTTCACCGTGACGCCGCCGGTAAGGTCTTCAATCTCGAGCGATGCCCAGGGTTTACCGAGCTTTGTCACCCTGCGGTGGACCGCCGAGATCAGGCCACAAATCTCGACTCGGTCACCATCGCGCTGCTCGGGTTGGTCCATGAGTGAGGCGACCGTTGTGTTCGCGTGCATGCTCAGGACATGTTCGAGGCCGGACAGCGGGTGGTCGGAGACGTAGAGCCCGAGCATTTCGCGCTCGAACGTGAGTTTTTCTCGCTTGTCCCAATCCGGGATGTCCGGTACGACGGAGGTGAAGTTGGTGGATTCTTCCTCATCGTCGACTGCCGAGAACAAGTCAAACTGGCCGGCCGCTTCTTTACGTTTGATCGAGATGATCTCGTCGACGAAATCTTCGTGGCAGACCACGAGCGCCCGGCGTGAGGGCTGTAGTTGGTCGAAGGCGCCGGCTTTGATGAGGGATTCGATCGTGCGCTTGTTACACACCTGGACCGGCACCTTGTCCAAGAAGTCCTCAAAGCTCGTGAAGTCGCCCTTTTCTGTGCGAGCTTCGACGATGCCTTCCACGACGTGGGCGCCGACGTTACGGATCGCTCCGAGACCGAAGCGGATGTCCTTGCCCTGCGGCGTGAAGGTCGCTTCCGAGGAGTTGACGTCCGGCGGCAGCACGGTAATGTCTAGGCGACGGCACTCGGCAAGGTAGACCGCGAGCTTATCCTTGTTACCCTGCTGGCTTGTCAGCAGCGCCGCCATGTACTCGGTGGTGTAGTTGGCCTTGAGGTATGCGGTCCAGTAGGACACGAGACCGTAAGCCGCCGAGTGCGACTTGTTGAATGCGTAATCAGAGAACGGCAGCAGGATGTTCCACAGCGTCTCGACCGAGTCTTCCGGATAGCCGCGCTCGATCATGCCGGAGTGGAAGCTCTCGTACTGCTTGTCCAGCTCGGCTTTCTTCTTCTTGCCCATGGCTCGACGCAGCAAGTCTGCTTGGCCGAGCGTGTAGCCCGCGAGCTTCTGGGCGATCGCCATAACCTGCTCCTGATAGACAATCAGGCCATAGGTCGTGCCGAGGATCTCCTGGAGAGGTTCTTCCAGGGCCGGGTGGATCGGCGTGATCTCTTGCAGCCCGTTCTTGCGCAGCGCATAGTTCTTGTGGGAGTTCGCGCCCATCGGTCCGGGACGATACAGCGCGCCCACGGCGGAGATGTCTTCGAAGTTGTCGGGGCGCATGAGGCGCAGCAGTTCGCGCATGCCATCGCCATCGAGCTGGAAGACACCGAGCGTTTCCGCGCGCGACATGAGTTCATAGGTGGCCTTGTCATCGATCGGTACGTGATCGAGATCGAGCGGCGCTCCCCCGTTTTTCACGATGTTATCGAGTGCATCGGTGATGACCGTGAGGTTGCGCAGCCCGAGGAAGTCCATCTTCAGCAGGCCGAGGGTCTCACACGTAGGGTAATCGAACTGCGTGATGATGGTGCCGTCTGCGGGCCGCTTCATCAGCGGAATGATGTCCATGAGCGGGGCACTGGACATGATGACCGCGCAGGCGTGCACGCCCCACTGGCGGGTGATGCCCTCGATCCCCTTGGCCATGTCCACGATTTTTTGCACGTCCGGATCTTCGCCGTGCATCTCGCGGAACTCCGCTGCTTCGGCGTAGCGCTTGTCCTTCGGATCGAAGATGCCGGGGATCGTGATGTCTTTGCCCATGACCGTGGGCGGCATCGCCTTGGTGATGCGGTCGCCCATCGCGTAGGGGTAGCCGAGCACGCGAGAGGAATCCTTCAACGCCTGCTTGGCCTTCATGACACCGAAGGTCACGACCTGCGCGACGCGGTCCTCACCGTATTTATCGTTGACGTAGTCGATGACCTCGCCTCGGCGGCGCTCATCGAAGTCGACATCGAAGTCCGGCATCGAGACGCGGTCCGGGTTGAGGAATCGCTCGAAGAGCAGACCGTGCTGGATCGGGTCGAGATCGGTGATGCGCAGCGCGTAGGCGACCATCGAACCGGCACCGGAGCCACGCCCCGGACCGACCCGGATGCCGTTGTTCTTCGCCCAGGTGATGAAGTCGGAGACGACCAGGAAGTAGCCGGGAAAGCCCATCTGCAAGATGACTTTGACCTCGTAGTCCGCCCGCTCGCGCACGTGGGCGGGAACCCCACCCGGGAAGCGCAGCTGCAGGCCCTTTTCCACTTCCTTGATGAACCAGGACTCTTCGTTTTCCCCGGCCGGGACCGGGAAGTGCGGCATGTAGTTGGCGCCATCCGCGGTGGTCGTGAACTTGACGTCGCACATCTCGGCAACGAGCAGCGTGTTGTCGCAGGCCTCGGGCAGTTCGGGCCACAACGCCCGCATCTCTGCCTCGGGACGGATATAGAAGGTATCGGAATCGAACTTGAAGCGATCCGGATCCGACAGCGTTGAGCCGGATTGCAAGCACAGCAGCGCGGAGTGCGGGATGGCGTCTTCGGGCTTGACGTAGTGCGAGTCGTTCGTCGCGATGAGCGGGGCCTTGAGCTGGCGGGCGATCTTCAGCAGATCCTGGCGGACCCGGGTTTCGATTTCCAGGCCGTGGTCCATGAGTTCGACGAAGAAGTTCTCCTTGCCGAAGATGTCCTGGAAGTCGCCGGCCGCGCGCAGCGCCTCGTCGTAGTGGCCGAGCCGAAGCCTGGTCTGAACCTCTCCCGAGGGGCACCCGGCCGTGCCGATGAGGCCGCTTGAGTACGTCTGCAGCAGATCGCGGTCCATGCGCGGCCACTTGCCGAGCTGGCCTTCCATCGAGGCGAGCGAGGCCATCCGGAACAGGTTGTGCATACCCTCGGTGGTGCGAGCAAGTAGCGTCATGTGCGTGTAGGCGCCGCGGGCCGAGACATCATCTCCGGCGCGCTGCTGGGCTTCCGTGCCCCACGTGACGCGGGAGCGATCCTTGCGGGAGGTTCCGGGCGTCATATAGGCCTCGACACCAATAATGGGCTTGAGGCCGTAGGAGGTGGCAGTCTTCCAAAACTCGTAAGCGCCGAAGACATAGCCATGATCGGTCATGGCTATGGCGGGCTGGCCGAGCCGAGCGACTTCCTGGCAGAGTTTGTCGATCTTCGCGTGACCGTCCAGCATGGAGTACTCGGTGTGTACATGCAGGTGAACGAAGTCCTCGGAAGCCATGGCCCCAACTCTACCTAGCGGGGCGGTTACGCAGGCGCCTGGTCCGCCGGGGTGTCGAACGCGGCGGCGGCGGTTTCCGCATGGTCTACGCGACTGGTGAATTCAGCGGTGAGCAACCTCATTGCACGGGAGTGATGAGTGTTTTGCGCATGTCGTGGTGCCAGATTCCGGCATCGAGGTAACGCTCCCGCCCGATCGTCTCGTAGCCCGCCTTGCGATAGAAATCCAGGGCGTACTCCTGTGCCGACAGTTCGCTGATGAGGCCCGCGGAAGGGTCCGGCGTGAGCTGGCGGATCGCTTCGGCTTCGAGCTCGGCAAGCAGGCGCGCTCCCAGCTGCTGACCGCGATAGCGCTCAAGAACGGCGAGGCGGCCGACGTGCACGACGCCGGGGTGATCGTGGTCCGGTAAGAGCCGCCCGGTACCGGCGGGCTTACCTTCAATCGTCATGAGGACCTGGATCGTGTCGGGCAGGGCATCTCTCGCATCGACCTCCAACACGAGCGGGACCTGCTGTTCAATAACGAAGACCTCGTAGCGGATTCCTCGCGCGGCCTGGATGTCTGCCGGGTCGCTGACGACGCGGAAATCGATCATGACTCTCGTCCTTTCCTGAGCGTTGCAAGCGCGGCGGCAAGTTCCTCGGCCGGCTCGCTCCGGAACGTCACGGTCTCCCCCGTGCCCGGGTGGGTAAAGCTCAATTCGTAGGCGTGCAACCACTGCCGGATGAGGCCGAGAGCGTCGGCCTCTTTCGGGTTTGCGCCATAGGTCAGGTCCCCGACGAGCGGGTGTTTGATCGCCGAGAAGTGCACCCGGATCTGGTGCGTGCGCCCGGTCTCCAGGTCAACGTCGACGAGGCTCGCGCCCGGCAGCTCTTCGATGACCTCATAGTGGGTAATCGCGGGTTTGCCGTCGTTGCGGATCGCCATCTTCCACTGCTTGCCACCCTGGTGCGCGATGGGCGCATCGATCGTGCCTACCGCGGGGGTGACGGTGCCCTGGGCGAGGGCAAGGTAATTCTTTTTCACCTCGCGATACTTAAACGCGCGCTTCAGGGCCGAGTAGGCGCGATCCGAGCGGGCCACGACCATGAGTCCGGAGGTCCCGACGTCCAGGCGGTGCACGATCCCTTCGCGCTCGGGCGGCCCGAGGTTGGAGACGCGGAAGCCGGAGGCCCGCAGCGATCCGACGACGCTTGGGCCCTCCCAACCCGAGGACGGGTGGGCGGCAACGCCGGCGGGTTTGTCGACGACGATGATGTCGGGGTCTTCGTGCAGGATCCGCATGCCGGCAACGACGATGTCGGCGGGCGGTTCCTCCTGCGGGATCGTGATGTCGAGCAGCATGTCGCCGCTGAGTTTTGCGCTGCGCGCGAGCGGCATGCCGCTGGCGTAGACGTGGCCGGCATCTAGCAGGTCGGCGACCTTGGAGCGAGACATCCCGAGCATCCGAGCCAGTGCGGCGTCGGCTCGCTGGCCGATCAATCCGTCGGGCACGGGCAGGTAGCGCCGCTCGGCGGTCATGAGCCGGCTGCCTCCTCGTCAACAAATGCCGTTCCGTCGTCGGTCAGCAGCTTGCGGCCGGGCCGCGGATCGGAGGTGAAGGACAAGATGGCGAGCACGATCGCGGCGCCCACGATGAAGATGTCGGCAACGTTTCCGACGAACCAGTTCGAATATGACAGGAAGTCGACGACGTGACCCTGGAAGGCGCCCGGAGCACGGAAGATCCGGTCAATGAGGTTGCCCGCACTACCGCCGAGCAGAACCGCGACGACGATGATCCACGCGGGATGGGTAATGCGGGTCAGGGCGTAGGTGGCGCCGATGACGCAGGCCGCGGCAACGATGGTGAAGATCCAGGTGGCGCCCGAGCCGAAGGAGAAAGCGGCGCCGGAGTTGAATACGAGCGTCAGGCCAAAGGCGCGCCCGAGGACCGGGTGGTAGACGCCGGGCTCCAGGGCGGACAGCGCCCAGATCTTTGTGGCCTGGTCGATGGCTAGGCAGGCGAGCGCGATGGCCATCCCGATGCCGAAGGCCGCCCGCGGTGCGCGTTCGCGTTGCACCAATTCAGTTCCGTTCTGGACATGCGCAACGGCGGCACGTTCTACGGTGCCGCCGTTGTGCAAGGGGGTGTTAGGACAGGGTCTCAGGCGAGGCCTCGACGTCACGCAGCAGGCCCTCGAGGTAGCTCTTCAGGCGCGAGCGGTAATCCCGCTCGAAGGTGCGCAGCTCATCGATCTTGCGCTCGAGCAGCGAGCGCTCCTTCTCCAGCTGAGCAAGCGTGTTGTTGTACTTGTCTTCAGCTTCCTTGATGATGCTGTCGCCCTGCTGGCGGGCCTCGGTGACGATGCGTTCGCCTTCGTCCTGGCCGTTGCGCACGTATTCATCGTGCAGGCGCTGCGCGAGAGCAAGCATGCCGGCTGCGGACTGGGCGGAATCGCCCCCCTCGCCGGGAGCGGCGAAGGCGTGGGCCTGGGGCTCAACCGGGGCCTGCTCCTCGTGGACCTCGGGCTCGGCCGGGGTCTCCACTTCTTCGGCGACGGGCTCGTCCACCTGGGCGGGGGTTTCCTCGGCGGGCTGGTAATCGCCGCCACCGGCGCCCAGCTCGGAAATCCGGCGCTCAGCGGCCTGCAGCTTAGCCTTCAGCTCT
This sequence comes from Bowdeniella massiliensis, assembly GCF_023634005.1. Lineage (NCBI taxonomy): Bacteria > Bacillati > Actinomycetota > Actinomycetes > Actinomycetales > Actinomycetaceae > Bowdeniella > Bowdeniella massiliensis. Next base: position 61,770 of record NZ_JALIQR010000005.1, read on the forward strand.
TCGTTCTCGGACTGTACGGCTCGCAGCGTGTTGACTACTTCGTCTAGAAAATCGTCGACCTCATCCTGGTCGTAACCTTCCCTAAACTTCGTCTGCTGGAACTTTTTGTTGAGGACGTCGTCCGCTGTTAGCAGCGCCATTGTCGTCACCTCGTGGTCGTAGTTGCAGATGTGCGCAGCGCAGGGTCTGCGCGCTAAAAATTACAATACCTGAAACATCGCTACGATGCGCATTCTCTGGCTGAGTATTCGCGGTACAGATTGAGATTAGACCGCGATAGCTAGCGAGATAAATATGCGCTCTAAGATGATCACGCCGAAGACGATGACGAGGAATCCAACGTCTAGCGCGATGCCGCCGAGCCGCAGCGGCGGGATGATCCCGCGCAGGGCCTTCACGGGCGGATCGGTCAGCGCGTAGATGACGTTGGCGATCACCAGGATGGGGCCGCTGGGGCGCCAGGATCGATTAAATACCTGAATCCAATCGAGGATCACACGAGCGAAAAGAATCAGCAGGTAAATCGAACACAGGCGCGCCAGCAGCACAAAGAGCATGGACACGAAAGTGTGGGGTCCTTCTTAGCCGAGGTGCTTGACCGGGTCGGAGTCTTCCGCATCGCGGTAGACCTCGACCGTGGCGGGCGAGAGCAGGAAGACCCGCTGGGTCACCTTCTCGATGCCGCCTTCCAGGCCGTAGGCCAGGCCCGAGCAGAAGTCGAGCATGCGCTTGCCGTCGGCTTCCGACATACCAGACAGGTTCAAGATGACCGGGATGCCCTCACGGAAGGCGGTGCCGATGACCTTGGCTTCGTTGTAGGCCGTGGGGTGGAAGGTGACGATGCGGGAGAGTTCCTGGGAGGAGGTGTTCTCGTGCACGTCGAAACGCTGGCCGGCGGAGGCGGCGCGGTGGATGGGGGTCACGGGAGCAGCAGGCGTCTCGTCCACGGTGTCCTTCACGTTGTTGACAATGTCGGTGGTGAAGTCGTCGTAGACTTCCTCGGTCTCTTCTTCCGGCTGCGACAGCGCCAGATATTCCATGGACTTGCGAAGGAATCCAGCCATCGGGATCTCCTCAAAACTCGTGTGGGTACTCGTGTCTTTACGTTATGGGTGATTCTGGGCGCCGGGCGGCAACGGGCTCGGCGTGTCATCGATCAGCAGGGCGCTCGTGATCCGCCGGGACGTTCCATCTCGCCGGTAGGACCACCACGCCTCGTTTTCCAACGTGCACCACTGCTCGGTGGGTACGTCGACCTCGACCACGTGAACGCCGCCGTCGGCAAGTTCGCGGCGCGCCATCGCGGTGAGGTTCAGACCTGGGGTGCCCCACGAGGTGGTGGCGCGGGCTTCGTCCCGCTCGCGCGCGACTTCTTCTTGCAGCTCGGCGGGTACCTCGTAGCAGCGGGCACATATGTGCGGACCGATGAGGGCCCACAGCGGTTCGCCCGTGAGTTCACGCAGTCGCTCGATCGTCTTGGTGATGATGCGCGACTGCAGGCCTTTGCGTCCCGCGTGGGTGGCCGCCCGCACGGTGCCGGATTCGCTCGCAATGAGGACGGGCACGCAGTCGGCGGTCAGGACCGCGGGGGCGAGGGCGGCCTCGCGGGTGATGACGGCATCGCCTTCCCCGATGATGCCTGGGGCGGCGGATTCAAGGACGATGTCGGAGTGGATCTGGGCGGCGCGAGTCAGCTCGACGGCGCCGCAGTGCTCGAACGGGCCGGGAGCTGCCGCGGTCGTGATGACCGCGAGCGCTCCCGGCCCGCATGGGAGGGAATAACGCACCTAACGAGGGCTCGTTATTTCAGGAAGTCCGGGATGTCGAGGTCGTCATCCTTGGACTGGTTACGGCCCCCGTCGGGAAAGACCGGGGGAACATCGAGCTCGGGGGTGGCCTCTTCGGGCTCCGGGCTCTTGTCGGACTCGGTGAAGCCGGGCACGGCGGGAGCGGTGCGCGGTACGGAGTGCTGGCCCTGGCGGTCGGCGACCTGGCCGGGGGTGCGATCTTCGGTGGGCTCGGGTGCGGGCTCTTCGCGCTTGGGCTCGGGGGCCGGGCGCTGCGGAGCCTGCTGGCCACCGGCGGGCTTGCGGCCCTCGGGCTGCTGATCGAAGCCGGCGGCGATGACGGTGACGCGGACTTCGTCGCCGAGGGCATCGTCGATGACGGCACCGAAGATGATGTTGGCTTCGGGGTGAGCGTTTTCCTGGACGAGGCGCGCGGCCTCGTGGATCTCGAAGAGGCCGAGGTCCGAGCCACCCTGGATCGAGAGCAGCACACCGTGCGCGCCGTCGATCGAGGCCTCGAGCAGCGGGGAGGAGATCGCGAGTTCGGCGGCCTGGACGGCGCGGTCCTCACCGGAGGCGGAGCCGATGCCCATGAGGGCGGAGCCGGCGTCCTTCATGATCGACTTAACGTCCGCGAAGTCGAGGTTGATGAGGCCCGGCGTCGTGATGAGGTCGGTGATGCCCTGAACACCTGAGTGCAGCACCTGGTCCGCGGCGCGGAAGGCGTCGAGGACGGAGACGTTGCGATCCGAGATCTGCAGGAGGCGATCGTTCGGAATGACGATCAGGGTATCGACTTCCTTGCGCAGCGCCTCGATACCGGCCTCGGCCTTGGTGGAGCGCTGGCGGCCTTCGAAGGCGAAGGGGCGGGTGACGACACCGATCGTCAGGGCGCCGATTTCACGAGCGATCTTGGCGATGACGGGCGCGCCACCGGTACCGGTGCCGCCGCCCTCACCGGCGGTCACGAACACCATGTCGGCGCCGCGCAGGGCTTCGGTGATCTCCTCGATCGAATCCTCGGCGGCCTTGCGACCGACCTCGGGATCGGCGCCGGCACCGAGGCCGCGGGTCAGGTCCCGGCCGATGTCGTGCTTGGAGTGGGCGTTGGATAGGACCAGGGCCTGGGCATCGGTGTTGATCGCGACGAACTCGACGCCTTCGAGCCCCTCTTCGATCATGCGGTTCACCGCATTGACGCCACCGCCGCCAATGCCGACCACTTTGATGACGGCCAAATAATTCTGTGGTGATGTCACGGGTTTCCCTCTCGTTGCGAGCCTTCAACCTTCAAGCTCAGGTTGAAGGTGAAACTTTTGTCGTCGTTAGGCGCAAGCAAAGTACGCGCTTGCAGGAGGCAGAACAACGACCGACACGGCGTGTTGGGAAATCGAGTTATTTCGTCACGGGGGTTCGCGGCGCGGAGACGTCGTAGACCTTGGCCTCCTGGGTGAGTAGCACCTGCAGCACCCGCGATTTCAGCTCGGTGTCGTTGGAGCCGCCCCAGATGACTCGGGCGGAATTATCGAGTGTGAAGCTCATAAGGCCGTCGCCGTCGATCGCGGCGGAGCTCAGGCGCGAGCGCACCTCATCTGGCAGGGCGCCGAGCGTCGTGAGGACGTCCTGGACGAGCGCGCCGCGCAGGTGTTCTTCTCCCCCAACGGAAATGACGGGGATGCCCTCGGGTGCCTCACCGCGCTTGCCAAGGACAACGCCGTGGGCGTCCAGAAGTTCGAACTCACCGGAATCGGCCAGTTGCTGGGCGGCGACGGCTTCGCGTCCCTTGACCGTGACGATGACTTCCTTGGGCCAGGATCGTGCGATCTGAACGGTCTCCACGACGGTCAGTGCCTCGACGGCTGCGCGCATATCGCCGGTAGAAAGTCGTGGTAGTGGCGTCCCGCGGTAGGGCTCAAGGACGGCCGTCACAGCCGATTCCGAGACCTCCGGCCCCTCGGTTTTCACCTTAATCGTCGTCAGCGCAAACAACGGGGAGAAGAACGCGCCCCACACGAGCGCCGCAATGAGCACGATGGCCCCGGCGGCCCAGTAGGCATAGCGCTTGCGGGCGTGCCACACGGCTCGGCGGCGTTCATCGCGCACCCGGTTCAGCGAGGTGACGGGCGAGTGGTCGCGGCGCAGAGTTTCCTTTGCGCGCGCGGCGAGCTGCGTGATCGGGGCGGGCGAGCGCTCAGCTTCGGCGCGGGGCTCGGGCTTGGCCCGGTCCTCGGCCTCCTCCTCGGGCGCGATGAGCGCTTGGCGGTCGTCCTCGTTCAGACCCGGCCGGTGGATCCGCGGCCTTGGGCGTGGCGGTGGTTTCACCGTGCCTGCTCCGACAGTTCGGCAATAACGGTTGCGTCGGCTTCGGTGATCGAGCCGGCTCCCATGGTGAGGACGATGTCGCCGGGGCGGGCTAGGCTTGCGGCCAGGCGCGCGGCTTCATCCATGTCGGCGACGTAGCGGGCCTTGGGGAGCTTATCCGTGATGAGTTCGGAGGTCACGCCCGCAACCGGGGCCTCGCGGGCCGGGAAAATGTCGGTGACGATGACGGAATCGGCGCCCTTGAGCGCTCCGGCGAACCGATCGGCGAAGGCCTGGGTGCGGCTAAAGAGGTGCGGCTGGAAGATGACGATGACGCGCGAGGCACCGACCTGGGTGCGGGCGGTCGCGATTGTGGCGGCGACCTCCGTCGGGTGGTGCGCGTAGTCATCGATGACGCGCACGCCGCGCACGTAGCCACGCTGTTCGAAGCGGCGTCCCGTGCCTGCGAAGGCGCCGAGTGAACGCGACATCAGGGTGGCCGGCACGCCGAGTTCGATACCGGCGATGAGGGCGGCGGCAGCGTTCAGGCGGTTGTGGTCCCCTGCCACCTGCAACGCGAGGCGATAGTGGCGATCATCGATGATGACGTCATCGCCCGCGACGCCGACATCAGCGTTCTTGGAGCGGCCATAGGTGACGACGCGCAGCCCCTCGGCGGCAGCGCGCTCCGCCAGGTCGGCAGCGCCCGGGTCATCCGCGCAGCAAATGAGGAGCCCGCCCTCGGTCAGGCGCGACGCGAAGTCGAGGAAGGCCTGCTTGAAGGCCGCCTCCGAGCCATAGTGATCGAGGTGATCGGGTTCGACGTTCGTCACGATCGCGACGCGCGGCGCGTAGTTCAAGAACGAGCCGTCGGATTCATCGGCCTCGGCAACGAACACCGAACCGGTGCCAAGCCTCGCTCCGGAGCCGAGCCCGAGGACCGTGCCGCCGATGGCATAGGACGGGTCGGTACCGGCCTCCACGAGGGCGGCGGCCAGCATGCCGGAGGTCGTCGTCTTGCCGTGGGCCCCGGCGACCGCGACGAAGTCCAAGCCTTCGGCGGCACGTACGAGGGCCTCGGAGCGGTGCAGGATCTGCTGGCCGCGATCGATGGCGAGCGCGAGTTCCGGGTTTGTGTCCTTGATCGCCGTGGAGCGCACGACGGTGAAATCAGCGGGCAGGTTCGTGCCGTCGTGGCCGATGAAGCAGTGGATGCCCTTGGCGCGCAGGCGCTGCAGCGCCGCGGAGTCCTTCGCATCCGAACCCTGAACGATCTGGCCGCGGGCCGAGAGCAACTCGGCGATGACGGACATCCCCGCACCGCCGATCCCGATGAAGTGGTAGCGCTCGCGGTTCATCGCCGGACCTTTTCAATTTCGTCAACGAGTTTCGCGGCGCCGTCGATTGCTCCGATGCGGGCGGCGGCCGCTCCGGCCTGCTCGAGCGCGCTCGGGTCGGTCAGCCACGGGCTGATCGTCGCCGTGAGGGAAGCCGGAGTGAGGTCCGAATCCTCCAGCAGCAAGCCACCACCGGCGGCGAGCACATCGGCCGCATTGCGGCGCTGCTCCCCGTTGCCGATCGGCAGCGGGATGTAGATCGCGGGCAGCCCGAGCGCGGTGAGTTCGGCGACGGTGCCGGCGCCCGAGCGGCAGATGACCATATCTGCGGCTGCGTAGGCCTCGTGCATCGCGGGCAGGTATTCGCGCACGTGGTAGTTTCCGAGTTCCATGCCGTGATCGGCGAGCGCGGCGTGCACCTCGCCCGCCTTGCCCTTGCCGGTCAGGTGCAGGACCTGCACGCTGCGCTGGGCGAAGTAGGGCGCGTTCTCCGCGGCGGCGGCGTTGATGGACTTGGCGCCGAGCGAGCCACCGGTGACGAGCACGGTCGTCATCTCGGGGTTCAGGCCGAGCTTTTCGGCGGCCTGGCTGCGGGCCCACGCGCCATCTCCCCCGCGCCGGCGCATCGCGAGATCCAGGATCGGGCCACGGATGGGCAGGCCCGTCGTCACGGTCCGGCCGCGCTTAGCGGCAAGCGGCGTCGACGGGAAGGTCAGGGCGACGACGGCGGCGCGCTTGGCGCCGAGCTTATTGGCATAGCCGGGCCTGGCATTTTGTTCGTGGATAACGAACGGGATGCCATCGCGCCAGGCAGCGAGGTAGGCGGGGGTGGCGACGAAACCACCGAAACCGACGACGAGGTCGGCTTTCACGTCGGCCAGGACCCCGCGCACCTGAGAGATCGCAGAGCGAAACTTCACCGGGAAGGTGAGAGCGCTCGGGGTGGGTTTGCGCGGCATCGGAACCTTCGGGATCGTCACGAGATTGATGCCCGCGGCCGGAACCAATTCGGTTTCTAATCCGCTTGCTACCCCGAGCGCCGTAATCCGGGCGGCCGGGTAGCGGGCAGCGATTTCGCTGGCTGTTGCGAGCAGCGGGTTGACGTGTCCCGCGCTGCCACCACCGGCCAGAACGATCGAGTGAATCACGAACTTCTCCTTGCACGGCGGCCGATCACCGATAGTGACCGCCTCACCGCGGATGTCGATTGCGCCAGGGCCACGCTAGCGCCGGGCTCGGTTCGAGCCAGGGCCAGCAAGACTCCGATGGCCATTATCGTACTGACGAGGGAGGAACCGCCAGAAGAGATCAAGGGCAGCGGCACGCCAATGACCGGCGCAAGGCCCAGCACAACGAAGATGTTCATGAAGGCTTGCCCGATGATCCAGGTGCCGAGTCCCGCCGCAAGCAGCCGCGCGTAATCGTCGGTCAACACCTGGTAGAGCCGGAAAATTCCCCAGGCCAAAACGGCGAAGAGCACGAGCACGAGCGAGGTTCCCACGAGGCCGAGTTCCTCGCCGATGATCGCGAAAATATAGTCATTGTGCGCCTCGGGTAGGTAGGCCCACTTCTCGCGCGAGGCGCCCAGTCCAACCCCAAAGACACCGCCGGTGCCAAGCGCCCAGCGGCCGTGGCGCGGCTGATAGCCGAGCGCATCGGAGGTGCCCTCGGTCGCGTGTTCCATGCCGGGCAGGAACTGGATGATTCGGGCCATGCGCGTCGGGTTATCGATCACCATGTACACGACGGCGCCGAGCGCCAGGATCGCGAGCACGCCCAACCACTTCTTCGGCAGCCGCGCGCAGACCAGCATCGCGGCGACCATGACCGCGATGACGAGCGCGGTGCCGAGATCGTGGCCACCGAGGACAAGAACCATCGAGATGCCCACGGCACCCAGCGGCACGACGAGATGGCGCCAGTTCTCCAAGTGTCGCCGGTGCGCCGCAAGAATCGAGGCGAGGAAGAGCGCGAGGGTGAGTTTGATGAACTCCGATGGCTGGATCGCAAACGGCAGGCCCGGAATTCGGATCCAGGCGACGTTACCGCCCTTGCCGACGGCCAACGGTGTGAAGATTAGCGCGCCGACCACCCACGAGCCGAGGAGCGCGAACGGAGCGATCTTGCGCAGCGTTGGAATGGACATCCGCGACAAGAGGTATGCCGGGATGAGCGCGGCGGCGGCGAAACCCATCTGCCGGGTGGCGTCGTTGTACGGGGTACGCCCCTCCTTGATGGAGGTGACCGTCGACGCCGACATCACCATGGTGATGCCAAAAACGAGCAGGACGACGGCCGAGCCGAGGATGAGGTAGTAGGACAGCGCGCCCGGGTGAGTCCGGGTCAGCGAGTGCTTCGGTGTTTCTTGCGTCAACGTGACCGGCATGACTCCCCTTCCCTCTCCCCTATTGTGCGGTGCGATTGGTGTGCGGCGTGCCTAACACGCCGCGACTAGCCGTTGCGCACGGCCGTGGCGAATTCCTCACCGCGCACGGCGTAGTTCGCGAACTGATCCATCGAGGCGCACGCGGGCGCGAGCATGACGGTATCGCCTTCACTTGCGAGTTCGCGCGCGGCGGCGACGGCGGCGGCCATGACGCTGCGGTGCGCGGGATCGATGACGCGCACCGGGATTTCGGGGGCCTCGGCTGCGAGGGCACTCGCCAGGGGTTCCTGGTCGACGCCGATGAGCACGGCGGCCTTGAGCTTTGGCCGGACCTCGGCGACGAGTTCCTCGAAGCGCGCCCCCTTGGCCAGTCCCCCGGCGATCCACACGACGCTGCCATCGGCCATACCCGTGAGCGAGGCGCGGGCGGCGTGGGCGTTGGTGGCTTTCGAGTCGTTGATGTAGCGCACGCCGTCGATCTCGGCGATCGTTTCGATCCGGTGGGCGCCGGGCGCGAAGGAGCGCAGGCCCGCGGCGATCGCTTCCGGCGGCACATCGGCGGCGCGGGCCAGGCCCGCGGCGAACAGCGCATCGATGACGACGTGGCCGGGCAGGCTGCCGCCGGGCGCGAGGTGAGCGAGGTCGGCGAGCGTTGCGAGTTCGACGCCTTGGGTGTGGCGCTCCGCGTGGTAGGCGCGATCGACGAGCATATCCTCGACGAGGCCGAGGCCCGCGAGCGGTGGCGTGTCGGTACCAATCGAGATCGCGCGGGCACCCTCGGTGACGTCGGCCTCCTCAACCATCTGGCGGGTTGCGCCGTCGTGGCGGGAATACAGGCAGGCACGCAGCGTGCCGCGGTGCACGCGCGCCTTCGCGGCGGCGTAGGCGGCGGCCGAGCCGTGCCAGTCGAGGTGGTCATCGTCGATATTCAGGCATGCCGAGGCGAGCGCCCGAACCGAGGACGTCGAATGGAGTTGGAAGCTGGAGAGTTCGGCGGGCAGCGCGTCCACGCCGCCGCGGGCGGCGACGAGCACCGCAGGGGTGCCGACATTCCCGATGGCCGGCGCGACGAGGCCCGCGCTGGTGAGGATCGTGCTCGTCATCGTCACCGTCGTCGTTTTGCCGTTCGTGCCGGTGAGCGTGAGCCAGGGCGCGAAGCTGCCGTCGGCCTTCGGGGCCTGCACGCGCCAGGCCAGCTCGATCTCGCTGATAACCTCGACGCCGCGGTCGGCGGCGCGGGCATACAGCGGCGTGTGGGGCGCGATGCCGGGCGAGACGACGACGATATCGCGATCGCCCGTCGCGAGGTCAGCAAAGTCCTCATCGCTCGTGGCGTGGGCGAGACGGCCGGGCAGCTGCTGCTCTGCGGCGGCCTCGATGGCGGCCTCTGAGTGGTCGACGCCGAGCGCGTCGATGCCGAGCGTGCCGAGGACCTCGAGCGCGGCCTTGCCGGAGGCGCCGAGCCCGGCGACGGCGACGCGCGCGCCGGAAAGATCAACGCGGGTGCGGGGCGTGCTAGCCACTGAGTGACACCCACTCCCCATAGAACAGGCCGAGGCCGAGCGCGACGCACAGGCCGGCAATGATCCAGAACCGGATCACGATCGTGACCTCGCCCCAGCCCTTGAGCTCGAAGTGGTGGTGCAGCGGCGCCATCCTGAAGACACGTTTGCCAGTGAGCTTGAACGAGCCGATTTGGATGACGTCGGACATCACGATAATGACGAACAGGCCACCGATGACAACGGCGAGCACCTCGGTGTGGGTGAGGATGGAAAAGCCCGCGACGGCGCCGCCAAGGGCCAGCGAGCCGGTATCGCCCATGAAGATTTGGGCGGGCGAGGCGTTCCACCACAGGAACCCGAAGCACGCGCCCATGAGGGCCGCGCCAAGGATCGCGAGGTCTCGCGGATCGCGCACCTCGTAACACGCCTGGGTGGGCTCTGCCAGGAACTGGCAGGACTGGTTGGACTGCCACATCGCGATGACGGTGTAGGCGGCGAAGACCATGACGGAGGCGCCGGTCGCGAGCCCGTCGAGCCCGTCGGTCAGGTTCACGGCGTTCGACCAGGCCGTAATGAGGAAGTTGGACCAGATGACGAACAGGATCATCCCGAGGACGACGCCGGCGAAGGCGAGGTCGATCGGCGAATCACGCACGAAGGAGATCCGCATCGAGGCGGGCGTGCGGTTGTTTTCGTTCGGGAACAGCAAGACGGCGACGGAAAACGTGATCCCGATGAACGCCTGGCCGAGGATCTTGCCGAGCGGGTTCAGCCCGAGGGAGCGTTCGCGCGAGATCTTGATGTAGTCATCGAGGAAGCCGATGATGCCGAGCCCGATGATGAGGTAGAGCAGCAGCACGGCCGAGACGTTCGGCAGCCGGCCGGCAATGAGGTTCGCGCCGGCGTAACTCAGGACCGTGGTAAGGATGATGACGACGCCGCCCATCGTCGGCGTGCCGCGCTTGGTGAAGTGCGCGGCCGGCCCGTCCTGGCGGATGAACTGTCCATAGTTGCGCTTGACGAGGAACTTGATGAACAGCGGCGTCCCCAACAGGGACAGCACCAGGGCGATGGTGCCTGAGTACAAAATCGCGGTCATGCGCCGGCTTTCTGATCTGCTGCGAGATGATCCGCTACCGACCATAGCCTGGCGCCGTTGGAACCTTTGACTAAGACGACGTCACCGTCACGAAGCTCACCTTCAAGCAGCGCGAGCGCAGCTTCGTTGGTTTCCAGGGCGTCGACGCGAAGTTCGCCGCGAGCTGCCTCACGGGCGCCGCTGGCGATCGCATCGGCTGCGACGGATATCACCCAGTTCAGGCCAGCGGCCGCGGCATGGGAGCCGACCTCGGCGTGCTGGGCTTCGGCCTCGCCCCCCATTTCGAGCATCGTGCCAAGCAGCGCGATGCGGCGCGTGGCCGAGAGCCTAGCGAGCGCATCGATCGCGGCGCGCATCGACTCGGGGTTGGCGTTGTAGGCATCATCGAGGATCGTTACGCCATCGGCGCGCTCGGTCAGCGCCATCCGGTGCGGGCTGATCGTGGCACCCTCGATCGCGCGCGCGGCCCGAGCTAGGTCCAGGCCCAGCGCTGCGACGGCGGACAGCGCCGCCAGCGCATTATTGACGTGATGCACGCCGACGATCGGCAGGCGCACCTCGATGCCGTCGAGACTAAAGCTCGCGCGGCCAAGGGCGTCCTCGCGGATGTCCGCGGCGGCGAGCCCCGGGCGCCCGGCCAGATCACCGCGCGCGGAGAAGTAGCGCACGTGATCGGCCGCAAGGGCGCTGCCATCGGCGTGGGTGGGACGCATCGCGGAAACGCGCGCGTCATCGGCGTTGAGGATGGCGGTGCCGCCGGGGCGGATCGCTGCGACGAGTTCGCTCTTGGCTTTCGCGACGTCGGTAAGCGACCCGAACCCGCCGACGTGGGCGTGGCCGACCATGAGCACGATCGCGATATCGAGCGGCGCAATCGTCGTCAGCCGGGTGAGTTCGCCCGCGGCCGACGCACCCATCTCGGCGACGAGGTAGCGCGTGTCCTCGTCGCAGCGCAGCACTGTCAGCGGCAGGCCGATGTCATTGTTGAAGCTCGCGACGGGCCAGATCGTCGGCGCGAATGCGGACAGCGCCGCCCCGAGCAGGTCCTTCGTCGTCGTCTTGCCGGAGGATCCGGTCACGCCGATGACGCTGATCTCGCCGCGCTCACGCAGGGCCCGCAGCACGTGGGCGGCGAGCGCGCCAAGCGCCTGCACGGTGGAGGCGACGCGCACGTGCGGGACGTCAACGTCTTGCTCACTGAGGATGACAGCGGCGCCGGCATCAGCGGCGCCCGCAACGTAGCGGTGCCCGTCGATGTTCTCGCCCGCGATCGCGACGAAGCAGTCCCCGGGCGCGACCTCGCGCGAATCGGTGACGACCTGGCCGGTAACGCTCGCATCGGCTGCGAGCCCGCCGGCGAGCACTCCCCCGGTTGCCGCCGCAATCTCGGCGGCGCTCAGCGTGATCATGCATCCTCCCGTTGCGTGAGCGCTTCGCGGGCGACGGGCACATCGTTATACGGGTGCATGACGCCCTGAATTTCTTGGTAGGGCTCCGCGCCCTTACCCGTGACGACAACGGTATCGCGCGGCCCCGCGGCAAGGATCGCATCGGTCAGTGCCTGCCGGCGCGTCTCCCCCTCGATGACCCCCGCCATATCCGGGCGCACCTCACGCACGCCGGCCAGGATCGCGGCCCGGATCGCGGCCGGATCCTCGCTGCGCGGATTCTCGTCCGTCACATACAGCCGATCGGCGAGCCGCGCGGCGACCCGCCCCAGGTCCGGGCGCTTGTCGCGATCGCGGTCCCCGTCGGAGCCGAAGACGATCGTCACCTCACCGGGGGTCAGCTCCCGCAGGGTGGAAAGGATCGCCTCGAGCGCTTCGGCGGTGTGGGCATAGTCGACCATGACGAGCGGGTGGCGCTCGCTTCTCGCCCCGACGACCTGCATGCGCCCGGGCGCGGGCGAGACGGTCGCCATCGCGTCGGTCACGTCCTGCCAGTCGATCCCGAGCGTGCGCGCGAGCCCAATCGCCACCATGGCGTTTTGCACCATGATCTGGCTCGATAGCGGCATCTCGATGACGTGGCGGTCCTCGCCCTCGACGACGGTGAAGCGCGTGCCCGCGCCAATCGCGGTGATGTCGGTGGCGATGAGATCGGCCGGCTTGTCGGTGGCGACGGTCAGCACCGGGATCTCGCAGCGCGCCGCGAGCTTCTCGCCCCACTCATCGTCGACACACACGACGGCGCGTTCGGCATATTCGGGCGTAAAGATCATTGCCTTGGCTTCGAAATAGGACTCCATCGTGCCGTGGTAGTCCAGGTGATCATGCTGCAGGTTGATGAACCCGACCGCGGCAAAGCGCACGCCCGCCACGCGCCCCAGGTGGGCGGCATGCGAGGAGACTTCCATCGCGACGGCGGGCACGTGATCCTCCCGCGCGAGGGCCAGCAGCCGGTGCACGACGCTCGCCTCCAGCGTCGTGCGAGGCGAGACCGAGGCCTGCTGGCCAAGGCGCACCTCGACCGTGCCGAACAGGCCCGATTCCCCATGCGCGCGCGCGAGGATTTGCGACAGGATCGTCGACGTCGTCGTCTTGCCGTTGGTGCCCGTCACGCCGATGACCTGCACGTCACGGGCGGGATCGCCATAGACCAGGCGCGCGGCCGTCCCGACGACCGCCCGCGGATCGGCGACCTCGAGCAGCGCGACGCCCGGCGCGTCACCGATGAGGTCGAGCCCCTGCTCGTCGGTGATGATGGCGCGCGCCCCGCCGGCGATCGCCTGCCCGGCGTACTTCGCGCCGTGGGTGGTGAAACCGCCGATCGCGATGAAGGCCTCCCCGGCGCGGGTATCTGCCGAGTCCACCGACACTCCCGTGACCGGCCCCTCGCCGGCATCACGCACGACGCGCGCGCCGATCGCGCTCGCTAGATCCGATACGCTCAGCCCGAAAACGCGCGGGCGGCGGTGCAGCAACTCATCAGTCACGCAGCTAGGTCCTTAGAACTTGAGGTTATTCGTATTCGACGGGGTAAAGCTCCGGGGCCTTACCCGAGGGCGGAATGCCTAGATAGCGTACCGCGAACGTCGCAATCTCCTTAAAGACCGGGGCCGCGACGATGCCGCCCTGGAAGCCGGAGGACGGGTTATAGACGACGACGGAGATCGCGAGGCGCGGGTTATCCGCCGGAATGACGGCGTTAAAGACGCCCGCGGTTTGCGTCAGCGCGCCCGTCGGACCCGCGACCTGCGCGGTACCCGTCTTCGCGGCGACGCGATAGCCGTCGATCGCGGCGCGGATACCGGTGCCGCCGGGCTGGGTGACGCCCTCCATCATCGTGAGCATTTCCTGCGCCGTCTTCTCGCTGATCGCCTCGTGCCGCTCGGGGGTCTCCGCCGCGCGGTAGACGCCCTGCGCGTCGGTCACGCCGGCCACGAGGGTGGGCGCTACCCACTGCCCCTTGTTCGCGATCGCCTGCACGATTCCCGCATTTTGCAGCAGCGTGACGGCGTAGCCTTGGCCGAACATCGTCGTGTATTTTTGCCGGCCATCCCACTTCTCGGGCGGCACGAGGATGCCGGCGCTTTGCCCGGGCATTCCGACGTCGATGACCTGGCCGAGGTTGAACTTCTTGAAGTAGTCGTAACGCACCTGGTCGGTGATCGTCTCGCCGATCTTGACGGTACCCGTGTTGTAGGAGCGCATGAGGATGCCCGCCACCGTGCGCTTTTCGACGCCGTGATCGGCGAAGTCCTTGATGACCTGGCCGTTTGGCGTCGTATAGCGCGACGGGTTTTCGAAGTGCGTTTCGGGCGTGACCTTGCCCTGGTCGATCGCGGTCGCGTACGTCAGGAGTTTGCCGGTAGAGCCCGGCTCGTAGACCGCGGAGATCGAGCGGGCGCCCTGGTTGGCGGCGTCCGACTTCCAGTATTCGTTCGGGTTGACGGTGTCCGAATCGGCGATCGCGAGCACCTTGCCGGTGCCGACCTCCTGGACGATCGCGGCCGCCCAGCTCGCCCCGTAGGTGTCCTTCGCGTTTTGCACCGCCTGCTGGCTGACGTCTTGCAGGTCGCGCAGCAGCGTGAGGTGGACGGTCGAGCCCGGTACGGCGTCGACCTTTTCGTTCAGGCCCGTCGGGATATGCGGGCCACCGATGCCGACCTCCACGCGTTCCTTGCCGGGTATGCCCGTGAGGTCCTCGTCGTAGCTCATCTCCAGACCCGCGGAGGCGACGCCTTCCTTGTTGACGAACCCGATGATGTTGCCGGCCGTCGTGCCGTTGGGGTAGGTGCGAATCGAGCGGAAATCCGGTTCGATGCCATCGATGCGCAGGTCCTTGATTTGGCGCCACTGCGCGGGCGTGAGGTTCTTGGCCAGCACGCGGTAGGTGGAATCGCCGGTGAGCTTGCCGCCGAGTACGGCCGCATCTTCGCCGAGCAGCGGCGCAAGCTGCTTGGCAGCCGCCGCGGGCCCGACGCCGACGATTGTTTTGCCGTCCTCGCCGCGCTGGACGTAGTCGCGCACCTTGATTTGGTTGACGCCGACGTGCACGATCTGCGTGGAAGCGGCAAGCACGTTGCCTTCGGCGTCGACGATGGGGCCCCGCGGCGCGGAGATCTCAAAGGTTTTGGTGCGAAAATCGCGCGCCTGCTCGGCGAGCGCCGGAGCCATGATGATCTGCAGCCAGATGAGTTTGGTGAACCCGGCGAGCAGCGCGACGAGTGTCAGGACGAGGAATTTATTGGACCGGTGCCACCAGGCCTTGACGCGCGCGTAGAGCGAAGTTTGCGACCGTGCCATCGCGCGTCTCCTCTACTGTTGGCCCTCCTGCAGGGCCGTAATCGTGCCTGCCTGCAGGTTCATAATGAACGTCGTCGAGGCCGGAACCATCCCGATCTTGCCCGCGGCACCGCGAAGGTATTCGGGTGAGCCGAGAGTTTCGACCTCAGCTTTCAGTGTCTGTGCTGTTTCGGTTAACTCGACCAACTGGGCGCGCGTGTCGCGAATCTCGTAGGAGGTCACAGCCATCTGAGTGTTGAGCATGAGCGTCAGCCCCATGGCCGTGGCAAGGATTGTGATGAGGAGCGTGAGGAACGGCGCGATGGACCGGCGCAGCGCCGGGGCGCGCACGACCGACAGGCTCGGCCGCTCGATCGTCGTCGTTGTCCGCCGTGGGCGGGCGGCAGTCGCGAGCATGCTCATGTCGTACTCCTAATTTTGCGCACGGCGCGCAGCCGTACCGGGGCCGAACGGGGGTTTGTTTCGAGCTCTCGCTCATCGGCGCGCTCGGCGCCGCGGGTGAGCAATTCCAAGCGGGGCTTGGCGGATTCGGGGATGACGGGCAGGTCGAGCGGCGCCGTGCTCGTGGCGCCGGCGGCGAAGACCTGCTTGACGATGCGGTCCTCCAGCGATTGGTAGGACTCGACGACGAGGACGCCGCCCACATCGAGGGCGTCGATCGCGCGCGGCAGCGCTTCGGCCAGGATCCGCAGCTCGTCGTTGACGGCGACGCGCAGCGCCTGGAAGACGCGCTTGGCGGGGTGGCCGCCGGTGCGCTTGGCGGCTTGCGGGATGCACTCGCGGATGATCGCCACGAGCTCATCGGTCGTGGTCAGTGGCGCCTGCTCGCGGGCCTCGACGATCCGGGCCGCGATCCGGTTGGCGTACTTTTCCTCGCCGTAGGTCCGAAACGTTCGAGTCAGCTCCCCGACGCTCGCGGTTGCGAGGATCGAGGCGGCCGTGACCTCGCTGGTCGGATCCATTCGCATGTCCAGCGGCGCGGATCGCGCATAGGAAAACCCGCGCTCGGCCTCATCGAGCTGCATCGAGGAGACACCCAGGTCCATCAAAATGCCGACGACGGCGAGCCCGGTGCGCTCCCGCATCTGCTCGGCGACGTCGCCGATCTCGTCGTAGGTGGTGTGAAAGGCGTGGAAGCGATCGCCAAAGCGCGCCAGGCGCTCGCTCCCAAGCGCGATGGCGCGGTCATCACGGTCGATTCCCGCGACGACGAGTTCAGGGTTCGCCTCGAGGATCGCCTCGCTGTGGCCGCCAAGGCCCAGCGTCGCGTCGATGATGACACCCTTGGACGATCCGGACAGCAGCTCGACGCAGCGATCGCGCATCACCGGGATGTGCCGCGTCGTGCCCGCCATACTCACGCCCTTTCAGTTTCGAGGTGCTCACAAGAGGTCTGGACCCACTCCGGCTGATCCGGCGACGGGGAAGTTCGCCGGAGCATCGGAGTAAGTCCACGCGTCTTGCTAAAAGACACCGGGAACAATCTCGTCTTCCGTGTCGGAGAATTCGGACTCCTGAGCCGACAGGTAGTCCTGCCATGCCTTGTTGTCCCAAATCTCCACCCGGGTCCCCATGCCGATGACGGCAAGATCCCGACCGAGCCCGGCATAGGAGCGCAGGTTCGCGGGAATGGTGATCCGGCCTTGCTTATCGGGCTGTTCGTCCGCCGCCCCGGACAAGAACACGCGCAGGTACTGCCGCGCCTGCTTGCTCGTCAGGGGTGCCGCGCGCAGCTGCTCGTGGATCTCCTCAAACTCCCGCATCGGAAAGACGTACAGGCATCGTTCCTGTCCGCGGGTGATGACGAGGCCGCCAGCGAGCTGCTCACGGTACTTGGCGGGCAGGATGAGTCGACCCTTGTCGTCCAGCTTCGGTTCATACGTCCCGAGGAACATTCGGATCCACCTCCGTCCTGCCACGAACCGCCGATTAACTCCACAATACTCCACTTTCCTCCACGCGCAAGCGTTATTTGCTTGTTTTGCCTCTTTCTTTCCCGACGACATTCGCGTGATCTCGCGGAAAACCAGCAAGTGGCGGGCAGTGGAGGGATGAGCCACATTCGGGCCGGACGAGGACCCGAAAACGGGCAAGAAAAAACCGCCCGGAGACCGGGCGGCCAGGAGAAGGGAGGGAAGTGGAGGTTAGCGGCCGTCCTTGCGCTGCTCCCAGCGCTCGGCCTGCTTATCCATAAACGAGGAGCCCGACGTAGGCGCCTTCGGCTTGGGGCGCGCTCCCCCGCGGGCGACCCGCCCACCGCGCGTGGGCGACATCGCCCACAGCACCGAGCCGAGCATGACCACAAACCCGAGGACCCCGAGCCAGATCTGGCTGGCAGCAACGCCGCCGATCAACCCGAGCAGGCCGACGATAAAGCCCAAGATGCCAAGCGAGATCCGTTTCGCGTCAAACTGGGGGCGCGCAGAACCCATCTGCTGAGCGAGCTTCGGATCATCCGCCCGAAGATGCTGCTCCATCTCCTTTAAGACGCGCTGCTCATATTCGCTGAGAGCCATGACGTCCTCCTTGGCCTCGCGGCATTGTTTCGGGCTTTTATCGTACGTCGTTAAGGGCCCAATTGCCACTGGGGTTTCACTGCTGATCTAGCAGTCTCGCCGGTCGGATTGCATCGCTGCCGAAGCGGGCCGCAATCTGGTCGGCGACGCTCTCCGCCTTGCGCGCCCGACCATCGTCATCAAGCGCCAATTGCACCCCGCGCGAGCGCTCCTGCAACTGGTCCACCTTCGTGCCGATGAGGCGGATGCCGGAGTCCGGAATGACGATTTTGTCGAGCAGCGCGAGCGCCGCCTGCGCGATCTCGCCGCCCACGTCCGTCCCGACGCCGATCGACACCGAGCGCGTGAGCGTGGAAAAGTCCGCCATCCGCACCTTGATCCCGATGCTCGATCCGAGCAGGCCCGCCGCGCGCAGCCGGCGCGCCAGCCCGTGGGACTGGCCGATGATCGTGCGCTCCAAGACGTCGCGATCGCGCACATCGGTGGCAAACGTTTCCTCGGAGCTGACAGACTTTTCTCGCCGCTCCGGATGAATCCCGCGCACCTCCTCGCCCGCCGCATAGCGACGCAGCGCGGCCGCCTGCGCGCGGCCCAGCCACGCTGCAAGGCGCGCCGGTGGCACCGCCATGAGGTCCGCGACGGTGCGCAGCCCGTAGCGTTCGCACACCTCCGTGCCCTTCGCCCCCACCCCCGGCATCGCCGCCACGGGCAGGCCGTAAAGGAACTCGCGCGTGCGCGCATGAGGAATGAGCATCATCCCATCGGGCTTGGCGAATGTAGAGGCCATCTTCGCCACGTGCGTCACGCTCGCCACCCCCACGCTCGCGGGCACGCCGACCTCCTCGCGCACGCGCGCGCGGATCCATTGTGCGATCTGCGTCGGCGATCCCATGCGCCGCAGCGAGCCCGCCACGTCAATGAAGGCCTCATCGACGCTGACCTGCTCGAGAGTCGGCGAAACCCGGGAGATCACGTCCATCACGCGCGCCGAGACCTCGGAGTAGACCCCCTTTCGGTTCGGCACGACGACAGCCTGCGGGCACAGCCGCCGGGCCCGGCTGATCGGCATCGCGGCGTGCACCCCGAAGGCCCGCGCCTCATACGTCGCACTCGTGACGACGCCCCGGTTGCCCGACCCGCCCACAATGAGCGGCTTTCCCGCCAGTTCGGGACGGTACAGCAGCTCGACGGAGGCGAAAAAGCAGTCCATGTCGACGTGCAGCACCGTGCAGCCGGTATCGTCATCGCCCCAATGGCGGGCAATCGCCGGCCGGATCCCTCGCGACATCGCTGCCACCTCCCTTCCTCGTTAGGCTATCGGCATGGCCCGCACTCGAGCATCCGGCTCTCCCACCGCTTTTCCCGCTGGCACCCTGACGACCTCTACCGGCTCCCTCACCTTCGACGCCGTCACGCCCCGCGCCGCGCTCCTCGTCCTCGACGGGATGGAATCCTCCTACATCGATCTCGACGATCCGACGCACCTGGAATTTGAGTACATGCAGCAGATGGACCTTGCCGCCCGCGTCGCGCTCAGCGACGGCCCCATCCGAGCCCTGCACCTTGGTGGCGCCGGCTGCGCGCTCGCCCGAGCCTGGGCGGCCTCCCGCCCCGGCTCGCGCCAACTCGTCGTCGAATGGGATGCGGTTCTTGCCGAGCTCGCCCGCGAGTTTTGCGACGTGCCGCGCGCGCCCGAGGTGAAGATCCGCGTCGCCGAAGCCCGCGCTGCGCTGCAGCGGTTTCCGGAAGATCGCTGGGATGTCGTCGTGCGCGACACCTTTACCGGCGGCGCCGTGCCCGCCCATATGCGCACCTATGAGGTGGCGCTTTCCGCCTCCCACACCCTCGCCGAGGGCGGGCTGTTCCTCGCTAACCTCACCGACCGTCCGCCGCTAGCCATGGCCCGCAGCGAGGTCGCGACGATCTCGGCGGTATTCCCGCACGTCGCCATGATCATCGACCCGGCAATCCTGCGCGGCCGCCGCTACGGCAACGCCCTCATCGTCGCCGCCAAGGCCCCCTTCGACGTGACCGCCCTCGCCCGGGCCTGCCGCGGCCTGCCGCTGCCCGTCACCGTCGTCGCGGGCGAGAAGCTGCGCGACTTTGCGGGCACGATGCCCGTCCTGCACGACGAGGCCTCGACCGCCCCCTAACAGTTATCCACAGGCCAGGCGTCGGCCCTTGTCGGGTGCGAGAGCGGCCATTAGCGTCGCTTGCATGACAACCGGCACGATGCTCGAGCAGCTGCGCAGCGCACATGACGCGCTCGCCGCTATTGACGCCTCGATGCTCATCGCCGTGAGCGATGCGGAGAAATTGGAGGCCGCTCGCCTAACCCTTGCGATCGAATCGAATCTCGCGGGTCTGCGCGATGATCTGATCGCTGCGGTCGAGGCCGACGAGACGACGCGCCGCGTCACCGGCCAGCCCACCTCCACATGGATTCGCACGACGACAAACTCCACCCAGGGCACCGCGACCCGCCTCGTCAAGCAGGCCACGGCCACCTCCCGCTATCCCGCGCTGCTCGCCGCGCTGCGTGAAGGCAGCATCACCGACGCGCACCGGCACACCGCGCTCACCCAGCTCGAGATCCTCTCCCGCGAGGAGCACGTCATCGCGGATCCGAGCATCCTCGTCGCCGCCGAGCAGGCCCTCATCAACCTCGCTCGCGATCTCGAACCCCGCACCTTCAAGACGGAAGCCGCGCGCCTGACGGAGTCGATTGCCGCGCGCTCGACGAACGATGCGGAAGAGGCCGCCGCCCGCGCGACGGCGCGCGTGCGAGCCGCGCGCTCCCTGTCAATCTCGACGAGCGCTGACGGCCACACGACGTATATCAACGGAACCTTCGCAACGGTCGACGCACTGAACGCCGTCGCGATCCTCAACGCTCGCGCCCAGGCCAAGTTCTCCCAGTCGCGTGATACCGCCGGAGCCTCATCGACGGGGCCGGAGGCCGCGAGTCCAGACCTCACGCGAGACACCTCCCCTGCCACCGTGCGCAAGTTCCTCGCCGACGCCTTTCTGGAGGTCATCACCGACGAGCAGCGCGCGGGTGGCTCCCCGATGCTGGGCGGTGACCGCCCCCGCATCGTCATCACCGCTGACTTCCGTTCCCTACTCGCCGAGTCCTGCCAGCTCCTTGGCATCACCGAGGCCGAACTCGCGCCGCCCGCAGATCTTTTCTCCACCCCTCCCGAGCCCGCCTCCGCGGACCCGGTGAGCGATACTGACCTCGATCGCGACCTGGCCGAGGCTGCAGAAGCGGACCCCATGGCAATATTCGACGCCTGGCCGCCGCTTGTCGACGGCGATATCGCCGACGCCCCGGATTTCGCGCAACCCCTGCCCGGCGAATATGAGGATCCGCCGCCACCGACACAACCATCCACCCCACCACCGGAGTCCATCGCTCCGCAACCGACGTCCCTCGTCCCGCTGCCGCATTCCATCGCGCAGATGCCGCAGGCCATCGCCCCACCACGGCAGGACTACCCGCCACCGTCGTCGCCGGAAGAAAACGTGGCGCGAGCCCGCGCCCGCGCGATGGTCGAGGCCCTGCGCACCACCGCCTCACGCTACTGGCATCGTCGCCTCGATAACGGCCACCACCTCTCGGCGCTGCACCTGCGGCTGCTGGCCTGCGACGCCGAAGTCATGTTCGTCGACCTCGATGAGCACGGCCTGCCGCGCGGCTCCAGCCCCCGCTCCCGCGTCGTCGGCGCCAAACTCCGCCGTGAGCTGGCCATCCGCGATCGCGGCTGCGTCTATCCCGGCTGCACGGTGCCGGCCGCGGGCTGCGAGTCCCACCACATCGAGGCCTGGGCGCTTGGCGGCCCGACGACGATGTCGAACCTCGTCCTGCTGTGCGCCTTCCACCACCGCGAGGTCCAGCACGACGCCGGCGACACCGAGAACTGGCGGATCCGCATGACCGCCGCGGGCCTCCCCGAGCTGATCCCGCCGCTGCGCGTCGATCCGGACCAGCGCCCGGTCATCCACGACCGGTTCAAGCCCTACCGAGGGCCGGCCGCCGACGACGCTACCCCCGTCGGCACCAGCATTGCTGACGACGAGAGCATCGCTGGCGACGAGAGCGTCGCCTAGTTCCTCGATCCCGAGCGCTCAGCTCGCTCGCAGGCTGACGCCTTTCGTCGGCCCTCAGTCCCCTTGCGGGGCCTCGCCCCCGCGCCCGCGCCGCCGAGGCAGGCGCCCACCGCGCGTCACATGCCGCACGATCTGCGGCACCGACATCGGATACACGCCCTCGGTGGCGAGCCGTCGCCGCATGAGCGCGCGCGAGATGACGATCCCCGCAACGCCGATGAGCGCGATCGGCACCATCACCGCGAGCGCTAGCCGGAAGTCATCGTTCGTGTAGTTCTTATCGGGCGCGAGGTAGTCGAGGACGAGGCCGATGCCCCAGACGACGGCGATCGAGGAGATGAAGCCGCCCATGTTCACGAGCCCGCTCGCCGTGCCGTAGTGGTGCGGCGGCAGCGAGGTGCGCGCGATGTCGAAGCCGATGGAGGAGCCTGCCCCGCCGAAGGCAAGCACGATGACGAGCAGGGCCCACAGCCACAGCGGTCGCTGCCCACCCGGAACGAGGACGGCCGCCCACGCGGCCGCGAGCACGCCGATGATGAACAGGACAAGCAGGGCACGCTGCCACGGGTGTCGCACGAGCATCGCGGCGACGGCGGGCCCCGCGATCACGCCGGCGAGCGAGTTCAGGGAGATGAGCGCCGCGGCGGTCGCGGCAGAGTAGCCCTGCCCGACGGTCAACAGCGGCATCCCCCACAGGATGAGGAAGACGTTGGGCGAAAACAGCAGCGTGAAGTGGGTGAAGAACCCGAGCCAGGCACCGGGGTGCGCCGTCACCGAGGACATGATCGTCGCGACGCGATCGCGCGGCGGCGCGGCGGCAGCCCCGCCTCCGGGGGCGTCGCGGATCGCGAGGAAGGCCAGGAGTGCGACGAGCACGCCCGCCGCGGCGAGCGAGATGAAACCGGCGCTCCAGCCGAAGCCGCGGACCGTCGCGAGGAATGGCACCGCGGAGATGATCGGGCCGGCCTGGCCAAGAATCGCCGTCAGCTGCGTCATGAGCGGGATGCGGCGCGCGGGAAACCACGCAGGAATAAGCCGGATGACGGAGACGAAGGCGGTCGCATCTCCGGCGCCGACGAGCACTCGCGCGGCGACGGCCCACCCGTAGCTGGGCGCGACGGCTACGGCGAGTTGACCGGCTGCCAGCAGCAGCGCGCCGCCGCCAAGCATGACTCGCGGCCCGAATCGGTCCAGGGCTAGGCCGACGGGGACCTGGGCGAGCGCGTAGACGCCGAGGTGCACGACGACGAGGGTCGCGAGCGCCCCGGCAGAAATCGAGAACCGGTCGCTTGCGATGACGCCGACGACGCCGAAGCTCGTCCGCCCGGCGATCGCGATGATGTAGACGACGACGGCAGCCAGCCAGACGCGCATCGCCACCGAGGGGCGCGCAGGAACGGTGAAAGGCACGCCCCTATCGTGGCATGACGTGGGCTAGCGGGGCTCCTCGCCCTCAGCATCCGGCCGCGAGTCGGCTTCAGCGTCCTCGCTCGCGGCTACCGCGTCCTCGCCGTTGCTCGGCAGTTCGCCAAAGTGCTCGCGCCTGCGCTCGCCCTCGCGGGCGGACTGCTCGCGAATGAAGTCCGCGAGGAAGGCCTCGGCGGCGGCGCCGATCTCGTCGGCGCTGGGAATGTCGGCGAGGCTCGTCTGGCCCTGTTCGGCGCCCGCCTCCGAGCGCTCGTCGTACTGCGATTCCATCCACCCGAGCATCTGCTCCATGCGCGCATCGCCCTGAAGCTCATTGCTGATCGCAGCCGAGACCTGCAGGGACGCCGCCTCCAGGTCCCCCAGCGGCAACGCAAGGCCCGAGACATCCGAAATCTTGCGGATGAGCTCGGCGGCGGCTTGCGGATAGGGGTTTTGCGCGATGTAGAACGGGATGCCCGCCCCGAAGCCGATCGCGTCGATCCCGGCCTGGCCGAGCTTGTATTCGATCGTTGAGGCCATCGACGCCGGCCACTGAGCGACGCCGTCGACGATCTCCTCATCGGCGCCAAGCCCCTCGCGGTTGGCGTGCTGGATGACGTGCACGGGCCGCGTGTGCGGCACCGTCATCGGGATGGAACGCACACCGATCGCGAGCTCGGCGTCGAACTCCTTGACAATTTCGACGACGTGGCGCGAGAACTTCTCCCAGCCGAGGTCCGGTTCCGGGCCGTGCAGGAGTGCGACCGTGCGGCCCTCGTCATCGCGCAGCACGTCGATCGCGATCTCAACGGGCTGATAGTCGACGAAGCGGTTGCGGTCGAGCGTCACGAGCGGGCGCTGGGAGGAATAGTCGATGAACTGATCGGGATCGAAGGTGAAGACGCGCTCGCCGTGCAGGCTGGTGAGCAGGTTTTGCGCCAGCAAATAGTTTGCTTGGCCGGGCTCACCGCGGCTGCCGAGGGCGTGAATGAAAACATCGGCCTGCGGCGTGGCACGGTGGCGCGTCACGACGCCGTCCTCGAGCGGAAACTCGGTGCGGCCATGCCGCTGGCGGCGCGTCTGGCCCGCACTCTGCTCGTGTTCGCTCATGTTCCACCTCCGAAATAGGTCCTTCTATCTACCCTAACGCGGCCCGAGCGCCGGACATTCCCGCGCTCGCCAAGGTGCGGCGCCCACGCGCCGCCCACCTGCCGCCGCCCGCCTACCTCTTGGCATTCGGCGCGCGGTGGCGGATAATGGAAGGCCGCCATTTTTGCCATGAAAGGCTAGCCTCCGTGCAGACCAACTCTCGCCGCGCCATGAGGGAAATCGAAGTCGAGCAGCGGGCCGTGTCGCGAATTTACGCGCGACTCGATGCCCTGCGCGCCCATTACCGTCACCAGCTCGCCAAGGTGCGGCGCCAAGAGGCCACGGGCAGCGCGCAGGCCCGCGCCGAGCGCGACGCCTTCGCCACGCACTATGAGGACACCCTCGCCCGGCTCGACAACGTCGAAAACCGCCTCGTCTTTGGGCGCCTCGACCTCGCCGACGATACCCGGCTGTACGTCGGGCGGATGGGGATCAGCGACGAGGATCGCAAACCGCTGCTGATCGACTGGCGCGCACCCAACGCCCGTCCGTTCTACCAGGCGACGGCCGCCCACCCGGGTGAGGTCGTCCGCCGCCGCCACATCACCACCCGCGAGCGCACCGTCGTCGATCTGGAAGACGATCTGCTCAACGTCGCCGCCGCCGGCCCGGAGCTCGCCGAAACCCTCACCGGCGAGGGCGCGCTGCTCGCGAGCCTCAGCCAGGCGCGCGATGGCCGGATGACGGATATCGTCGCGACGATCCAGGCCGAGCAGGATGCGATCATTCGCGATCAGCCCGACGGCATCCTCGTCGTGCAGGGCGGGCCGGGCACGGGTAAGACGGCCGTCGCGCTGCACCGCGCCGCCTATCTGCTGTATGCGCACCGCGAGCGGATGGAAAAGCGCGGCGTCCTGCTCGTCGGGCCCTCCTCGATCTTTTTGGACTATATCGACCAGGTGCTGCCCTCCCTCGGCGAGACGAACGTCGTCGCGACGACGATGGGCTCGCTGCTGCCGGGGGTGCGGGCCACCGAGCACGATGAGCTCGACGTCGCCGACGTCAAGGGCTCGCTGTTCATGTCGCGCCTGGCCGAGCGGGCCGTGCGCGGGCTGCAGCGCGTGCCCGAGGAGGACCGCGTGCTCACGATCGAGGGCACGCGCCTGACGCTGAGCCGCGCGCAGATCGCCGAGGCGATGGAGCGCGCCCGCCGCACCGGCGCCCCCCACAATGCCGCCCGCGTGAGCTTCGTGCTGCCGCTGCTCAAGCAGCTCACGAGTGCCTACGCCAAGGCCCGCGGGATGGATGAGAAGGAGGATTACGCCTTCCTGTACGAGGACGTGCGCCAGGCGCGTGATGTGCGCGTCGCCCTGAATCTCGCGTGGATGCCGACAACGCCGCAGGGCCTGCTAGAAAAGCTCTACGCCAACCGCGACGTGCTCGCCGAATACGGCGAGGAGTTCGACGAGCGTGAGCGCGAACTGCTCTACCGCAGCGCGGGCAGCGAGTGGACGATCGAGGACATCCCGATGCTCGACGAGCTCGCCGAGCTGCTCGGCGAACACGAGGGCGCGGCCGCGCGCCAGGAGCGGATCGCGGCCGAACGCCAGGCTCGCGCCGACGTCGAGTTCGCGGCCGAAGCGATCGAGGGCCAGAACCTCGGCGGCGGCATCGTCTCGGCCGAACAGCTCGCCGCGCGCTTTGCCGACCGCGGCCCGCGCCGCACCCTGGCCGAGCGCGCCCGCGCCGATCGCACGTGGGCCTACGGCCACATCGTCGTCGACGAAGCCCAGGAGCTCTCCCCCATGGCGTGGCGTTCGCTGCTGCGGCGCTGCCCCCAGCGCTCGATCACGGCCGTCGGCGATCTCGCCCAGCGCTCCACCGCGGCGCCGGCCTCCTCGTGGCGCGCGATCATGGGCAAAGCCGGTCGCGAGCAGGTGCGCCAGGCCGCGCTCACCGTCTCCTACCGCACCCCGGCAACGATCCTCGACGCGGCAATGCGCGTCCTGCAGGCCTACGCCCCGGGCGATTACATCCCGGTGACGGCCGCGCGCGATGCGGAAAATTCGCTCGCGGACACTCCCGGGCCCTGGCGCGAGATCCTCGCCGACGTCGTCGCCGCGGAGCTGCGCCACATGGGGCCGGGGCGCCTCGCCGTCATCACCCCGCACGGCCTGCGCGAGGAGGCCTTCGAGCTGCTCGCCCCGCAGCTCGGCGGCGCGATGACCAACCCGTCTGGCTCGCTGCTGCGCTCCCCGCTCGTCGTCATGGACCCCACCGAGGTCAAGGGCCTGGAGTTCGACGTCGTCGTGCTCGTGGAGCCCTCCCTCATCGCCGACGATGCCGCGGGCGATATCTACGTCGCGATGACGCGCCCAACGCGCCGGCTGCACGCCGTGCACACCGGCCTGCCCGCGGGCTGGTACGTCTAGCGCCCAAGCCGCTTCCCACTGGGCGGAACTGTGCCGCGCGGCTGCGCCCGCTGCGGCATGCTGGAGGCCATGAAGGCCCTCATGCTCGAAAACCCGCACACCAACGCCGACCCCTTCCTCGCCTCGGCTGGGCTCGCCGTCGCGCGCCATCCCGGCGCACTGCAGGGCGAAGAGCTCATCGAGGCGCTGCAGGGCGTGACCGTCCTTGGCATCCGCTCCAAGACGACGATCACGGCCGAGGTGCTTGATCGCTGCCCCAAGCTGCGCTGCATCGGCGCCTTTTGCATCGGGACGAACCAGATCGATCTGAAGGCGGCCACCTCCAAGGGCGTCGCGGTGTTCAACGCGCCGTTTTCCAACACGCGCTCCGTCGTCGAGCTCGCCATCGCCGAGATCATCGCGCTGCTGCGGCGCCTGACCCAGCGCGACCGCGCCCTGCACGAGGGCCGGTGGGAGAAATCGGCCGCCGGCGCCCACGAGGTGCGCGGCAAGGTGCTCGGCATCGTCGGCTACGGCAACATCGGCGCGCAGTTGTCCGTCGTCGCCGAAGCCCTCGGCATGTCCGTCGTGTTTTACGACAAGGCCGAAAAGCTCGCGCTCGGCAACGCGCGCCGGATGCGCAGCCTGGAAGAATTGCTGCGCACCGCCGATATCGTCACCCTGCACGTCGACGGCGTCAGCTCCAACGCCTCGCTGTTCGGCGCCGAGCAGTTCGCGGCGATGAAGCCCGGCTCGATCTTTTTGAACCTCTCGCGCGGCTTCGTCGTCGATACCTCGGCGCTGCGCGATTACATCATCGAGGGGCATATCGCCGGCGCCGGGATCGACGTGTTTCCCGACGAGCCTGACGCGAACGGCGATCCGTTTACCTCCGAGCTGCGGGGCCTGCCCAACGTCATCCTCACCCCGCACATTGGCGGCTCGACGCTGGAGGCGCAGGTCTCGATCGCGCAGTTCGTCGGCACCCGCATCTCGCGTTACGTGATGGATGGCACGACGAGCATGTCGGTCAACCTGCCGCGGCTCGCGCTCGATCCCAGCCAGGATACGAAATTCCGCCTCACCTACGTCCACCGCAATACGCCGGGCGTGCTCGCGCTCATCAACCAGGCCCTCGCCGAGCACGGGGTGAACATCACCGGCCAGATCCTCGGCACGGCCGCGGAGATCGGCTACGTCATTACCGATATCGCCTCCGATATCGACGACGCCTTTATCGCTGGGATTACGCAACTGCCGGACACGATCCGGCTGCGCATCATCGACCGCAAGGGCGTGACGCTGGCCGCGCATTCCGGGCAGGGCTACCTCTAGCCCGCCCGCGCATCGCCCGCGCATGACCTCGTGCGGTTACGTGGGCGTAGGTTACTCACGCGTAGGTAGAATGGGGGCATGGTTTCCGAGGTCACTGCGCGCTCCCGCGCCCACTATCCCGCCGCCGTTCCTGCCGAGATCGAGGTCCCCGAGCTCGTCCTGCCGGACCTGCTGGATGCCGCGGCGCGCGATTTTCCGGACCGCCTCGCGATCGACTTTATGGGCCGCAAGACGAGCTACGCGAAGCTCGCGGATCGGGTGGAGCGCGCCGCCGGGCTCTTCCATAACCTCGGCGTGCGGCGCGGCGACGTCATTGCGCTCGTCATGCCCAACTGCTCGCAGCACGCCATCGCGATCTTCGCGGCGCTGCGCCTGGGCGCAATCGTCGCCGAACATAATCCGCTCGCCCCGGCCGACGAGATCCAATCGCAGCTCGCGCGCCACGGCGCGAAGGTCGTCATCGCGTGGGAGAAATCGCTCGACGCCGTCTGCCCCGACGGCGATCTGGGCGGGCGCGTCGTCCTCGCGATGGACCTCACGCGCGACCTGCCGCATGTCAGCCGCCGCCTGCTTTCACTGCCGCTGAAGCGCACCCAGGAGCTGAAGGACACCATGCGCGCCCCGATCCCCGCGGGCGTCGGCAGCTTCGTCCACTTCCTCAAGCGCGCCAAACCGATCGGCGACGACGTCGAGCGCCCCAAGCCGGGCGATACCGCCTTCTATTTGCACACCGGTGGCACGACGGGCTCGCCGAAGACGGTGCCGCTGACGCACCGAAACCTCGTCGCGATGGTCGAGGAGGGGCGCGTGTGGCTGCCGCAGTTCGCGCGCGGCACCGAAACCGTGGGCGCGGTGCTGCCCTATTTCCACGCCTTCGGGCTCACGCTATCCCTGTTGTTCGCCGTCCACATGGCCGCGAGCCAGGTCGTCTTCCCGCGCTTTGACGTGGAGATGGTGCTCTCGGCGCAGCGTCGGCGCCCCATGACGTTTCTACCGGGCGTACCGCCGATTTTCGACCGGGTCGAAAAAGAGGCCCGGGCCAAGGGCCGCAGCCTGTCCTCCATCCGGATCGCGCTCGCGGGCGCGATGAGCCTGGACGGGGAGGTGGCGCGCCGCTGGGAGGAGACGACGGGCGGCCTCATCATTGAGGGCTACGGCATGACGGAGGCCTCCCCCGTGCTCGTCGGGAACCCGACCTCGCCGCAGCGCCGGCCCGGCACGCTGGGCATCGCTTTCCCCAATACCGATATCCGCATCGTTGATCAGGAGGATCCGAGCGTCGACGTGGCGCCGGGTGAGAAGGGCGAACTCATCGCGAAGGGCCCGCAGATCTTTGCCGGCTACCTCGACGCGCCGGAAGAAAACGCCGAACTGTTTACCGCCGACGGGTGGTTGCGCACCGGGGACGTCGTCGTGGAGGACGACGGCTTCATCAAGCTCGCGGATCGTCGCAAGGAACTCATCATTTCCGGCGGCTTTAACATCTACCCCTCGCAGGTGGAGGACGCCGTGCGCAATATGCCGGGCGTCGTCGACGTCGCCGTCGTCGGTGTGCCCTCGGGCGCGGTGGGCGAAAAGGTCGTCGCCGCACTCGTGCTGGAGGCCGGCGCCCGCGTCGATCTGGAATCGGTGCGCGCCTGGTGCGATAAGAAGCTCAGCCACTACGCGATCCCGCGGCAGGTCGAGGTGCTCCAGGAGCTGCCGAAGTCGCAGCTGGGTAAGACGCTACGCCGCAAGGTCCGCGAACAGATTATGAGCGCGAGCGAATCGATGAAGGATGCCTCGGACCGGCTGCGCGGCCGCGACGATTCGTAGCGGATGCGCGGCTGCTCAGGCGTCGTCGCGTTCGGCGCGCAGCTCTGCGATCGCGGTTTCGAAGTCCTCGAGCGAGTTGAAGCCGGAGTAGACGGAGGCGAAACGCAGGTAGGCGACTTCGTCCAGTGCCCGCAGCGGGGTGAGGATGGCGCGGCCGACCTCGCCCGCGGGAACGACGGCATTGCCGAGGGCGCGCACGTCGTCTTCGACTTTTTCTGCCAGCAGGGCGAGCTGGTCATTGGTGACGGGGCGGCCCTGGCAAGCCTTGCGCACGCCCGACATGACCTTGTCGCGTGAGAAGGGTTCGGTCACGCCCGAGCGTTTGATGACGGAAAGGCTCGTCGTTTCCATCGTGGTGAAACGCCGCTTGCACGACAGGCATTCGCGGCGGCGCCGAATGGAGGAGCCATCGTCGGCCGTGCGGGAGTCCACGACTTTGGAATCCTCGTGGCGGCAAAACGGGCAGATCATCGCGGGCATCCTCCGGGCAGTGCGCACAATAGTGTGTGCTGACACGCTAGAGCCAAGCGCGAGTTAAGGCAACTTCGGAAGGGTGAGGGCCTGACCGGCCTCGATCGTCGCGGAGTCAAGGCCGTTCAGCGCGATGATGGCCGCGACGTAATCGCGCGTGGCGGCGGCGTTTTCAGTGTGGGCTGCGGCGATCGACCACAGGGACTGGCCGGCCGTGACGGTCACGGTCACGCCCGAGGAGGTGACGGGCGGGTTGAGGGCCGAGGCGATACCGCCCGCGACGCCGATCGTGAGCGCGGCGGCGAGCGTCCAGCCGAGGGCCGCCTTCACGAGCTTGGCGGGCAGGCCGGTGGTGCGGGCCGAGGTGGCGGCGCGTGCGGCGGCGGACGTTGCGGTGGCAGCCGATGCCGGTGCTGCGGGGGCTGCGGCAGGTGCGGCGGCGGAAGCGGCGGCGGGCGCCCCTTGGGGCATGGTGAGGGGCAGTGGGCGCGCGGGAGCCGCGGCCGGCAGCGAGCGGAAGGGCAGCGTCGCTGGACGAGCCGCCTCCACATCTTTGCCGCCCACGAGGCGCAGGCCACGCGTCGGAGCTAATTCGGGAAGCGCTGCGAGGGGAAGAGCAGTCATGTCAGCATTCCTTTCACGAACAGGTGTTCGTCGAACATCTGTTCTCATTGTAGAACGAGTGTGCGGCCAATGTCGAGACACGCTCGAACGAATGTTTGAGTTTCGCCCACCGCGCCTCTACGCTGAAAGCAGTTAACCGCGAAGGTAGGACACGCAGGTGATCTCGCCGGGAAAGGATTCGAACATGGCCGCAACGATGACAACCGCGCCGGCGGATCTGACCGAGCGCCAGTGGCAAATTCTGGCGACGATCGCCTCTTCGGTGAGCGAGCGGGGCTACTCCCCCACGATGCGCGAGATCGCCTCGGCGGTGGGCCTAGCATCGCCCTCGTCGGTCAAGCATCAGCTCGAGGCGCTGGAGACCAAGGGCTATATCCGGCGGGATCCGAAATCCCCGCGCGCGATCGTCATCGACGACAAGGCGCATGCGGCGCTCGGCACTCCGGGAGCGGGCGGCGGGCCCGGGGCCGATGATGAGCCGGGCGGCCCGGACGAGATCTCGGCCGCGCGGCAGGCGGGGCGAGGAGGGGGGCGGCCCGCGGCGCAGCATCGCGCCCAGCAGGCGGCGATCGACTTTCTGGGCGAGGCGGCAATTGATACGACGCCGGTGCCGCTCGTCGGGCGAATCGCTGCGGGCGGGCCCATCCTCGCCGAGCAAATGATCGAAGACGTCTTCACGCTGCCGACCCAGCTCGTCGGCTCAGGCGAACTTTTTATGCTGCAGGTCCAGGGCGATTCGATGATCGACGCCGCGATCTGCGACGGCGACTGGGTCGTCGTGCGGCAGCAGGATGACGCCGACAACGGCCAGATCGTGGCGGCGATGATCGACGGCGAGGCGACGGTCAAGACGCTGCGACGCAAGGACGGCCACCAGTGGCTGATGCCCGCCAACTCCGCCTACACCCCGATTTGGGGCGACGATGCGCGGATCCTTGGCAAGGTCGTCTCGGTACTGCGGGCGCTCTAGCCGGATTGCTCGCGCAGGCGCGCGAGGGCGTTTTTCGCCAGGCGGGTGTCGCTCGTCGGCCACATCTGCGGCATCGAGGCCGCGAGAAAGCCCCCGTAGCGAGCGATCTTCAGCCTCGGATCGAGCACCGCGACGACGCCGCGATCACTGTGCGTGCGGATGAGGCGGCCCGAGCCCTGGGCCAGCATGAGCGCGGCATGCGTCGCCGAGACCGTCATGAACGCATTTTGGCGGCGCGAGGTCGCCAGCTCGTTACGCGCTTCGATCATGGGATCGTCGGGCCGCGGGAACGGGATCCGATCGATGACGACGAGGCGGCAGGTGGTACCCGGCGCGTCGACGCCCTGCCACAGGCTGAGGGTGCCGAGCAGGCTCGCGGATTCGTCGGCGAGGAAATCATCGACGAGCTGGGAGAGCTGCCCTTCGCCCTGGACGTAGACGGGCGTATCGATGCTCACGCGCAGCCGTTCGGCGGCGCGTTCGGCGCCGCGACGCGAGGAAAACAGGCCGAGAGTACCACCGCCGGAGGCCTCGACGAGTTCGGCCATGACGTCCAGGGCCTCTTCGCTGATGCCGTCCCGGTCCGGGCGCGGCACGTGCGTCGCGATGTAGATGATGCCCTGCTTGGCGTAGTTAAACGGCGAGCCGACGTCCAGATCGGTGACGGTATGGTTCGCCAGCAGGTGCGCCCCGACTTCGGCCTTCGCGGCGGCGAAGGAGCCGCCGAGGCTCAGCGTCGCGGACGTGAGCACGGCGCCGCGTTCGGCCAGCAGCTCGTTCGCGATGAGCGGCGCGACGTCCAGGGGCGAGATGTTCAGCCGCGGCGCCTCGCTGCCATCGCGACCGCGATCGATCCAGGCGACGTCTGCGCCCGAGGTGATGCCCTCGGACAACACGCGCACCGCCATCTCCGACAGCTCAAGCAGCGCGGCCTTGGCTTGGGCGCGGGCGCCGGAGGCCTCGGGATCGGCGGTGCGGCGCGCGCCGGGGGCGGCCGAATCGCTCCGGCCCGCTTCGGCGGCCTCGGAGGCGGCGGAGCCGAGCAGCAGGAAGGCGTCGTGCAGCGCGGGGCTAAGGGCGCGCAGCCGGCCGGCGGGCGCCTCCTCAATTGCCTCTTCTACCGCCGCGACGGCGTCATCGAGGTGCGTCGTGGGGAATTCGCGGGCGGCAGTGCGGTGCAGCCGCGCGAGCATCGCGCCCGAGATCTGCAGCGTGCCCGCCTGGGTGACGCGCGAGACGAGATCGTGAGCTTCGTCGACGATGAGCGCGTCGAAATCCGGCAGGACGGGCACCTCGGAGGCGGCCTGAATGCCGAGCAGCGTGTGGTTAGTGACGACGAGATCGGCCTCGGCTGCGCGGGCGCGGGCACGCACGGCGAAGCACTCCTCGAACAGTTCGCAGCGCGAGCCGAGGCACTCTTGGCGGGAGACCGAGACCTGGCGCCAGGCACGATCGTGCACGCCGGGCGTGACGTCGTCGCGGTCGCCGGTTTCGCTCTCCTTGGCGAATTCGCGCAGCCGCAGGATCTGATCGCCGAGGGTGCCGGCCGCGGCGGCGGTATCGTCCTCGGTGAACAGCGTCTCGCCCTCGTCGGGATAGCCGCCGTTCAGCTTGTGCAAACACACGTAGTGGTGCCAGCCCTTTTGGACGGCGACGGTGATGGCGCTGCCCGTGGTGGCGCGCACCGCCTCGGCGGCGAGCGGCGCGTCCTTGATGAGGATTTGGCGCTGCAGCGCGAGGGTGGCGGTGGCGACGACGACGCGGTTGGCCTCGCCGGTGGCGAGCGCCGTCATCGCGGGCACGAGGTAACCGAGCGACTTACCGGTGCCGGTGCCCGCTTGGATGAGCGCGAGGTGGCCCTCGCTGAGCGTCTCGATCACGCGCTTCGCCATGGCCGACTGGCCGGGTCGGGGCTCGCCACCAAGGTCCGCGACGGCGGCCGACAGCGCGCGCTCCGTGAGCTCGGCGGGTTCCTGCCCCGTCATGACTGATCGGCGGCGGCCAATTCGCTGGCGAGATCCGGGTGGGCGCGGCCCACGATGTGCGTGCCCGCCTCGGTGTGCTCGAGCGAGTCGATGTCCCCCTCGGCGTGCATGTGCGAGACGAGATCCCCGCGCGTGTAGGGAATCGTCACGTCGACGTCGACATCCGGATACGGCAGCGCCTCCGCGATGCGGGCGATGAGTTCGTCGATGCCGGCGCCGGTGCGCGCTGAGGTGAGCACGATGCCCGGGAACGTCGAGCGCAGCGTGAGCTTCGTCGTCTCATCGATGAGGTCCGATTTGTTCCCGACGATGATCGTTGGCAGGTCACGCGCGCCCTCGATATCGTGC
This sequence comes from Bowdeniella massiliensis, assembly GCF_023634005.1. Lineage (NCBI taxonomy): Bacteria > Bacillati > Actinomycetota > Actinomycetes > Actinomycetales > Actinomycetaceae > Bowdeniella > Bowdeniella massiliensis. The sequence goes on from NZ_JALIQR010000005.1 coordinate 96,014, forward strand.
AGCACGTCATTGACGGCCGCGACCTGGGCGAGCGGGTCGGGGTGGGCGGCGTCGAGGACATGGACGATGAGATCGGCCTGGCCGACCTCCTCCAGCGTGGAGCGGAAGGCCTCCACAAGCTGGTGCGGCAGGTTGCGCACGAAGCCGACGGTATCGGCGATCGTGTAGGTGCGCCCGTCGGGGGTCTCGGCGCGGCGGACCGTCGGATCCAGGGTGGCGAACAGCTGGTTTTGCACGAGCACGCCCGCGCCCGTCAGGCGGTTGAGCAGCGCGGACTTGCCGGCGTTCGTATAGCCCGCGATCGCGACGGAGGGCACGTGGCCGCGGCGGCGCGAGGCGCGCTTCGTCTCGCGGGCCGGCGCCATATTCGCGATATCGCGCCGCAGCTTGGCCATGCGGGTGCGGATGCGGCGACGATCGAGTTCGATCTTCGTCTCGCCCGGGCCGCGCGAGCCGATGCCCTCACCGGAGGCGGCGCGACCGCCCGCCTGGCGTGACATCGATTCACCCCAGCCGCGCAGGCGTGGCAACAGGTACTCCAGCTGGGCGAGCTCGACTTGCGCCTTGCCCTCTTTTGACTTGGCATGCTGGGCGAAAATGTCGAGGATGAGCGCGGTGCGGTCCACGACCTTGACGCCGACGACATCCTCCAGCCCGCGGCGCTGGGAGGGGGCAAGCTCGGTATCGACGATGACGGTATCGGCGCCGAGATCAGCGACGAGGCGCGCGAGCTCCTTGGCTTTGCCCGACCCGAGGAACGTTGCCGGGTCCGGGTTCGCGCGGCGCTGCAGCAAGCCGTCGAGCACGGTGGAGCCGGCGGTCTCGGCGAGCGCGGCGAGCTCCTGCAGGGAGACCTCCGCGTCGGCGGCGGCCCCGTCGAAAATGCCGACGAGGACGACGCGCTCCAGGCGCAACTGGCGGTATTCGACCTCGGTGACGTCATCGAGTTCGGTGGACAGGCCCGCGACGCGTCGCAGCGCGGAGCGTTCGGCCTGCTCCAAGGTGTCACCGGTGGCTTCCGCCTCATCGGTGTCCTCGGTTTGCAGCGCCGCCGCGGCGCGGGCGAGAACGCGGGCGACCACGTCCTCGGTGCGATCGTTTTCGCGGGTCATATCGTCCTTTCGGTAACTAGGGGTTGTGTGCCGAGTGCGCGGGGCGAATCGGCTCCCCCCAGCTTGTCACGAAAGCGGCGAGCGGTCGCCTTGTTTTTGCAATCGGCGTAGGGCGGGCCGGTTTCCTTACGCGCGCGGGTGGGCGCGCGAGGGACCGGCGAGGTTTCCTTATGCGCTCATGCGTAGGGCCTGCCGCGTCCACGCACTCACCCTCACCGGAGAGGTTTCCTTACGCGCGCGGGCGTAGGACGGGTGCTCTTTCCTTATGCGCGCGGGTGCGCGGGCGCGCGGGGGGGCGCGGCGACGTTCGCACCAGGGCAGGTGCGGATGGGGAGGCGAGCGTAGTCGGGCGGGCGAGCGAGCGGCGTCGCTACGATAGGTGCGTGGCCCACTACTTTTCCTCCTCCCCCGATTCGGACGCCAAGCGCACGCCCATCCGCGTGGAGCTCGCCGACAGAGACGTCGACGTCGTCACCGCGGCCGGCGTCTTCTCCCCCGGGCACGTCGACCTCGGCACGCGTCAGCTGCTGCGCGCCGCAACCGAGCTGCCCGAGCGCGGGCTTTTCATCGACGTCGGTTGCGGCTGGGGGCCGATCGCGCTCGACATGGCGCTGCGGCGGCCGCAGGCGCGCGTCGTCGCCGTCGATGTCAACGAGCGGGCACTTGAGCTCACGCGCGAAAACGCCCAGCACCTCGGCACAACGAATCTCGAGGCAATGACGCCGGAGGAGGCTGCCTCGCTCGCGGACATCGACGTGATCCGCTCCAATCCGCCGATTCGCATCGGCAAGCAGGCGCTGCATGAGCTGCTGGCGGCGTGGCTGCCGCGCCTTAGCGAAGATGGCGTCGCGGAGCTCGTCGTCTCTAAAAACCTCGGCGCGGATTCCCTCGCGGCCTGGATCGGCGCGGAGCTCGGCCTCGCGTGCGAGAAACTCGCGAGTCGCAAGGGCTTTCGAATCCTGCGCGTGACGCGCGGCGCTAGCTCAGCAGGGTGACGGCGCGGCGCTAGCTCAACAGGGTGACGTCGGCGACGAGTTCGGCCGGCCCCGTGAGGTAGACGTCCTCGCCGTCGATCTCGACGACGAGGGTGCCGCCGGGCACGCGCACCTGCCAGATCGCAGGCGCGCCCGCACCGGCCCAGTGGCGCACGGCGAAGGCGGCGGCGCACGCGCCCGTGCCGCACGAGCGCGTCTCACCCACCCCGCGTTCGATCACGCGCATATCGATGACGCCCTGCCCGTCGGAGGTTTCGCCACCCGGCACGACGAGCTCGACGTTGGTGCCGGCGCGCGGAGCCGGATCGATTTGCACGTCGGCCTCGGACAGCCACGGCAGGGCGGCAAGATCGGCGGCGTCGGGTAGCGCGACGACGACGTGCGGGTTTGGTAGCGCAACCGATAGGCCGGGGCGCTGGCCCGCGATGCCGGCGATGGTGACGGCGACGTCGAACCCGTCGCGCTCGGCGATGTCGCGGGCGGGCATGATGGCCCGGCCCATGGCGACGCGAAAACCCCCGGCAACCGCGTCGACGGTAACGATGCCACCGCGAGTTTCGATCCGGGCGGGCGCCGAAAATTCGTGCAGGCCGCGCTCACGCAGGTATGCCGCCATCGCGCGGATGCCGTTGCCGCACATCTCCGCGTAGCTGCCGTCGGCGTTGCGGTAATCCATAAAAAAGTCGCCCTCGCGCGCGGGTGCGATGCGGATGAGGCCGTCGGCGCCGATGCCGAGGCGGCGGTCGCACAGGCGCCGAACCTCGGCGTCGGTGAGCGGCTCGCTAACACCGGCGAGGTCGGCGTACAGGAGGAAGTCGTTCGCGGTGGCGTGCGCTTTGGTTAGCTGCATGCTTCAAGCATAGGGGCGAGATCGAAGCCCTCGCTCGCACCGGCAGCGCTGCTTGCGCCTGCCGGACCGCTCGTGCCAGCAGCGCCGTTCATCTCGAGCCAGGTGATGCGGGGATCGGCGCGGAACCAGGTGGATTGCTTTTTCGCCAGCTGGCGGGTGGCGAGCGTAATCGCCTCGCGGGCCTGTTCGGCGCTGAGCTCGCCGCGCAGGTAGGCTGCCGTCTGCGCATAGCCCGTCGCCTTGGCGGCGGTGCGTCCCCACCCGGCGGCCATGAGCTGCTCGGTTTCCTGCGCGAGGCCCGCGCGCCACATGGCCTCGGTGCGCGCGGCGATGCGCGCGGCAAGGGCATCCGCCGCAAGCGCGCACCCGAACTGGTGGGTGGGCGCGACGTAGCGGCGGCGCGGCATCGTCGCGGAAAACGGCCGGCCCGTGACCTCGAAGACCTCCAGCGCCCGCACGACGCGGCGCACATTGGCGGGGTGCAGCCGCTCGGCAGAGACCGGATCGACCGCCGCCAGCCGCGCATGCAATGCCGCGGGCCCCTCACGCTCGGCTTCGGCCTCCAGGCGCGCTCGGATCGCCGCGTCGGTGCCGGGAAAATCGATCTCATCGAGCAGCGCGCGCACGTACAGCCCGGAGCCCCCGACGACGATCGGCAGGTGGCCGCGGGAGCGGATCGCGGCGATATCGGCGCGGGCGTGGCGTTGGTAGGCGGCGACGGAGGCCTCCTCGCGCACGTCGAGCACGTCGAGCTGGTGGTGGCGCACCTCCGCGCGCATCTCGGGTTCGACCTTGGCCGTGCCGATGTCCATCCCGCGGTAGAGCTGCATCGCGTCGGCGTTGATGATCTCGGCGTCGCGGTAGCGCGGCGCTGCTCCAGCGCGGATCGCGCGCACGAGCGCGAGGCTCGCCGCGGTCTTGCCCGTGGCCGTCGCACCGACGATCGCGATGATGGTCATGATTGCGTGCCCCCCTAGGGCCGGCGTAGGCTCGGCATCCCCAGTCCGACGGCGGTGGTGGGGTGCTCGCTCGCCTCGCGGGCCTCGCGCGCGGCGGCCTGCGCGGCCTGCCAGGTATCGCCCGCCCGGGTAGGTTCGACCTCGAACAGCCCGCCGGCAAACGCGGAATCGGCGACGAGGTAGTGCGGCGCGCCGTGGGTGACGCGGGCGCGCACGATATCGCCCGGACGCGGCACGGGCCCGGCCAGCTCCGGCGGCAGCGCGACGTGTACGAGCCGGTTATCGCGGGCGCGCCCCGAGATCCGCTCGCTCGCCTCGTCCTTGCGGCCGGAGCCATCGGCGACGAGGACCTCGACGACGCTGCCCTGCAGCGCCTCGTTTTCCTCCGTCGAAATCCGATCCTGTAGCGCGATGAGCCGCTGGTAGCGCTCGGTCACGACGTCGGCGGGCACCTGGTCGGTGCGGTCGGCCGCGGGCGTGCCGGGGCGCGGCGAGTACTGGAAGGTGTAGGCCGAGGCAAACCGGGAGGCTTCGACGACGGCGAGCGTCTGCGCGAAATCCTCCTCGGTCTCGCCTGGGAAGCCCACGATGATGTCCGTCGTGATGGCCGCATCCGGCATCTTGTCGCGCACCCGCTCAAGGATCCCGAGGAACTTTTTCGACCGGTAACTGCGCCGCATTTGGCGCAGCACGGCATCGGAGCCGGACTGCAGCGGCATGTGCAGGCTCGGCATGACGTTCGGTGTCTCGGCCATCGCGTCGATCACGTCGTCGGAAAATGCCGCCGGATGCGGCGAGGTGAAGCGCACCCGCTGCAGGCCCTCGATCTGGCCGCAGGCGCGCAGCAGCTTGGCGAAGGCGCCGCGGTCACCAAAGCCCACCCCGTAGGAGTTGACGTTTTGGCCAAGCAGCGTGACCTCGATCGCGCCGGCGTCGACGACGGCTTGAATCTCGGCGAGGATGTCGCCCGGGCGGCGGTCACGCTCCTTGCCGCGCAGGGAGGGCACGATGCAAAACGTGCACGTGTTATTGCAGCCGACGGAGATGGAGACCCAGGCGGCGTACGGGTTCTCGCGCTTGGTGGGCAGCGTCGAGGGGAAGACCTTGAGAGACTCCTCGATCTCGACGGCGGCCTCGTGATTGTGGCGGGCGCGCTCCAGCAGTACCGGCAGCACGTCGATATTGTGCGTGCCGAACACGACATCGACCCACGGCGCGCGGTGGACGATCTCCTCGCGCATTTGCTGGGCGAGGCAGCCGCCGACGGCGATCTGCATGCCGGGGCGCTCCCGCTTGACCGCGGCGAGCTGGCCGAGGTTGCCAAACAGGCGGGTGGCCGCGTTTTCCCGCACGGAACAGGTATTGACGACGACGATATCGGCGCCGCCATCGCCCGCGTCGGTCGCGCGCGCCGCGGCATCGGGCACGAGGTCGACCGGCGTGTAGCCGGCGTCGACCAGCAGCCCGGCCATGCGCTCGGAGTCATGCACGTTCATCTGGCACCCGAGGGTGCGCACGGAAAAAGTCGTGGGAGTCATCGCCCCGATTCTAACGGCGTTATGGCCCGTTGCCGCACCCGCTGCGGTGATCGCTGGCACAATGGAGGGCTAACGATCCAAGGAGGAGACCATGCCAAAGCGCAAACGCTCGAAGGAGCGCGCGGCGCCCGCACCCGCTCATCGCTCCCCGGACGTCTCACCGCTTTCGCTCTCCCCCACCGCCGAACGCCCCTATGCCGGCGAGATCCAAACGATCGACGACGAACGCCTCGCACGCAACCTCGCGCACTACCTGATCGACGAGGACCGGCCCGTGCCGATCGTCGTGCTCACGACGAAGCCTGGCGAGACCACGCCCGCGATCCCGCCCGGCCCGCTCGTGGCAGCCGCGGCAGGCAAGGCCGACGTCGTCGTCATGGTCACGGGCGATGTCTCGCGTGCCTTCGAGGCCGATATGCCGGCGGGCACGCACGTCTTTGGCGGCGCTGGTCGCGTCTACCCGACGGGCAGCAAGTGGACGTCCGCGCCGCACACCTCGCGGCTGCGCCTGATCACCGGCGCCCGCACCCCCGAGATTGCTAGCCGCGATCTCGTGCGCGATCTCACGCACCACATTCGCGCGGTGGCGGCCCGACGCAAGCGCCTGGAGCGCGAGGAACGCGCCCGCATCCTTAACTCGCGCCCGGCCGCGGCCGCGGGCAGCGTCGAACTCGCGAACGCCACCTACACCGTCGTCGGGGAACGCGCCGCCGAGCGCCTCGCCACGCGCCTGATGCACCCCGAGCGCGATTTCCCGCTGCTCGTCATCTCTATCCCGACGGGCCAGCTCGCGCCGAGCATCGACGTCGCGCAACTTGAGGACCACCTCAAGGGGCTCGTCGAGATCGCGCTCCTACCCACCGATCGCACCTCCTGGCGGCTCGCGGACATGCTGCCGCCGGGCACGAACGTCTACGGCGGCGCGGCCCGCGTCTACCCGCCGGGCACGCAATGGATGCAACGCATCGACCTCGCGCCGCTGCGGTTTTCCTACGGCCCCGACGATGAGGCCGCCGCGACCGACGTGCTGCTTGCCGATGCAATGCGCGTCGCGCGACTGCGCACCCACGGCGCCGCGACCCGCCCCGCCAGCGGCATCGTGCGCGGCCTCGTGGACGAGACTCGCGCGCTCGTAGAGTTGAGCGACGGCGTCTACTGCACGATCTGGTCCGACCTCACGCTCGCACAGGCGCCGCTGTCCTCGCTGCTCGCCGTCGATCAGCGCGTGAGCGGCATTCTCGACGAGTCCAGCCGGCGGCTCGACATCACCGACATGCTCACGAAGCCCACGCTCGACTACTCCCCCGGGGACGTCGTTCTCGCGCGCGTGCGCGACGTGCGTCCCGCGCGCGTGTCTCTCGCGCTGCTACCGGGCGTGGAGGTCGTCGTCCCGCGTGAGCTCGTTACCTCCAATCCGCGCGATGCGCTCACCTCGCTGTTTTCCCTCGACGAGGTCGTCGCCGCGCGCGTCGGACGCGATGAGGACGGCGAGCTCATGTTGCGCCTCGATGACGTCGACGACGATGAAGTGGCGGTGCGCCCGCCGGCCCTGACCCGCGGCGGCCCGCCCTGGCTCAGCCTCACCGGCCCGGAACCGGAGGAGGATGAGGAGGAAAGCGTCGACTGGGACACGCTCGTGTCCTGGCGGGACGACGAAGGCCAGCGCGAGGCGAGCGCCGCGAGCCCAGCGCCGAGCCCCGCGCCCGGGCCTACCCCCGCACCTGTACCGATCCCCACGCCGAGCGCGATCGCGTCCCCCAGTGCACCCGCCGCGCCAACCGCGCCGCTGCCCGCAGCAATGCCGCCGGGCGCGGCCGCCCGGATCGCCGATCTCACTCAGCGACTGCGCGACGCCGACCGCCAAAACGTCGCGGTGCGCGAGCGCGCCGGCAAGCTCCGGCTGCGCATCGACGCCCTAGAAAAGGATGTCCGCGCCCTGCGCACGGACCTGCGCCAAACCAAACGCCAGCTCGCGGCCAAACGCCTCGCGGGCTGGGGCGGCGATGAGGTCAGCGTCGAAGAGATGGTGCGCTTCGCCGTCTTTCGCGCCTGGCGTACCCGCCTGTCAACCGGCGAGCGCCGCGGCGAAACCCTGCCCGATTACACGCTCGGGCCCGATTTCCTACCCACGGTCAAACAGCTGCACGGCCTGGACCAGGCCAAGCTCGTCGACGTTATCGTCGACGTGCTGACGGGCCGCGCCGCCGAACTCGACTCGCGCGCCCTGCACCGGCTACGCACCGGGCCGGGCGGCGATGACCCCTACCGCGAGCGCGCCGACGGTGCCAAGGCCTACCGCGTCGCGCTCGAACGCAACAGCCCCTCGGCGCGCCGGCTGCACTACTGGAAGCTCGGCGAGGTCTACGAGTTCGCGCGCGTCGTCACCCACGACGACATGCGGATCTAGGCGATCGCCGCCTCGTCCAGGTCGGTCCGCGCGGCGAGCTCGCCCGCTGCTGACGGCGCAAGCAGCGCGATCCGCACGTCCTGCCCGTCGAGGCGGAAGTCGACGTCTGCCTCGCCCGCGTCGGGATCAAAGTGCGCGATGAGCAGCCCGTTGGGATCTGCGGCCCAATCCCGCCCCTAGCTCAGTCCCACAATGTTGCCCTCGGAATCGAGGTCGATCCGCTCGGCGGCGGGATGCGAGGACAGGCCCGGCATCGTGCGCATATCGCCGCAGATCGCGTAGATATAGCCGGCGCCGGCCGCGAGCCGGACCTGGCGCACGGGCAGGCGCCAGCCCGTCGGCGCGCCGAGCAGTTTCGGATCGGCCGACAGACTCAGGTGCGTCTTCGCCATGACGATCGGTAGATCGCCGTAGCCGAGCTCGGTGAACTTGGCGAGCTCGCGCCGGGCCGCGGGCGCGAAGTCCACGCCGTCGGCCCCGTAGACGCTCGTCGCGATCTTCTCGATCTTCGTCTCCAGCGGTTCATCGTCGCGATACAGCGGCGCAAAGTCCACCTCGAAGGTCTTAAGCGCCGTCATGAGCGCCCGCGCGAGCTCGACGGCCCCCGCCCCGCCGTCGGCGACGTGCGTGGAGCGCGCCACCTCGGCGCCGGCCTCGCGCGCGATCGCCTCAATCTCGGCGAGCTCCGAATCGTGATCGGTCGGGAACACATTGATCGCGACGACGGGGGCAACCCCGAAGGAGCGCACGATGTCGATGTGCTTGACGAGGTTTGCGGCGCCCGCCCGCACGTCCTCGACGTTCTCGGCGAGCATCTCCTCGGGCAAGGGCTTACCGGGCACGACGGAAAAGCGCCCCGAGTGGGTCTTCAGCGCCCGCACCGTGACGACGAGGACGGCGGCGTCGGGCGCGAGGCCCGAGGCGCGGCACTTGACGTTGAAGAAGCGTTCGGCGCCCATGTCCGCGCCGAAGCCCGCCTCGGTGAGCAGCACCTCGCCCATGTGGATGCCGATCCGGTCGGCGACGACGGAGGAATTGCCCGTCGCGATATTGCCAAAGGGCCCGGCGTGGATGAGCACGGGCGTATTTTCGGTGGTTTGCAGCAGGTTCGGGTCGATCGCCTGCCGCAAAATGACGGCCATCGAACCCGCGGCCTTCAAATCCTCGGCGGTGACGGGCTTGCCGTCGTAGGTGTAGCCGATGACGATGCGCCCGAGCCGCTCGCGCAGATCGGTGAGATCGGAGGCGAGCGAGAGGATGACCATGACCTCCGAGGCCGAGGTGATGTCGAAGGAGGATTGGCGCGTCACGCCATCGCCGCGCGCGCCGAGCCCGATGACGACGTTGCGCAGCGAGCGGTCATTGACGTCGAGCACGCGCGGCCAGGAGATCGCCCGCGGGTCGATTCCCAGCTCGTTGCCGTGGTGCAGGTGATTGTCGATCATCGCGGCGAGCAGGTTGTGCGCCGCCGTCACGGCGTGAAAGTCGCCCGTCAGGTGCAAGTTGAGGTCTTCCATCGGAACGACCTGGCTGTAGCCGCCGCCGGCTGCGCCGCCCTTGATCCCGAACGTCGGGCCCATCGACGGCTGCCGCAGCGCGAGCGTCGCGCGCGTACCGATCTGCTGCAAGCCCTGTGCCAGCCCCACGGCCGTCGTCGTCTTGCCCTCCCCGAGCGGCGTCGGCGTCACCGCGGTCACGACGACGTACTTGGCGCGCTCGCGGGCCGCTTCCTCGGTCACGGCCGCCGTCGGGACTTTCGCGACGTGGTGGCCGTAGGGAATGATCGCCTCCGGATCGAGCCCGGCAGCTGCGGCAATCTCTGTTAGCGGCCGGAGTTCAGCGGCCCGGGCAATCTCGAGGTCAGATGGCAGTGTCACGCGGAAACCTTTCACGTCGTTGTTCTCGGTGCGCTTGCACGCACCCTCAGCTTAAACGTCTCACCCGCCGCTGTCCCCATCGCCGCTGGCTGCGCCCGACAACAATTGTGGCCAAACTGTGACCCGGCCGACATGACACAGGTCACTTAAGTGCGGTAGGTTCACCGTCATGGCCTCTTCCGACATGCCCCTCGTCGCCCTGCACGATGTCAACAAGCACTTCGGCGACCTGCACGTTTTACAGGACATCAACCTCGCCATTAATCCCGGCGAGGTCGTCGTTGTGATCGGTCCTTCGGGCTCCGGCAAGTCGACGCTGTGCCGCACGATCAACCGGTTGGAGACGATCGACTCCGGCACGATCACGATCGACGGGCAGGAGCTTCCCAAGGAGGGCAAGCAGCTCGCCCAGTTGCGCGCGAAGGTCGGGATGGTCTTCCAGTCTTTTAACCTCTTCGCCCACCGCACCGTGCTCGATAACGTCATGCTCGGCCCGATGAAGGTGCGCGGCATCAAGAAGCCCGAGGCGAAGAAGCGCGCGATGGAGCTGCTGGAGCGCGTCGGGGTCGGAAACCAGGCCGAGAAGTACCCCGCGCAACTCTCCGGCGGCCAGCAGCAGCGCGTCGCCATTGCCCGCGCCCTCGCCATGGACCCGAAGGTCATGCTCTTCGACGAGCCGACCTCCGCGCTCGACCCAGAAATGATCAACGAGGTCCTCGACGTCATGACGGACCTTGCCAAGGGCGGCATGACGATGATCGTCGTGACGCACGAAATGGGCTTTGCTCGCAAAGCCGCCGACCGTGTCGTGTTCATGGCCGACGGCCAGATCGTCGAGGAAGCCGAACCCGACACCTTTTTCACCAACCCCACGTCCAACCGGGCCAAGGACTTCCTGTCCAAGCTCATCACTCACTAAAGGAGACACCTCATGCGGACGACTACCAAGATTGCGGCGGCGATGGCCGCCGCGGCACTCGCCCTCGCCGGGTGTGCGTCAAACGACGGCAACGGGGGCGGCGATAACGCATCCGGCGACGGCGACAAGGGCAAGATCACGATCGGCATCAAGTTCGATCAGCCCGGCCTCGGCCTGAAGGAAGGCGCCAACTACACCGGCTTCGATGTCGACGTCGCAAAGTACGTCGCCAAGGAGCTCGGCTACAACGAAGACCAGATCGAATGGAAGGAATCGGTCTCCGCCCAGCGCGAGAACATGATCGCCAACGGTCAGGTCGACATGATCGTCGCCACCTACTCCATCACCGATAACCGCAAGGAGAAGGTCGCCTTCGCAGGTCCCTACTTCGTCGCCGGCCAGGGCCTGCTCGTGCAGGAATCCAACTCCGATATCTCGGGCCCCGACAGTCTCGACGGTAAGAAGCTCTGCTCGGTCGCGGGTTCCACCCCGGCCGAACGCATCAAGGAAGAGTACTCCCAGGGCGTGCAGCTGCAGGAAGCCCAGGGCTACTCCGAGTGTGTTGAACTGCTCGGCTCCGGCACCATCGATGCCGTGACGACCGATGACATCATCCTCGCGGGCTTCGCCGCCCAGGACCAGTACCAGGGCAAGCTCAAGCTCGCCGGCACGCCATTTTCGGAAGAAAACTACGGCGTCGGTGTCAAGAAGGACTCCGACATGTGCGAAAAGGTCAACGAGGCCCTCACCAAGATGATCGACGACGGCTCCTGGGAGAAGTTCCTGAAGGAGAACATGGGTGAGAACTACAAGCCCAACGAGTCGACGAACCCGCCGAAGCCCGGCGGTAACTGCAGCTAAGTCACGATGATTCCGGCCGCGGGCCCAGCGTCCGCGGCCGGAACACATCTAAGGAGAGGAAGAGCGCAGCCCCCATGGGTGAACTGTTAGCCAACTACGACGTCGTCGGGGCGTTTTGGGTCAACATTCAGTTGACCTTCTTCTCCGCGATCGGCGCCCTGATCCTTGGCACGATCCTCGCCGTCATGCGGATCTCGCCCTCGGCCGCGCTGCGCGCCGCGGGAACCGCCTACGTCAACCTCGTACGTAACACTCCACTCACTCTCATCATCTTGGGCTGCTGGCTCGTGCTGTGGGGCCAGCTCGGCGTCAATGTCTCCTCTGACCTGCAGCGCAATAACTTTTGGATGGCCGTCATTGGCCTGGCCGTCTACACCGCGGCCTTTGTGTGCGAGTCGCTGCGCTCCGGCTTCAACACCGTGCCCGTCGGCCAGGCAGAGGCAGCCCGCTCGATCGGACTTGGATTCGCCCAGACGGTGAACCTCGTCATCCTCCCCCAGGCCTTCCGCGGCGCAATCGCGCCCCTTGGTAACACCTTGATCGCCCTGACAAAGAACTCGACCGTCGCGGCCGCCGCCTCCGTGCTGCAGGCCTCGACAGTCATGCAGCAGATGATCGAATTCGACTCCAACCAGGGACTTGCCATTTTCATGGTCATCGCCCTCGGCTTCGTTGCCATCGTCTTTCCCATGGGCCTGCTGTTCACCTGGCTCTCCAAGCGTCTGGCGGTGGCCCGATGAACCAGCTGCAAAATCTCTTTGACGTTCCCGGCCCCCGCGGCCGCCGCAACCTCGCGATCCTCAATACCCTCGGCGCATTGCTCGTCGGCGGCATCGTCATCGCGATCATCATCTTCCTGGTCAACAAGGGCCAACTCGCGGCCGCGGCCTGGCAACCCTTTTTCACCGCCGAGGTCTGGAGCGAGTACCTCATTCCGGGCCTTCTTGCCACGCTGAAGGCCGCGGTCATCGCGATCGTCACGTCGAATATTCTGGGCCTGCTGCTTGGCATCGGGCGCCTATCCGCCATCGCGCCCATTCGCTGGCTGTGTGGCATCATCGTCGAGTTCTTCCGGGCCGTGCCCGTGCTCGTCATGATGATCTTCTTCTACTTCATGCTCTCCGAACTCGCGAACCGCACGGGCGTGATCTCCTCATCCGACGCACCGTTTTACGGCGTGGTCCTGGGCCTGACGCTCTACAACGGCTCGGTCATTGCCGAACTCGTGCGCTCCGGCGTCTATAACCTGCCCAAGGGCCAGCGCGAGGCGGGCAAGGCTATCGGGCTGCGCCACGGCCAGCTGCTGCGCCATATCGAATTGCCGCAGGCACTCGTGGCGATGATGCCCGCCATGGTCTCCCAGCTCGTCGTCATCCTGAAGGACACGGCCCTCGGCTACATCGTCGTCTATCCCGAACTCCTGCGACAGGCAAAGCTCGTCGGAACCTCGTATTCCAACCTGCTGCCCGCCCTGATCGTCGCGGCACTGATCTTCATCATCGTCAACACTCTGCTCGGTTTCACGGCCGACTGGCTGCAGCGCAAACTCTCGAGCCGCACCGCCGGGGGCGCGATGGCTGCCAACGCCGAGATGGTGACAGACGTCGATCCCTCGGTGCTCGTCGAGGGCGACTAGCCGCGAGGCGCGGAAGCTGCCATCTTCTGCAGGGCGCGCCTTACGTCGCCTTCCATGATGAACTGCAGATCCGAGGTGAGCCGGACGGGATCCGCCTGCATGTCGGTCGCGAGCCAGTGCAGGAAGTGACCGAGCACGCTCGACGTGTCCTGACAAACAGCGCGGTAGCGGTCTACCCGGTGAAGGTCATTCGGACACGTCGTCGCAATCCGCTTCGCGATGAGCTTTACGACAACACACCGCAGTTCCAGGAGATCGTCGCGCAGCACAAGCCCATTGAAACAGGGGACGGGGTGCTGCGTACGGAATTAGCGGTCTAGCCCTTGCCCGCGATCACGCCGAGATACAGATTTTCCCCGGAGACCGTCACGGTTTCCGGGGAAGTTCTCTTTGTTGGTGTTTAGTCGCGACCGAGCGCCTCGTCGATGACGCGATACGCCACCGACGAGCTGTGGCCCTTGCGGCCGAGTGCTCCAAGGAGTCGGCGCTTTTGCACATCGCGCGGGGCGCTTTGCATGGATGACTGCCTCATCCGTTTGGCGACGATTTCGCGGGCCGCCTGGAGTTCATCATCCTCGTCGACCTGCTCGAGAGCTTCCGACGCTGCCGCGCCGGTAATGCCTTTCTTCATCAGCTCGGCACGCAGGGCTTTGCCCGCGAGTTGGCGCTCTGCGTGCCGTGTTCGCACGAGCATCGCAGCGTAGGCCGCATCGTCGATGAGACCGACCTCTTCGAAGCGGTCCAGCACGCGGTCGGCGATATGGTCCGGGACGAGCTTTTTCGCGCACAGCTCCGCGAGTTGGGAGCGGGATGCGGAGGAGCGATCGAGTCGATTCAAGATGATCGTGCGCGCGATCTGTTCGGCTTGCTCATCGCTGACCGGCTGCGGGTCTTCGCCCTCGCGCTCGGGCTCCCGCTGCCAATGGGAGCGCGCCCGCCCTCGACGGACGGGCGCGCGCTCCTCGTCTGGCTCAATCCACGGGTTCGTGGTCGGCTCTGCCATGACTTACAGCCCCGCGGGAACCTCGTTGGCGACGTTTTCCGCCTGCTCGGTTCCGGCAACGATGATGCCGAGGGCCGACAGGATCTTGTGCTCAATCTCGGCGGCGAGCTCGGGGTTGTCCTTCAGGAAGCGGCGAGCATTCTCCTTGCCCTGGCCGAGCTGGTCTCCCTCGTAGGTGAACCACGAGCCGGACTTTCGCACGATCCCGTTATCGACGCCGAGGTCGATGAGGCTACCCTCGCGGGAGATGCCCTGGCCGTACAGGATGTCGAACTCTGCCTGCTTGAAGGGCGGAGCCATCTTGTTCTTCACGACCTTGACGCGGGTGCGGTTGCCGACGGGCTCGCTGCCTTCCTTCAAGGTCTCAATCCGGCGGACATCCAGGCGAACCGAGGAGTAGAACTTCAGTGCCTTACCACCGGTGGTGGTCTCGGGAGAGCCGAAGAAGACGCCGATCTTCTCGCGCAGCTGGTTAATGAAGATCGCCGTGGTGCCGGATGCAGACAGGGCGCCGGTGATCTTGCGCAGGGCCTGGCTCATGAGGCGGGCCTGCAGGCCGACGTGGCTATCGCCCATCTCGCCTTCGATTTCGGCCTTTGGCACGAGCGCGGCGACGGAGTCGACGACGATGATGTCGAGCGCGCCGGAGCGGATCAGCATGTCCGCGATCTCCAGGGCCTGCTCGCCGGTATCCGGCTGAGAGACCAGCAGGGCGTCCGTATCGACGCCGAGCTTCTTGGCGTATTCCGGATCCAGGGCGTGCTCCGCGTCGATGAAGGCCGCGACTCCGCCGGCACGCTGGGCGCTCGCCACGGCGTGCAGCGCAACCGTCGTCTTACCGGAGGATTCCGGCCCGTAGATTTCAACGACGCGGCCGCGGGGCAGGCCGCCGATTCCGAGGGCGACATCGAGTGCGACGGAGCCGGTGGGGATGACGGCAACGGGCGGACGGTTGTCATCGCCGAGGCGCATGACGGAGCCCTTGCCGAAGTTCTTATCGATTTGCGCGAGTGCGGCTTCTAGGGCCTTGCTGCGATCAGCCTTGGGTGCGGCCATGGTGTTCCTTCCATCGAGGCGGCTCTCCGCCGACGTATCCTTCAGGTCGTTTCTGAAGGTGCCGCCCTCTCCGGGTGGCGACCTGGGACCACCGTATGCCCGACCTGTGACATTGCGGCGGGCGAAGATTCCAGTTGTGGATAACTCTTCGCCTGGTTATTCCCACAGCAAGCATAAGGCGAACACGTGTTCGAAGCGCAACCGGGATGGGCGTGTCGTGATTTTTATCCGGAGCGGCCGGCGCGTCGCTCTCGAGTGAGCGAGCGGTGATAGAAGCGAACCTCGTCGTCTGCTTCCATCTCGTCACAAAACGCGGCCCACACCCTGGCTGGATCAATGCCGTCGGCGAGGGCTGCATTCATACTTCGGCCGCCGAACTGCACGAGGGCAAGATCGGCGGCCAACGAAGTACCGAGGGCCTCACCGTAAGTTGCGGTGAGAGCCTCGAAAAGCTCGGAGCGACGCACGTTAGGCGCGTGGCATCGCCGGAGCGAGGTTTGCCGGAATCGTGTCAGGCACGACGACGGCGGCTGCCTGCTCGGCGGCATTGACGCGCAGCGCCACGTCCTTTAGGAAATGGGACAGGCGATAATCGAGCGCGTCGCAGATCGAAGCGAGGAGTTCACTGGAGGCTTCCTTCTGACCGCGTTCTACTTCGGATAGGTAACCGAGGGAGACCTGCGCTGCAGAGGAGACCTCCCGCAGGGTGCGTCCCTGATCGAGACGGATCTCGCGCAGAACCGCACCGATGACCTCGCGCAGCACGATCGGCTCAGCGGCCGGGGCCGCCAACTGCCGCATAATGGCACGAGGGTTGGAGCGTTGTGCCGGTCGGGTGCCGGCGCCAGGGTGCGTCATATTTTTCATCATCACTATCCATAACACACGGGCGGCCCGGTTTGTTCCCCGAGTGTGGATACGAGATCGAGCGCGGCCCCGGCGGCGACCGTTCGCACGCGATCGCGGTCCCCCTCAATCGCGAGTTCGCGCACCAGCAGGTGGTGATCAACGCAGGCAGCGACGTAGACGGTCCCGGCGGCCTTCCCATAGGACGGGCCGGGGCCGGCAACTCCCGTCGTCGCCAGACCGAAGTCGGCGCGCAGCAGGCGGGCGGCTCCCAGAGCTAGTTCGGCGGCGACCTTGGGGTGGACGGGACCGTGGCGGCGCAGCAATTCCTGATCGACGCCGAGCAGCGAGTGTTTAATGTCGGTGGCGTAACAGACCACTCCCCCACGCAAAATAGCGGAGATTCCGGGGACGGTCGCGAGCGTAGAGGTGATGAGGCCGGCGGTCAGCGACTCGGCGCAGCCCAGGGTGCGGCCTTTAAGGACCTGGGCGACGTATTCGACCTTGGCGCACAGATCGTCGGGCGCGCTGCTCATGGTGTGCGGCGAGCGATCCGCCAGGCGGAAACGCAGTATTCGAGGCCCGTGACGACGGTGACGGCGAGCGCGGCCCACATGATGACCTCAGCGACGGTGACCATCGTGTGGCCAAAGCCGCCGAGCCCAAGGCCCGTCCACGGCACCAGCATGAGGGTAATGAAGAGCATTTGCAGCACCGTCTTCACCTTGCCGCCACGTGAGGCGGCCATGACGGAGCGGCGCACCATGAAAAAGCGTAGGACGGTGATGCCGAGCTCGCGCACGACGATGAGGATCGTCACCCACCAGGGAACGAGTCCCGTCGCTGACAGCAGCGCGAGGGCCGCGATGACGAGTGCCTTATCGGCGATCGGGTCCGCGAGCTTACCGAAGTCCGTGATGAGGCTGCGGCTGCGCGCGAGATGGCCATCGAGCTGATCGGTGGCGGCGGCGATCATGAAGGTGATCGTCGCCCAGATTTGGCTCGTCGTATCCCCCCGCAGGAACAGGTAGATAAAAACGGGCACGAGCAGGATCCGCACCACCGTGAGAACGTTGGCAATATTGAGCACGGGAACCTTGCCCGTTAGCTCCGATCGGTTAGATCCCACGCGTCCTCCTCACCGGCTGCCTCGACGACCTCGAGGTGGGCGTCGGCCGGATGGATCATCGTGTCCATCTCGTCGGCGGATGCCTCTCCTTCATCGTCGTCCTGCGCCTCGGTTGGCGCAACTTCCTCCCCGCGCAGCATCGCGAGCACGGTCGGCAGTTCTTCCGGCGGGACGAGCACATCGCGCGCCTTGGACCCCTCCGAGGGCCCGACGATGTCCCGCGATTCGAGCAGGTCCATGAGCCGGCCGGCCTTGGCGAAACCGACGCGCAGTTTGCGCTGCAGCATCGAGGTGGAACCAAAGTTCGAGGTGACGACGAGCTCCGCCGCGGCGAGCAGATCCTCGAGATCATCGCCAATATCCTCGTCGATCTTCTTCTTCGACGCCGTCTCCATCACATCGTCGCGATAGACCGGCTTCATCTGGTTCTTGACGTGATCGACGACGTGGCGGATTTCGGTTTCGGTGACCCAGGCACCCTGCACGCGCATCGGCTTGGCTTTGCCCGACGGGTGGAAGAGGGCATCGCCCTGGCCGATGAGTTTCTCGGCGCCGGCGGCATCCAGGATGACGCGGGAGTCCGCGAGCGAGGAGGTAGCAAAGGCGAGCCGGGAGGGCACGTTGGCCTTGATGAGGCCGGTGACGACGTCGACCGAGGGCCGCTGAGTGGCGAGCACCAGGTGGATGCCGGCGGCGCGCGCCAACTGCGTGATGCGCTGGATCGAGGCCTCCACATCGCGTGCGGCGACCATCATGAGGTCCGCGAGCTCGTCGACGATCACCAGGAGGTAGGGGTAGGGCGCGATCTTGCGTTCCGAACCCGACAGGGGTTTGACCTGGCCCTTGCGCACCGCCGCGTTGAACTCGTCGATGTGCTTGTAGCCGAACTGCGCGAGATCGTCGTAGCGCATGTCCATCTCGCGCACGACCCATTCGAGTGCCTCGGCGGCCTTCTTCGGGTTCGTGATGATCGGCGTGATGAGGTGTGGGATGCCCTGGTAGATCGTCAGCTCGACGCGTTTGGGATCGACGAGGACCATGCGCACCTCTTCCGGGGTGGCGCGCATCATGATCGAGGTGATCATCGAGTTGACGAAGGAGGACTTACCCGAGCCGGTCGCGCCTGCCACGAGCAGGTGCGGCATCTTGGCGAGGTTGGCGACGACGTAGCCGCCCTCGACGTCCTTTCCAACGCCGACGACGAGCGGATGCGTGGAGCGGCGGGCGACCGAGGAGCGCAGCACGTCGCCGAGCGCGACGGTTTCGCGGTCATCGTTCGGGATTTCGATGCCGATGGCGGACTTGCCGGGGATCGGCGAGAGGATGCGGACGTCGGCGGAGGCAACGGCGTAGGCGATGTCCTTGGCCATGCGCGTGACGCGGTCGACCTTCGTGCCGGTGCCGAGCTCGACCTCGTAGCGCGTGACCGTCGGCCCGCGCGAGAAGCCCGTGACCTGGGCGTCGATGGAGAATTCCTCAAAGACGCGGGTCAGACGTTCGACGACGCGGTCGTTGACGGCGGAGCGGACCTTGTGCGGCGCCCCCTTGACGAGCATATCGTCGGTGGGCAGTTCGTACATGACGTCGGAGCCGAGCGTCAGCTGCTCGGTGCGGTCCGGTAGCGGGTTGAGCGGCGGCGGGCTGAGCTCCGTCGCCGCGCCATCGCCGCCTGCCGCGTCACCGGCGGGTGCTCCCGTGGCGGCAGCGGCTGCTGCCCCTGCGGCGCCGGCACCAGCGGCCCCAGCGCCCGCGGCAAGGATGCGCGTCGCATCGTCATCGGCCTGGGCGTCAAAGACCTCGGTCTTCTTGCCGCGCGAGCGGCGCGGTTTAGCGGGCTTGGCGGCGCCGTCGAGTTCCGCGGCCTGCCTAAAGGGCTCATCGCCGTCGTAATTGTCCTCGACCTCAACGCTCTTGCGCCGGCGGCGGGCACGCTTGGCTAGCGCCTGCTGCCCGTCGGCATCATCGAAGGGCTCCTCCGCTGCGGGCTCGCCGCGGGACGACAGGTACATCGTCGTGTTGCGGAAAAAGTCCGGGATCGCCGACAGCGGCGTCGCGGTAATCGACATGATCGACACGCCAATGAGCAACAGCAGGATCGGGATCGCCGCGTAGTGCGTGAACAGGATCGACAGCGGTTCGCCAAATACCCAGCCGACGATGCCGCCGGCGGATTCGACACCCGCGAAGTTCTCCAGCAGGTTTGGCCGCCCCTTGAAGATGTGGATGAGGCCGGCGATGCACGAGATGAGAATGGCGAGTGCGATCGCGACGCGGCCATTGGCGGCGACGTTTTCCGGGTGCGCGATCAAGCGCACCGCGATGATGACGAGCAGGACAGGCAGCAGCACGGCGAGCAAGCCGACGAGTCCGGCGGAGGCGTGATGCAGGATCGCGCCGGCCGCGCCGGACAGGTTGAACCATTCGCGGATCGCCACGACGATGGCGAGCGCAATGAGGGCGACGGCCCAGCCATCCCGCCGACGGGTGGGGGCTTCGCTCTTCGCTGCTGAGGCAGACGTGCGTTTGGACATGATATTCAGACGTTACCGTGAACTGGGCGCTGGCCGCGGGCCGCCACCCCGGGCGGCGACGTTGTTTTCGGCCTCACGTTTGTATCCGCGACTTCCTCGCGCGCGTGCGCGTGCGCGCGTGTGCGTGCGCGCGGGTGGGCGCGTGCGGATGCGCGCGTGCGTATGTGCGCGCGGGTGCGCGAGTGGATCCGCACACGAGGGGCGAGCAACTCCCCCACCCGGGACCCTGCTAATGCGCCGCGAGGTAATCGTCGATCTCGCTGCGGCTCGGGCAGCGCGCCGGGCCTAGCCGCTCCACGGACATGCCCGCCGCGACGTTGCCGCGCCGGATCGCCTCGATCAAGTCCAGGCCGTCCATGAGCGAGGCTGCCACGACGCCGGTGTGCGCATCGCCGCTGCCCGTCGTGTCGACGACGGTGAACGAAAATGCGGGGACGCGCTCCGGTACCGCGCCGGCACGCACCTGCACCCAGCAGCCCTCGGAGCCGGCCCGCACGAGCGCCTGGCACTCCTCGGAAACAAGCGAGCGGATCGCAGCAAACCGCTCCGAAACGCCCGTCATGTCGGCCACCAGTCCGGCCTCGCGGCGGTTGAGCGAAATGAGGTCGCAGCGCGCGAGCACCGGATTCAAATGCTCGGGCGCAATCTCGTTGACGATCGGGCCGGTGTCGACGATGAGGCGGACGCCCTCGGGCAGGTTGGCGGCAAATCGCGAGACGACGGGCGCCGAGCTCGGGTAGGCGAGGTCGTAGCCGGAGACGTAGACGACGTCGCCTTCGCGCACGTCGATCGAGTCGAATTCGTCGTGGCTGGGCTCAGCCTCCACGCCGAGCGTCGTAATAAAGGTGCGTTCCCCGTCGGGTTCGCGCAGCGTCAGGCACAGCCCGGTATCGCCGACGAGGGTCTCCCCGACGTGCTCGATGCCCTCGGCTTCCAGCGCGAGCCGCACCTGCGCGGAGTTTGCGCCGGTGCCAAGCGGTGAGGCGAGCAGCGTCTCGATCCCCTGGCGGGCGACGGCGGATACGACGTTGAAACCGCCCCCGACGACGGCGCCCGCGCTCTTGGCGATCACGTCGCCGCCGCGCGTCGGGAAATGCGGCAGGTTCATTGGCAGGTCGAGAACGCAGCTGCCGGTTGAGATAAATCGAGCCATGGTGCCTACTTCATGACGACGGCGGGAATGATCATGGGCCGGCGCCGCAGCCGCTTGGAGGCGAACTGCCCGACGACGCGGCGCATCGCCTGCTGCAGCGCATGCTCCTCGTTCACGCCCTCGGCGAGCGCCTTATCGAGCGCCTCGCGCACCTTGGGTTCGATCGCGGTGAAGACCTCATCACCCTCGGCCACGCCCTTGGCTTGAATGCGCGGGCCGGCGAGAACCTCGCGCCGCGCCACGTCGATGACGGCGAACACGGAGATAAAGCCCTCCTCAGCGAGGATCATGCGGTCCTTGAGCTCGGCCTCGGTGATCTCGCCGATGGAGGAACCGTCGACGAAGACGAGCCCACACGGCACCGCGCCGACGAGTTTCGCGACGCCGTCCTTCACATCGACGACGCCGCCGTCTTCGGCCAGGATGACGTTCTCGCGCGGCACGCCCGTCGCGGTGGCGAGGTTGCCGTTGGCCACGAGGTGGCGGATCTCGCCGTGAATCGGCATGACGTTTTCCGGCCCGACGATGTTGTAGCAGTACAGCAGTTCGCCGGCCGAGGCGTGCCCGGAGACGTGTACGCGCGCAATCCCCTGGTGAATGACCTTCGCGCCCAGGCGCGTGAGCCCGTTGATGACGCGCGAGACCGAGTTTTCGTTCCCCGGGATGAGCGAGGAGGCAAACAGCACGGTATCGCCCACGCCGATCTCGATCTTGTGGTTGCGGTTCGCCATCCGCGCGAGCGCCGCCATCGGCTCGCCCTGCGAACCCGTCGCGACGAGCACCACCTTGTCATCGGGCAGGTCCGCGAGCTTGTTCAGCTCGACGAGCACACCCTCGGGCACGTTCAGGTAGCCCATCTTTTCGGCGATGCCCATGTTGCGCACCATCGAGCGGCCGACGAAGGCGACCTTGCGGCCGTGATTCTTCGCGGCGTTGAGCACCTGCTGAATGCGGTGGACGTGGGAGGCAAAGGAGGCGACGACGATCTTGCCGGGCGCCGCACCAAACACCGAGTCGATCACCGGCCCGATTTCGCGTTCATGCGTGGTAAAGCCCGGCACCTCGGCGTTGGTGGAGTCGACCATGAATAGGTCGACGCCCTCGTCGCCAAAGCGTGCGAACGCGCGCAGATCGGTGATGCGTCCGTCGAGCGGCAGCTGATCCATCTTGAAGTCGCCGGTGTGCAAGACGTTGCCGGCCTTCGTGCGGATCATGACGGCGAGCGCGTCGGGAATGGAGTGGTTGACGGCGACGAACTCGCACTCGAAGGGCCCGAGCTGTTCGATGTCGCCCTCGGAGACGGTGAGCGTCAGCGGCGTAATGCGGTGTTCGGCTAGCTTGGCCTCGATGAAGGCCAGCGTGAGGGAGGAACCAATGAGCGGAATGTCCGGCTTGAGCTTGAGCAGGAAGGGCACCGCGCCGATGTGGTCCTCGTGGCCGTGGGTCAGGACGATAGCGAGCACGTCATCGAGCCGGTCTTCGATGTAGGAAAAATCCGGCAGGATGAGGTCGACGCCAGGCTGATCATCCTCGGGGAACAGGACGCCGCAGTCGACGATGAGCAGGCGGCCGTTGATCTCGAAGACGGTCATATTGCGCCCGACCTCGCCAAGGCCGCCGAGCGGAACGATCCGCAGGGTGTCGTCGGCTAGCGGGGGCGGGGCAGGAAGTTCACTGAAGAGGGCAGTCACGTCGCTAATTCTACGAGGTCTGTCCAATCGGAGCGGCCAGCAGCCCGCATCCGGGCCGGCCGCTACAGGTAGTTCAGCGCTTCCATCGCGCTGCGCAGTCGCGCGACTTGGGCCGACGTCGCCGCCGTCAGCGGCAGCCGGAATGAGGCGGCGGGGAGGTGACCCTGCAGCGCGACGGCGGTCTTGGCCATGACCGCGCCGAGCCCCTCGCCCATGACGGCATCCACCAGCGGCAGCACCTCGTGGTGGATCTCGGCCGCGCGCTCCAAGTCTCCCGCATCGAGCGCATCGACCATCGCGCGGTAGCGATCGGCCGCGACGTGGGCGACGACGGAGACGACGCCCACCCCACCGTGCGTAAGGAAACCGAGATTGAGCGCATCATCGCCGGAATACACGGCCGTGCCGGTCGCGCGCCCGCGCGCGATCCCGCCCACGACGTCGCCCGTCGCCTCTTTGAACGCCACAATCTGCGGATGCTCGGCGATCTGCTCGGAGCACTCGGGGCCGATCTTCACCCCGGTGCGTCCCGGGATGTCGTAGACCATGACGGGCACGCCACCCGCGTCAGCGACCGCGAGGATATGAGCCGCAATGCCCTCCTGGCTCGGCTTGTTGTAATACGGCGAGACGACGAGCAGCGAATCCGCGCCGGATTCCACGGCCTGCTCCCCGATCCGCACCGCGTGCTTCGTATCGTTGGACCCCGCACCGGCCATGATGCGTGCCCGGTCGCCGACGGCCTCTTTCACGACGCGAATGAGCTCGTTCTTTTCCGGGGTGTGCGTCGTTGGCGACTCCCCCGTCGTCCCCGACAGCAGGATGCCGTCACAGCCCTGCCCCACCAGGTGATCGGCGAGCCGTGCCGCCGCGTCAAAGTCGATTGATCCATCCTCGGCAAAGGGCGTGACCATCGCAGGAATGACCGAACCGAAGATTGCGCGGGCCTCATTGCGTTCCATGTCAGAAGGGTAGAGCCACGCATGTCGCACACAGGTGCCTGACCAAAGACTGGGACGATTGAGACATGCAGGTCATCAGCCACCGCGGCTACCACGCGCGCCACACCGAGAACACGCTGCCCGCAATCCGCGCCGCCATGGAACTCGGCGTCGCCGGCGTCGAGGTCGATATCCAGCTCGCCGGCGACGGCTCGATCGCCGTCATTCACGACGCGACGACGGCCCGGCTGTGGGCCGATCCCCGCCCGATCTCCGCCCACAGCGCGGAAAGTCTCGCGGCGCTTGGCACCGGCGAGGACCGCATCCCGACGCTCGACGAAGTCCTGCAACTCTCGGCCGATTACAACATCCCGATCATCCTGGACCAAAAAAGCCCCGAGGTCGCCCTCGCCGCCCTCGGCCTTCTCAAGCTCAAAGGACTCGAAGGCCGCGTCGCGTTTTGTGGCGAGCTGCCGGGCCTCATCGAGGTCCGCCAGCATTCCACGCGCACCGAGATCTATCTGAACGACGAGGGCCTTTTCACCCCGGACATTCGCATCCTCGCAAACCTCAAACCGAGCGCGATCAACCCGCAGTTTTTCGGGGTTAGCCTCGGCCTCGTGACCTCCGCTCACGCCTTCGGCCTCGACGTGTCCTGCTGGACGCCCAACAGCGAGCCGGAACTTCGCGCCATGGCCGCCCTCGGCGTCGACAAGGTCATGACCGACAACGTCGAGCTCGCCCTCGAGCTCGCGCAATGAGCCCCCTCGCACAGTGGCCGGCGGCCGCCGTCCTCACCCTCATCGCGGCCCTCGCCGTGACCGCCGTGGTTGCCGCGGTGAGTATTGTCCGACTGCGCAAGGCGAGCCATACCCACCGCGCTATGAGAGCCGAAGCCGAACGACTTCGCGCCCTGGCCAAGGATCGCGCCCAGCGCATTGCGATGCTCTCCCACGAAGTGCGTACTCCCCTAGCCCTCATTCGCGGCGCCGGCGAGCTCTTGCAGGACGGCTCGGCCGGTCCACTGACCGAAGAGCAGCAGCGTTTTACCGCGACGATCATGGACAACACGACGCACGTCATCTCGCTCGCGGAAGACCTGCTAACCCACGCTCGGTTGGAAGCGACCCTATTCGACCTGAATGTCGAGCGGCTCGATCTGCGCTCGCTTGTGCGAGCCACGGTTCGCGAATTACGCGCGATCCATACCGCCAGAATCCAACTCGATAACAGAGGCCGCCCCATCCCGGTTCTTGCAGATCCGCGCCTGTTACGAGAAGCCCTGTGGAACCTCGGAAATAACGCCATCCGCCATGCCGGAGCCAGCGCGGTCATCACGTTTCGAGTAACCGAGGGCGAGGGCCAGGCGGTGCTTGCCGTCGCCGACGACGGCCACGGCATCGATCCCTCCACCCGCAGGCGCATGTTCGATCCGTTTCACACCACCAGCCGCGACGGAACCGGACTCGGCCTCACGATCACCAAAGCTATCGTGGAGCTACACGGTGGAAACGTCCTAGTCGATACCGCTGCCCGCAGTGGCACGACGATGTATTTCACGATTCCGACGGCTCGGGAGGACAGCGATGAATAACGACGGCAGTGGTCGCATCCTCATCGTCGAGGACGAGCCTCAGATGGCCGACATCATCGCATTCGTCCTCGCCAAACATGACTTTGAGCCCACCGTCGCTACCACCGGAGAAGCGGGCTGGCGGACGTTGCGATCCAAGGACTTTGATGCCGTCGTCCTCGATGTCATGCTGCCCGACCTCTCTGGCCTGGCGCTGTGTTCGCGTATCCGAACCGCCAGCGACATCCCCATCATCTTTTTGTCCGCCCTCGGCTCCGAAGACGAACGCATCGCGGGTCTGGAGGCCGGGGCCGATGACTACCTTGCAAAGCCCTTCTCACCCCGCGAGCTTGCGCTTCGCGTCAAAGCCCTGCTTGCTCGCACGCGCACGGGTGGATCGCACGTCATCACGGTAGGTTCACTGGCCATTGACACAAGCCAACCCGTCGCGATCTATCACGATGATCGCCTCCAACTCACGTCGACCTCGCACGCGATTCTTCGAGCGCTCGCTGCCCGACCAGGTGAGGTCGTTACTGTCAAAGAACTCCTCAACGAGGTGTGGCAAACGTCCTCGGGCCTCGGTGGCAAGCAAATGGTGAAGACCGCCATCTACCGGTTGCGGCAAGAACTCGGCGAGGCGGGTGACCTCGTCGCGACCCGACGAGGCGCCGGATACAGCTTGAAGAAATAGCGACCCTTTCTCCTTTATTTTCGCCAGGTCACGCAACCGTGACCTTTTGTAACCATTTCTTGCTCCCGCACGCGAGATAGCAGTGGCACGCTGCAAGTATCACCACTCAACGAGGAGAACACCATGAAGCTCAAAGCTCCCGCCCTCACCGCCAGCGCCTTGGCATTGACCCTCAGCCTCGCCGCATGCGGCTCATCTGACGGCGATGGCTCATCCGATGGAGGCAGCGGCCAGATCACCATCGCCTGCGGCGCGATGGAGGACCTGTGCCAGAAGTGGACCGAAGCGTTCACTGAAAAGACAGGCATCAAAGCAAACTTCGTCCGCTTGTCATCTGGCGAGACGGTCGCCCGCCTCGCCTCTGCCAAGGACAGCCCCGAATTCGATGTGTGGCATGGCGGCCCCGTCGATGGTTATGGCGCCGCAGTAGAGCAGGGCCTCATCGCTGAATACGCCTCCCCCGAGGCCGAGGCGATCCCCGATAAGTACAAGGATCCGAACCACATGTGGACCGGCGTCTACGTTGGCGTCCTCGGTTTCTGTTCCAACCAGTCGGTGTTGCAGAACCTCGGAGTTGAGCAGCCCAACAGCTGGGATGATCTGCTCGACCCGAAGCTCAAGCAGCAGGTCTCCACCGCCCACCCCTCGACCTCGGGAACGGCATTCACCACGCTGTGGACCCAGGTCGTGCTCAACGGCGGCGATGAGGGCGGTCTCGACTACATGAAGAAACTGCACCCGAACGTCTTGCAGTACACCAAGTCCGGTACCGCGCCCGGGCAGGTAGCCGGACGCGGCGAAGTGGCCGTAGGCCTCGTCTTCTCCCACGACTGCGTGAAGTACAAAGAAGAGGGCATGAGTGATCTCGAGGTTTCCTTCCCCGAGGAAGGAACCGGCTACGAAGTCGGCGGTGTCGCCATGATCAAGGGCGCCAAGAACGAGGAGGCTGCAAAGAAGTACATCGACTTCGCGATCTCCACTGATGCCCAGAATATTGGGCAGACCGTCGGCTCTTACCAGGTGTTGACGCACCCCGATGCCAAGGTCGATGACCGCATGGTCAAACTCGACGACGTCAACCTCATCGACTACGACTTCGCCAAGGCCGCCGCCGAAAAGCCCGGACTGACCGCGAAGTTCGACGAAGAGATCGCTGCGGCGCCGCGCGACTAGATTTCCTGAAGGCTACTCATGAGCACAGTCGCTCACGTGCCCGGAGCCCCCGCCGTCGTACCACGTCCGGCGCGGGGCTCCGCCCGCACCCGTGTGAAACAGGATCCGGTCACGATCTCGCTGATCGTCGCCGTCGTCCTCATCTTGTTACTCCTCGTTGGAATGCCACTGGCGCAAATCCTCGCCAAGGCCTTTGGTGAGGAGGGACTGTCCGCGCTGAAACGGATTTTCACTTCCCCAGTGAATCTCCGCATCATCCGCAATACCGTCGTTCTCGGGGCGCTCGTTGGAGCGATCGGGACCGCCGTCGGTTTCCTATTCGCCTACGCGCAGGCTCGCCTGCAGTTCCGTGGCAAGCGAATCCTGCATCTGATCGCGTTGCTCCCGATCGTCTCGCCTCCGTTCGCGGTCGCGACGGCGGCCATCACGCTTTTTGGTCGCAACGGAATCGTCTCTAAGCAGTTCCTTGGCATGCCGTGGAACATTTATGGTCTCGACGGTCTGACACTCGTATTGTCGTTGTCCTTCTTCCCGGTCGCGTACATGAACCTCCTTGGCATGTTGCGATCACTCGATCCAGCGATGGAAGAGGCAGCCGCGTCCTTGGGAGCGTCGAAATGGAAGATCTTCCGGACCGTAACGCTGCCGCTCCTCGTGCCCGGTTTCGCAGCGTCATTCCTCCTGCTCTTTGTGGAGGCTATTGCGGATCTCGCCAACCCACTCGTCATCGGTGGCGACTTCACTGTCCTTGCCTCACGGGCGTATATCGCTATTACCGGCGAGTACAACACTGCTGCGGGGTCCGCATACTCCTTGGTCCTTCTTATCCCGGCGCTGCTCGTCTTCATCGTTCAGCGGTACTGGACCGGCCGAGCATCCACTGTCACCGTTACCGGCAAGCCAGCCGGCCAGGGGAAACTCAACACGTCCTGGAAAGCACGCGTTCCGATCCTCACCGGTGTTGGAATCGTAACAGCCCTGGTCATCACTATTTACGCGGCCGTCTTTATCGGAGCATTCGTGAAGATCCTCGGCGTCAATAACACCTTCACGCTGGATAACTTCACCTACCTGCTTTCGGGAATCGGTAACGATGCCATCATTGACACGACAATTCTGGCCCTCATCGCAACCCCGATTGCGGGTATCCTCGGCATGCTCATTGCCTGGCTTGTGGTCCGACGACTCAAGCGTGGCCGAGACCTGCTCGACTTCTTCGGCATGTTGGGTCTCGCTGTGCCTGGAACCGTCATTGGTATCGGTTATGCGATCACCTTCAACACTCCCCTGAAGATCGGAGGAGTCACCGTCCTACCTGCGGTTGCCGGCGGCGGAGCTATTCTCGGCGGTGCCATCGCTATCGTCATGGTCTTTATCGCGCGGTCGATGCCTGCTGGACAGCGTTCGGGCATCGCGGCGCTGCAGCAGATCGATCCGGCAATCGATGAGGCCGCAACGTCGCTCGGAGCCTCCGGTCTCACGACCTTCCGAACCGTGACGCTACCGCTCATCCGGCCGGCCTTCCTGACCGGTTTGTCATACGCCTTTGCTCGATCCATGACGACACTGTCACCGATCATTTTCATTACAACGCCGCACACACGGATCATGACGTCGCAGATTCTCTCCGAAGTCGACGCTGGTCGCTTTGGTAACGCTTTCGCCTTCTGCACCATTTTGATCGTCATCGTTATGACCGTCCTTGGCCTTATCAACCTGGCTGTCCGTGGCAACCCTGCGGTTAAGGCCCCCATCACCCCCGCAGGAGCATGAGATGACTGCACATACTGACACGATTGAAGAATTCGAGCAGACCGAGGAAACAGGTCGACTGAAACTCGACGTGCTGAGAAAAACTTTCGGCTCGGGAGACTCAGCTGTCCATGCGGTCGACGGTATTTCACTCGATATCAACCCGGGAGAATTCGTCACGCTGCTAGGTCCTTCCGGCTGCGGAAAGACGACGACCTTGCGGATGGTCGCGGGATTCGAGGACGCGACTAGCGGGCGTGTCGAACTCGACGGCGTCAATCTCGTCGATCAGCCGCCCAACAAGCGTCCAATGGCCATGGTGTTCCAGTCCTACGCGCTCTTCCCTCACCTTTCGGTCCGGGACAATATCGCCTATGGATTAAAGCTCAAGAAGCTACCCGCCGAAGAGATCAAGGAGCAGGTTGAACTGGCACTGACGTCCATGAATCTCAACGCACTTGCCGACCGTGCCCCTAACCAGCTATCTGGCGGGCAGCAGCAGCGCGTCGCCCTCGCCCGAGCAATGGTGATGCGACCGAAGGTTCTCCTGTTCGATGAGCCCCTGTCTAACCTCGATGCCAAGCTCCGCGTACGCATGCGCCAAGAAATCCGGCGCCTGCAGCACCGACTGGGAATCACGAGCTTGTACGTGACCCACGACCAGGCAGAAGCGATGAGTCTGTCAGACAGGATCGTCGTGATGAATGCTGGAAAAATCGAGCAGGCTGCCTCACCCGATGAGATTTACCGCCGTCCAGCATCCGAATTCGTCGCAGACTTCATCGGACGAGCAAACTTCCTGTCAGCCGAGGTGTTACACAAAGCTGGCGATAGTGCGACTGTTAAGGTCCTCGAACGTGAGTTCACCATCCCTGCCCATCCCGACGTCGAAGTTGGTCGACCTGCGCTCGTACTTGTCCGACCGGAATCAGTGCGGTTAGAGAAGGTCGCCGCCAACGGCTCGACGAACAATGTTGTAGGCGACCATGGACAGGTTCTGGCTGCGGTTTTCTACGGCGAGAACGTCGAATACGAAGTCGAAACCGAACACGGCACGATCGTCGTGATCGAATCCGATCCGGATCCCGCCCAGATTCACGAGGAAGGCAGCGAAGTCCGAGTCGACTTCAACTCTGAGCGCTCCTGGCTCTTACCTTCTCAGGGCTAACCGGCTACAAAGAGCGGCCGTCTCAGTACTACGTTCTGAGGCGGCCGCTCTCTTCTGTCCTGGCCGTTGTTCTCCACAGCCCGCCTCCCGACGCCTCTCGCATTCCCGTTGTGGTGGGTCTTCGATTTTCGGGTGTTGACGTGCTGGTTTGATCGTGGTCAGTCGCTTGCAGCACCCCGCAGCAGGCACAGATCATCCGGTTTGGAGGGAGGCGCATCATGGACTTGCATCCACTGTTTGAGGCAGCTGGTCTTGATGTGCCCACCAGCCACCCGGCCGCTGGTACTGCTCCTGTCGTGTCGGAAGACCTACTCAATCTCGGGATCGGGATCCTCGCCGCAGCGGTCGAGAACGGTGTTGACCTTCCTGAGGCGCTGCATAAGTTGATCGCGGCCCGCAACATCGAACGCGCCTACAACGCCGTGGCCACACTGCGGACGCAGATTATTGCGGCAGCAGACAAGGCGGGTGCTGCCGAGATCGATGGCCTGTCTATGGCGGACGTGATCGCTGAAGAACGCCGCATCCCGAAGAATGCTGCCACCAGCGAGATCCGTACCGCACGTAGCCAGGCTGAGTTTCCGAACGTGTTGAAAGCCGCCGCAGCTTCCCGTATCTCGCAAGAGAACCTGTATACGGCGGTTAAGACGTTGGAGAAGATGCGGCCCCACTACAGCCAGGCCGAGTTCCCCCACGTCGAAGCAGCCCTCATTAGAGAGGCGGAGACTCCGGTGCCGGGTGAGTTCCGTAAGAAATGCCGCACCACCTTAGAGATGCTCGACGAAGCCCTACGTAAGGCCAATAACGCGGCGACCGCGAAACGTAGGAAGCAGTCCTTCCAGGATCGCGGGCTTGCCATCACGCTGATCCAAGACGGTGAGTTCGGAGCGAACCTGTTCGCTCACATCCCCGCCGAATATTTACGTATCTTGATGCCAGCGTTGGAGAAGAAGGCCGAAGCCATCGCCAGAGCCCAACGCCACAGCAAAACCCGCAAAGCCGCCGACCGTAAAACCCGGCTACTGGATGCCTTGTTCACCACCATGACCGGCCACTACCCACCCGAGCCCGACGACCTCACCCACCTCACCGGAAACGACACCGGCACCGGCCAGGACCCGACAGATCAAGATCCTTCCAAAGATCTCTTCGACGGCGTCGAGTCCTTCAACGACGAAGACCCATCTGATGGTCAGGACCCGTTCGATGGGCAGGATCCGTTTGATGGTCCCGGCCCCTACGGCGACCAGGACCCGCACGATGACAACGACCCCTCGGGCGATGACAGTGACGGCCCATCCGGTAATGGCGGTGGGAACCCGAGCCCGAGCAACCCGGGTGGCAATGGAAGTCATGGAGCCCATATGGAGGGCCCGGAAGCGGACTCCTTTGAAGATGATGCCGAGTCGCTTATCGACCGCATCATGGCCGGCGATGACTTCACCAATGGCGACTCATCTCGCCCCAGCGCTACGAAGTCGGTAGCTACCGGAACCGGTGCGGAAACTGCCGAGTTGACGCCTGCACCGCCGGCTCCTCCGATCCTTGCGGACCCCTCGGTGGCGTTCCCGGAGCGTACCCGCCACATTTGGGACACGCGCGAAGCAGACCGAGGACGAGAAACCCGCCTCGCCTCCAAAAAACTCCGAAAACTCCTAGCCCTCCGGGACGGGGGATGTGTCTTCCCGATGTGTACCGACCCTCCCGAAGGATGCGTGGCCCACCACATTATTTCCTGGGAAAGCGGCGGCCCCACCAACCTCACCAACCTGGCCTTGGTGTGCTCACGGCATCATCCCCGAGTCGAAAAACCACCCGGCGACCCCAACAGCTGGACCATCATCATCGATGAGAACGGGATCCCAGCAGCTCGGCCACCCCGCAGAATAGATCCCGACCAACAACCGATCTACCATCCGCGCCTCACGCCGCCTGTCGTTGCCATCCCCAAACCAGGCGCACCACCCGGCCCAGACGATCAACCCCACGCCACCCCCGCGAACACCGATACCGCGATGACACCTGAGGCAACGCAGACAAGCGCGGCAGGACAGCCGCGCGGCTTCACCCTAGCCAACGACTGGCGCTTCGACGAAGCCCTGAACGGACCACCACCTTTTTGATGCGGGCAGCATTCCACTGCCAAAAGAAAGCCGCTCCGATACTTCAGATGAGAATCGGAGCGGCTTTTTTGCTGCCTCCCTTAGTCCAAGAGGCCGTGCTCGTACGCAAAGACGACAAGCTGAACTCGGTCGCGCAGGTCGAGCTTTCGTAGCAGCGCCGAGATATGGCTCTTGACCGTCGATTCCGAAGCGCCGATCCGCATAGCGATCTCAGCGTTCGATAGTCCCTCCGCAATAATCATCGGGACTTCGCGTTCTTTAGTCGTGAGGCCATGAAATGCCTCGGGCAGCTTCTCGCGAGTGCGGAAGCTACCCTCCATGAGCGTGGAAAGATCATTGGGGGCCAGAACCGCATTACCAAGATGGACCGTGCGGATCGCTTCAGCTAGCTGCGCCGGCGAAGCATCCTTCAACAGAAAGCCGGCCGCACCGTGACGAATGGCCGTCGTCGCACGGTCGTCGAGATCGAAAGTGGTCAAAATAAGGACGCGGACGTCGGAATTGTTGCCAACGATCCGTCGCGTTGCCTCCACACCATCCATGTCAGGCATTCGAATGTCCATGATGACGACGTCGGGCCGAAGCTCGTCAGCCATTGCCACTGCTGCTACCCCATCTTCTGCCTCGCCGACAACGTCGATGTCGGGAAGTGCTTTGAGTTGGATCGCAATCGCGGTCCGAAAGAGTGCCTGGTCATCGACGATGATGACGCGAATCGGAGTGTTCATTGGATTTCCTGATGTCGGGTGATGGGGATCGAGAAGTGGGACGTCACAATGTCGCCATCGCGCCAGACGCGCGCGGTTCCACCAACTGCGAGGGCCCTCGCCGTCATGGACTCTATTCCCATTCCGGATCCGTCCGGCGCTGGTGTTGCCGCCGCGCGGTTACTGACGTGGACCTGTAGGTTATCGGACCAGATCCACGCCACGTGTACCGGCTCAGATGGATCTGCGTGCTTGACGACGTTAGTGACGATTTCCTGCAGAATCCTGCGAATCGTCGTCGATAATTCCGGCGGGAGTGGTCGCGGTGTACCCGTCGAGGTTTCGACGACTTTGAAACCGGAGCCCGCGAGCGCCCGGAGCGGGGCATGAAGATCGCTCGTGTCCTGTTTGAGGTCCGCAAGGACGGTTCGAACGTCTCGCAGCGATGAGCGCGCGACGCCGGAAATTCGCTCCAGCGTGGCACGAAGCTCTGCTTCGGTGGTCACGAACTGGCCGGCCTCGGCTTGGGCGAGGATGACCGTCAGCGAGTGTCCCACGACGTCGTGCACATCGCGCGCGATGGCGCTGCGTCGTCGGCAGCAAGGCGCGCTTGCTGTTCCTCGATGAGGTCGCTTTGGCGCTCTTCGGAGGCAGCCGCGAATCTTGCAGCAATTCCCGCACCTAGCGGGGCTAGCAGCGGAAGCAGCACTAGGGAAACTGCCACGGTTGCGCGAGCCAAGGGGCTGGAGAACCGACCGATGATTGCGCGCAACGTACCCAGCAGCTCATAATCGACCGCACTGCCGAGACCCACGACGACGAGCGCCGCTAAGGGCACCGAGACCGCCGCGGCGATGACGGTCGTAAAGCTGCCGTAGCGACCAATGCCGTAGGCGATCCAGATCGCCAGGATCTCGATTGGTAGCGCCATGTGGCCAGCAAGCAGGTGGGCTCCCAAGGCGAGCCAGGTGAGGCCCAGCGCTGTCCCCGGCGAGCGGCGCGCTAGGGCCGCTGCTGCGAGCAGGCAGGCGCTGACGAGCATCATCGCGGCTAATTGCTGGCGGCTGCCGGGCGGCACCGTCAGGATCGAGACGAGCATTCCGGCAACGACG
Organism: Bowdeniella massiliensis; assembly: GCF_023634005.1. Classification (NCBI taxonomy): domain Bacteria; kingdom Bacillati; phylum Actinomycetota; class Actinomycetes; order Actinomycetales; family Actinomycetaceae; genus Bowdeniella; species Bowdeniella massiliensis. The sequence goes on from NZ_JALIQR010000005.1 coordinate 129,820, forward strand.
ACGATCAGCTCGGGGTACCACGTCGTCGGCATTCGAGAGACGGGAAAACCTGCCGTCATCGGGCGCTCCGCACGAGATCGTCAACGAGTTGGGGGTAGCTGATGCCTGCGGCGGCGAACATGCGCGGCACCTGGGAGTGCTCCGTGAAGCCCGGGATCGTATTGACCTCGATCAAGACGGGGCCCGCGGGCGTTAAGAAGAAATCGATGCGGGCTAGCGAGCGGCACCCCAATGCGCGATACATCGTGAGCGCGCCATCCTCGATGCTCTGGCGCTCCTTGGAGGTCAGCTCGGCCGGGATCCGGAAGTCCGCTGCGCCGCCGTACTTTTCTTCTTCGTCGAATAGGCCGCCGCTCGCTACGACAATCTCTAATACTGGCCCGCACTGCACCGTGCCGTCGGGCAGGTCACGAATAGCGATATCGACCTCGCGCCCGATGATCCGCTCTTCGATCAGCACCCGGCGGTCAAATCGTTGTGCCTCGCGGATCGCGCCCGGAAGTTCTGCTGGCTCGCTGACGAGCACGACGCCGTGGGAAGAACCTGCCGCGACGGGTTTGACGACGGCTGGCAGGGCGACGTCGGCGGGGACCTCGTCGAGCTGCGTGATAAGCCGGCCGGGGGCGACGGCAATGCCCTGGGAGGTGGCGACGGCGCGCGTAGCCCACTTGTCCATCGCGACCGCGCTGGCGACGAGCGGGGAAAAGACGCAGGGAATGCCGACGAGTTCGGCCAGGGCCGCGATTGTGCCGTCCTCTCCGGCGGGGCCATGCATCGCGGGGAATAACACGTCGACGCCATCGAGTGCGTCGAGCGCACGAGCCAGGGATTCGCGCACTGACGTGCCGAGCGGCTCGCCGTCGCACTCCCACAGGCCATTCCGGGTTATTCGAACGTCTCGCACGCGGTGGCCGCAGCTCTGGAGTGCCGCGCGGATGCCTTCGGCCGAGGCGAGTGATACCTCGTGTTCGGAGGACGTGCCCCCGCCAATTACTGCGACGTCCATGGTGCCGCCTCCTCGTCCCTGTGCTCTTCACGGTACCGCCGCCGGGGACGATGACCGATCCCGGTAACGATGGTGTGCTCGATCGTGTGATCCCACGTTGCCCACTGCGCGGCCGTGGGCGCTATCCCGTCGTGGCCAAAGAGTGTCGCAATCTCGCCGGGTGGGACGGTATCGCCCGCAAGGTCGATCACGGTTTGATCCATCGATACCCGCCCCACGATCGGACGCTGTTTGCCCGCGAGCCAGACGTGGCCGCGGTTGGATAGCGAGCGCGGCACGCCATCGGCGTAGCCACATCCAAGGAGCGCGAGGGTCGTGTCGTGCTGTGCCTGCCAGGTGCCGTCGTAGCCGACCCTTCCGCCCGCGCTCACGCGATGGCAGGCAAGGACCGGCGCCCGAAAGGTGAGGGCGGAGGCGAGCGTGGTCGTACCAGAGGGATCGATGCCGAACAGGCCCGCTCCGATGCGGATGGCGACGCGCGGACCGGGGGCGGTGCCAGGACGATCGCAAGCCTGAGGTGTGGCATTGCGCGGGTGGCGCCGGTGCGGGCAGCTGCGGGCGCGCCAGTCCGTGAGGGCGGCAGCCGTCGCCGCGAGATGCACAATCTCGGGCCGAAGCCCGGCAACGAAGGCCTGGTGGTAGGAATCGGCGAAAAGCTCTAATCCCCCGTCGTTGTGTTCGGGCCCGAGTCCCGCGTCGGGTAGATGTCCCATGAGGCCGATCACCCGAATGAGGCCGGCGCGCTCCAGGGCGCGGGCCCGGTGGATGAGCGGCAGCAACTCCGAGCTGCGCGCGCCCTCGCGGTTCATGCCGCAATCGACGTGCAGGTGGATTCGCCCGGTGCGCCGCGTCGTGACGCAGGCGCGCGCGATGGCGTCGAGCACATCGAGGGTGCCGACGGCGATATCGAGCTCGGCGGCGAGCGCTGCCTCATGGTCATCGCCCGGCGAGATGAGCCAGGTGAGGATCGGAGCAGTGATCCCTGCCCGTCGAAGCCCGAGGGCCTCGTGGTACGTCGTCACGCCGAGCCCCGAGGCGCCGTTGCGCATCGCGGTGTGGGCGACGCGTACATCGCCGTGGCCAAAGGCATTGGCTTTCACGACCGCGATGACCTCGGCCATCGCTGCGAATCGTCGAACATTATCGGCAACTGCGGCCAGGTCGATAATGATTTCACTACGTCCATCCATACGATCAAGCGTGCGCGAATGGGCGTTTGTTGACATCACTCTGGTGGCCCGTTTCAGCTGGCTTTCGGGTTGGGCGGGCTAGCCAAAAGTACGACGGCGCCATCCCTCGGTAGGGTGGGAGCATGCCGTTGCCTGATGTTTCCGTCCGCCCTGCCCTTGCCGATGACGCCGAGGCGCTCTGGGCTATTCAACGCTCCGCCCTGACTGAGGACATCGCCGCGGCCTTCGGCGGCCAGGTCCCGGACGCCGCGCGGCAGCTGATCGAGGAGACGGACGGCACGTCCTCGTGGCGCCAGACGATTGAGTCGCTGCCGAAAAACTCCGCCGTCGTCGTCGCGCTGCGAGCCAATCGCGTGGTCGGTTACGGCTCGCTCGTTCCGCTGCCGGAGCCGGTCCAGACTCCGGACGGCCACGGCATCATCCACGCGGAGATTACCGGCCTGGACGTTCGCGGCGCCGATCAGCGCGCCGGGCATGGCTCACGGCTGCTCGCCGCCCTAATGGACTATGCCGACACGTTTGGTTTTTCCGGCGTTGCGACGTGGGCCGTTGCCGGGGAGGAAAGCCGCACCCGCTTCCTGATTTCCGCTGGGTTCGCGCCGCTCGGGATCAAGCGAGACCTCGACGTTGCCGGCCAGGTGCTGAGCCAGGTCGGGTGGTACACGCTCACTCCGGCGCGCGAGAGCTAGCGCGCTTTCTGCTGGATATCGTCCAGACTGACCCCGACGGGCCACACCTTCAGCATGGGGGTGTCGAGATTGGTACAGACCGTCGCGGGGTATTCCACGAACTGGTTGCCATGACCCCCGGGCGGGGTGATCGATAAACCGCTCACGTGCATGGGCTCGCAATCCGAACCGAAGGCGGACATGTCGCGCAGCTGCAGGGCGACGCTCAGTGCTCGATCCGGCGTGACGCGAAAGGACTCGGCTGTCCCCGGTTGTTGTTCTGCGGGATCCCCCAGCGGGGTGCCGTCGCTATCTTGCGAGAACGTCACCTTCGGATAGCCCTCGATCGTGCAGCTACTCGCATGCGCTGCATTGATGTCTACGACGATGAAACCGGCAGCGGCTCGTTCGTCGTCGGGTACCCGGACATTCAACACGAGGTCGGACGACACGCACGGAACCGCGGCGCCGCCTGACGTGGCTGACGGCACTGGCCGAGATATCGTCTCGGTACCCGCGCAGGCCCCCAGCATCAGGGCCGCGCCGAACACCGTCCCTGCGAGCATCCTCACCCCCTGATCGTACGCCCCTGGAGTCCCGCGTCGCCGTATGTCATAATCTGCGTATGAATGCAGATAACGAAAATGCCTGGGGTCATACCGATCCCGCGACGCACACGCCTGATTCGGCTGATGTGGAGCTCGCGGTCGAGGTGTTCTCGATGCTCGCGGACGCCACTCGGATCCGCATTATCTTGGCCCTGCGCGCGGGCGAGCTCCCCGTCAACACGCTTGCTGAGATTGCCGGGAAGTCTCCCGCTGCGGTCTCGCAGCACCTCGCGAAATTGCGACTGGCCAAGATGGTCCTCACCCGGCAGGAAGGCACGCGCGTCTTCTACCGGTTGGCTAATACCCACGCGAGCGATCTTGTCTCCGATGCCATCCACCAGGCCGAACACATCGTTGCGGCGGCGCCCGGCCACGAGCACTGATCGCCATGCTCGCCGTTCTCAAAAACCCGTCGTATGCCCGACTGTTCAGTGCCCAGGTCATTGCACTTATCGGGACCGGCTTACTGACGGTCGCGCTCGGATTGCTCGCCTTCAATATCGCGGGCGGGAATGCCGGCATCGTGCTGGGAACCGCCCTGATGATCAAGATGGTCGCCTACGTCGCCGTTTCTCCAGTGATGGCCGCCCTCACCGCGTCTCTCCCGCGCAAGCATGTCCTCATTGCCGCGGACATCGTGCGAGCATTGGTGGCGGTCGGCCTGCCGTTCGTGACGGAGACGTGGCACATCTACGTGCTCATCTTTGTGTTGCAGGCCGCCTCGGCGACATTCACGCCGACGTTTCAGGCGGTCATTCCCGAGATTCTTCCCGCGGAGCGTGACTACACCTGCGCGCTCTCGCTATCACGCCTCGCCTATGACCTCGAAGCGGCCCTCTCCCCCATGCTCGCGGCGGCGCTGCTCACGGTCATCCCGTTCAACGATCTGTTCATCGGGACGGTTGTGGGGTTCGTGGGTTCCGGACTGCTGGTGGCCCTCACGACCTTTCCACCGATGGCAGCCAGCGATGCGGCGCCGTTCGTTGACCGGCTGACGCGCGGCGTTCGGGTATTTGTGCGGTCCGCGGAGCTTCGCGCTTTGCTTGCGATCAATGTCGTTGTCGCGGCTTGCTGCTCGTTCGTGATCGTCAACACCGTCGTCCTGGTGCAGTCCTACCTCTCGCGCCCAGAACGAGATGTCGCGGTACTGCTCGCTGCTTACGGGCTGGGTTCCATGGTTGTCGCCCTGCTCTTGCCGCGGGCTCTTGGTTCGGTTTCGGATCGACCCATCATGCTCGCAGGTTCGGCTTTACTCGCCTTGACCACGCTCGCCGTTGCCGCGACGCTCAGCGCCTCGCCCGCAGAGCTGTCATGGACGAGGCTGCTGATCCTGTGGGCAATTTTGGGAGCTGCGACATCGGCGGTTTTGACCCCCTCGGCTCGCCTGCTGCGCAGAGGGTCGACGGAGTCCAACCGGCCCGCGGTCTTTGCAGCTCAGTTCGCGCTGTCGCATGCCTGTTTCCTTGTGACCTACCCGCTTGCCGGTAATCTCGGGGCGCGGATTGGATTGTCGTCAACGGCAGCAATCCTCGGCGGGATCGCCGTGGTTGCGGCAGTGATCGCCATCGTGGTGTGGCGTCCGGCGGCTACCGTCCCGGCAAGTCCATCACCTGGTCGAGGCCGTAGGTCAGCGGCTGCAACTGGGAAATCTTCCGAATCGCGAGCAGCACACCCGGCATAAAAGACGCCCGATCGAAGGAGTCCGTGCGGATAGTCAGCAACTCGCCGGGGTTGCCTAGCAGAATCTCTTCATGCGCGGTGAGCCCGCTGATGCGCAGCGCGTGAACCCTCACGCCGTCGATGAGGCCGCCGCGCGTGTTCTGCGGATCGTGCTCCGTCGCATCGGGCATCGGCGCGGAGCCGCGGGCCTCAGCGATCTTCTTCGCCGTCGCTTGGGCGGTACCACTCGGGGCATCCAGCTTGTTCGGGTGGTGCAGCTCGATGACCTCTGCAGATTCAAAATAGGGCGCCGCAAGCGCCGCGAAGTGCATCGCAAGAACGGCTGATAGCGCGAAGTTCGGCGCGATGATGACGTTTCGTCCGCTGTCTACAGCGGCTTGTCGCACGCTGTCGATGGCTTGTGGCGTCCATCCCGTCGTTCCGACAACGACATGGCATCCGGCGGCGAGTCCCGCGAGCACGTTGGTCTGCGCCGCCGCAGGGACAGTGAAGTCCACCAGGACATCTGCACCGCGCACGGTATCGGTCGAGATCTCGTCTTCGTGATCGAGCTCCGCGACGAGCTCGAGATCGTTAGCTGCCGAGACGGCCTGAACAACGGTGGAGCCCATACGGCCGTGAGCCCCGGATACGGCGACGGTAATCATGACCTAAAGGTAGCGGAATGGGCGCCTAACTCGCCGCGCGCTCATGTTTCGAGATCAGGTGTAACGCTGCCGGCTAGGCGGCGGCCGGGCCAAAGGGAACCGGCCAGGTCCGTTATGGGGACCTGACCGGTTTCGTTGGTGAGTTAGGCGAGCTTACTCGCTGTCATCCTCGCGGCGACGACGGGTGCGCTGGCGCGGGCGACGCTCGCGGCGGCGGTCATCTCCGTTGGAGCGACGGCCATCGCGACCACCGCGGCGCTCGGAGCGCTCTTCGCGGGGCGAATCCTCGCGGGAGTCGGTGTCGTCGGGGCCGTCTTCGTTTTCTTCGCCTTCGACGACAGCGTTCAAGGAGAGCTTGCCGCGGTCATCGATTTCGGCCAGTTCAACCTGGACCTTGGAGCCGACGGGCAGCACGTCGTCGACATTCTCGACGCGCTTGCCGCCGACGAGGCGACGAATCTGGGAGACGTGCAGCAGCCCGTCCTTGCCCGGGGACAGGGAGACGAACGCACCGAAGGTCGTGGTCTTGACGACCGTTCCGACGAAGCGCTCACCGATCTCGGGCATCTGCGGGTTGGCGATCGCGTTGACGGCGTCGCGGGCGGCGTCCGCGGCAGCGCCGTCGGAGGCGCCAATGTAGACGGTGCCGTCGTCCTCAATGGTGAGCTCGGCTCCGGTGTCTTCCTGGATCTGATTGATCATCTTGCCCTTGGGGCCGATGACCTCACCGATCTTGTCGACGGGGATCTTCACGGCGATGATGCGCGGCGCGGTGGCGGCCATCTCGTCGGGCGCGTCGATCGCTTCATTCATGACGTCCAGGATGTGCAGGCGCGCGTCGCGGGCCTGGGACAGGGCCTTGGCCAGTTCCTCCGACGGGATGCCGTCGAGCTTGGTGTCAAGCTGAATGGCGGTGACGAACTCGCGGGTGCCGGCGACCTTGAAGTCCATGTCGCCGAATGCGTCTTCGGCGCCGAGGATGTCGGTCAGGGCGGCGTAGCGGGTTTCGCCGTCGACCTCGTCGGTCATGAGGCCCATGGCGATGCCGGCGACGGGGGCGCGCAGCGGCACACCGGCCTGCAGCAGCGAGAGCGTGGAGGCGCACACGGAGCCCATCGAGGTGGAGCCGTTGGAGCCGAGTGCCTCGGAGACCTGGCGGATCGCGTAGGGGAATTCCTCGCGGGTGGGCAGCACGGGCACGAGGGCGCGCTCGGCGAGGGCGCCGTGGCCGATTTCGCGGCGCTTCGGGGAGCCAACGCGACCGGTCTCGCCGGTGGAGTACGGCGGGAAGTTGTAGTTGTGCATGTAGCGCTTGGAGGTGACCGGGCTCAGGGAGTCGATCTGCTGCTCCATGCGCAGCATGTTGAGGGTCGTGACGCCGAGGATCTGGGTCTCGCCGCGCTCGAAGATTGCCGAGCCGTGAACGCGGGGCAGAACCTCTACCTCGGCGGACAGGGTACGAATGTCCTTCAGGCCGCGGCCATCCATGCGGACGCCTTCGGTGAGGGTGCGGTGACGCACGAGCTTCTTGGTCAGCGCGCGGTAGGCGGCGGACAGTTCCTTTTCGCGGCCCTCGAATTCTTCGCCCAGGGCTTCGAGCATCTCGTCGCGGCCGGCGTCGATCTGGGCTTCGCGCTCCAGCTTGCCGACGATCGCGATGGCCTTGGACAGGTAGTCGGTCGAGTGCTTTTCGACGGCCTCGAACGCGTCGTCCTGGTAGTCCAGGAACAGCGGGAATTCGGCGGTCGGCTTGCCTACCTTTTCCGCAACGACAAGCTGGGCTTCGCACAGCGCCTTGATGAACGGCTTGGCGGCCTCGAGGCCCTCGGCGACGATTTCTTCCGTCGGAGCCGTCGCGCCCTGGTTCTTCACCAGGTCCCAGGCGTTATCGGTGGCTTCGGCTTCGACCATCATGACGGCGACGTCGTCGCCCACGATGCGGCCGGCCACGACCATCGAGAAGACCGCGCGCTCCAGCTCGGAGTAGCGCGGGAAGGCCACCCACTGGTTGTCGATGAGCGCGATGCGCACGCCACCGATCGGGCCGGAGAACGGCAGACCGGCGATCTGGGTCGACATCGAAGCGGCGTTGATGGCGACGACGTCGTAGGCGTCGTCGGGGTGGATCGCGAGGATCGTCTCAACGATCTGCACCTCGTTGCGCAGGCCCTTAACGAAGGCGGGGCGCAGCGGGCGGTCGATGAGGCGGCAGGCGAGGATCGCATCGGTTCCCGGGCGGCCTTCGCGGCGGAAGAACGAGCCGGGGATCTTGCCCGCGGCGTATTGACGCTCTTCGACATCGACGGTCAGCGGGAAGAAGTCGAACTGATCCTTGGGGTTCTTGCCGGCAGCGGTGGCCGACAGGACCATGGTGTCCTCGTCGAGGTAGACGACCGCGCTTCCGGCGGCCTGGCGGGCGAGCCGCCCGGTTTCAAAGCGTAGCGTGCGCTTTCCAAACGAGCCGTTGTCGATGACGGCTTCGGCGAATGTGATTTCTGGGCCTTCCATGGCACCTTCCTGTGTCATGGCCACTCCCCCGACGGTCATCGATCGAAGCTCACGGACTCGACTGTTCCGGGAGCCACCACCGAGGACCGGGCAGGCGGTGTGGCGCTCTTCAGTTGGGGTTTGCTTCGCGCACCAAGTGCACGAACGGCCCGGGAGTTACCCCGGGCCGATTCCGTCTAGCGGCGAATGCCGAGACGTTCGATGAGGGAGCGGTAACGCTCGATGTCGATCTTCTTCAGGTAGTCCAGAAGACGACGACGCTGACCAACAAGCAGCATGAGACCACGACGTGAGTGGTGATCGTGCTTGTGGGTCTTGAAGTGTTCGGTCAGATCCTTGATGCGCTGGCTCAGCAGCGCAACCTGGACCTCGGGGGAGCCGGTGTCGCCCTCATGGGTGGCGTACTCGGCGATGATCTTTTCCTTGACGTCCTTGCTCAGCGGCACAGGCTTCTCCTTCTACTTGTTGCACAGAGCCTCGGGGCAGGTTCTCCCAGGCACGACGCATCCGTGGCCGATAGTGACGGCAACCGCTAGGTTATCACGCACACCTCGCGATCAGCGGAGCGGGCAACGACGTTCGCTATGTGCGATCAAACACCCTAGAACGATGCCCGTCCGGTGGCGAGCATCCACATGAAGGTCATGGTGCCAGCGATGAGGAATGCGAGGACCGCCCATTCGACGGGTTTGAAGATCCCGCGGTGGCCGGATTCGCGCCGTGCGGCGACATACAGCGGCGTGAGAACGAGATAGGCGGTGATGGAGCCGAAGAAGTACTCCAGACCTCCGGCGTAGATGAGCCAGATGCCGTAAATCGTCGCGAGGAAACCGATCACGGTATCGCGTTTGCGCACCTGCTGCGCGTCCGGGGCGCTGGGCTTAAAGGAGCTCAGCAGCTGGAAGAGCGCGACGAGCGTGTAGGGAATCAGGAAGACGCCGGAGGCGAGCAGGATGAGAAACTCGTAGGTTTTTTCGCTAAAGGCCGTCCACAATAGGACGATCTGTACGCAGATATTCGTGATCCACAGCGCGATACGCGGCGTGCCGTGGGAGTTGAGGCGCCCGATGCGTTCGGGGATGACACCGTCGAGGGAGGGAATGCGCAAAATCTCGGTGGCGAGCAGGATCCAGCTCAGCAGAACGCCAAGCAGGGAGATGATGAGGCCACCGGAGATGAATTTTGCGCCCCACGGGCCGACGACGTGAGCAAAGACGCCGGCAAGCGATGGATCGGCGACGTGCGAGAGCTCGTTTTGGCTCATCACGCCGTACGACAGCAGGTTGACGGCGATCAGGAGGGCGAGGACGAAGAGAAATCCGAGAACGGTGGCACGGCCGACGTCGCGGCGCTCGCGAGCTCGTCGGGAGAAAATCGAGGCGCCCTCAACGCCCGAGAACACCCACACGGTAATGAGCATCATGCCGGCGACCTGGCTCATGGTGGAGCCGAGCAGCGTTTCCTCGCTCGTTCCGTTGACGCTCACTGCGGCGTTGTCTCCCCAGAAGTTCTCGGTCAAAAAGCCGGCTTTGAAGAAGAAGAACGTCACGATGATGAAAACGAGCAGCGGCACGACCTTGGCGATCGTCACGATGACGTTGACGATTGCTGCGGTCTCCACGCCGCGCAACACCAGGTAGTGCACGACCCACAGCAGCGCGGAGGCACACGCGATCGCGATCCACGTGTTGCCGCCTTCGAAGGCGGGCACGAAGGTGCCGATCGAGCTCATGAGGAGCACGAGGAAGCCGACGTTTCCGATCCAGACGCCGATCCAGTAGCCCATGGCGGCGCAAAAACCGATGAAGTCGCCAAATCCCTCGCGGGCGTAACCGTAGATGCCGCCGTCGAGCCGCGGTAGCCGCATGGCCAGCGACTGGAAGGACAGGGCGAGCATGAGCATGCCGAAGCCGGTGATGGCCCAGCCGATCATGAGCGGGCCGGGAGCTGCGGCGCGCGCCATCTGGGAGGGCAGTCCGAAGATACCGCCCCCGATCATGGAGCCGACGACGAGGGCCGTCAGGGCTGGCAGGGCAAGGCCGTGCTGCTTCGGTGCAGTCTGGGAGGACATGTGCCTACTTTAGCGTGCAGTGACGTGGCTTGGGTCGACACGGCAGGCCGCTGGGATACCAAGGATGCGGCTGGTTTCGGCCAGATCGTTATCCATCGCCGCGAGGAGCTCGTCGAGGGAATCGAAACTCGCCATCGCGCGGATGCGTTCGGTGAACTCGACTTCGACCGTCTCGCCGTAGAGGTTGAGGTCGGCGCGGCCGAGGACGTGGGCCTCCACCGTGCGGCGCTCACCGTCAAAATGCGGGTTGGTGCCCACCGAGATGGCGGCGGGTAGGCGCTGCTCGGTGGCGTCATCGCAGCGGATGAGCCAGCCGGCGTAGACGCCATCGGCTGGGACGACGCCGACGCCCTTGGCGTGGACGTTGGCCGTCGGGAAGCCGAGTTCGCGGCCGCGCTTTAGGCCGTGTTCGACCTCGCCGCGCACCCGGTGCGGGCGGCCGAGGACGTAGGCGGCCTCGCGCACGTCGCCCTTCAGCAGGGCTTCGCGCACCCAGGTGGAGGACCAGCGGCGCCCGGTGCGCGGATCGTGCAGGTCGCGCACGATCTCGACGTCGAAGCCGAGGTCCGCGCCGAGGGCGGCGAGGCAGGCCGCGTCGCCCTCATTTCCGGCGCCGAAGCGCATGTCTTCGCCCTCGACGACGCAGGCGGCGCCGAGGCGCTGAAGCAGGAAGGTTTGGACGAACTCGCGCGGGGACTGCGCGGCGAAATCGAGGCTGTAGGGCACGACGTCGACGTCATCGACGCCGAGCGAGGTCAGCAGATCGATGCGGTGCTCGAGCGTGGTGATCTCGGTGAGGTAGGCGCCCGGGCGGTGGACCTTGACGGGGTGCGGGTCGAACGTCATGACGATGAGGGGCACGCTGCGGCGATCGGCCTGGGCGCGCGCGGTGGCGAGGACCGCTTGGTGGCCGCGGTGCACGCCGTCATACATTCCGATGGTGACGACGCTGCTCACTGCGCCTCCAGGACGATGACGGGCCGCGTCTTGCCCTCGCGGGTGGTGATGACGGCGATGAGGCGGCCGGCGCAGGCGGCGAGGGCGAACTCGGAGGTGCGGGTCGGGGCGGAGGCGGAGGCGGGCTCGGAGTCGGACGCGGGCTCGGAGACGGACGCGGGCGCGGGCAGTTCGACGGGGTCGAGGAAACGCCCCTGGGCCAGATCGGCAGCCTCGGCCTCGCTGACCTCGCGCACCGGCAGGACGCGGCTCATGACCGCGAGCGGATCGAGCAGCTCGGGGGCCGCGAGCTCGCTCGCATCGTCCAGGGTGAAGGGGCCGACGGCGCTGCGCTTCAGGCTCGTGAGATGGCCGCCCACGCCGAGCGCGGCGCCCAGATCGCGCGCGATTGCGCGGATGTAGGTGCCGGAGCTGACGCGGGTGCGGATCGAGAGATCGATGACGCCGGCCCCGCTCTTGCCCGTGGTAGGCGTCGGGCCGGAGACGAGCTCGAGCTCGTGGATCGTGACCGGGCGGGCGGCGAGTTCAACGTCTTCGCCCGCGCGCACGCGGTCGTAGGCGCGTTTACCGTCGACCTTGATTGCCGAGACGGCAGTGGGCCGCTGCAGGATGTCGCCGTGGAAGGCCTCGAGCGCGCTCAGGATCTGCGCGTCGGAGAGGCGGAAAGCGTCGGGCGCTGCTGCGTCGTCGTCGGGATCTGCGGCGGCGTCGTTGGAAGCGGGCGCGGCCGCGGGCGCGGAGAGGAACTCCCCCTCGGCGTCGTCCGTCGTCGTCGCCTCCCCCAGGCGGATCGTCGCCTCGTAGGTTTTATCCAGCCCGACGAGGTAGGTCAGCAGCCGCGTGGCGCGCCCGACCCCGGCGATGAGCAGGCCCGTCGCCATCGGGTCCAGCGTGCCGGCGTGGCCGACCTTGCGGGTTTTCAGTTCGCGGCGCAGCGCCGCCACGACGCCGTGGGAGGTGGGGCCGGCGGGCTTGTCGATCAGGACAAACCCGCTGGGGCCGTTACTCATCGACGCGCGGCTTCTTGTACGGGTCCGCCTCCCCCGCATAGGACTTGGTGGCGGCCTGCTCGGCGATCTCGGCGTCGGCGGCCGCGGCGCGGCGCAGCGCGTCGTCGATCGCGGCGGCGGATTCCGGCAGGGCGTCGGGAATGAACTCGATCGTTGGCGTCAGGCGCACGCCGGTGCCCTTGCCGACCTCGCTGCGGATCAGGCCGCGCGCGGATTCGAGCGCCGCCTGGGTGCCGGCCTGCTGCTCCTCATCGCCGAGGACGGTGTAGAAGATCGAGGCGTGTTGCAGGTCGCCCGTCATGCGCACGTCGGTGATGGTGACGAAACCGAGGCGGGGGTCCTTGATGCGCGAATCCAGGAGCTTTGCGACGATGACCTTGATTCGCTCGGCGAGCCGCCGGGCGCGTTGTGGATCAGACATGCCTCTAAGGCTAGTAGCGCTCGCGAATGCCGTCCATTGCGCGCACCGCATCAAGGATTCGCAGGTGCGGCAGCGGGTCGAGGCCCTGCTCGATGACGTAATCGGTGAGCTGGTTTTTCACGACGGCGATGAGCTCGGCGGGCGACCATGGCTTGGCGATGTAGTGATCGAGGCCGGCCTCATTGACGGCACGGATCGTGTCGTCCTGATCGGCCTGGCCGGTCACGAGCACGGTGCGGGCGGCGGCCGTGCGCGCATCGGATTGCATGGCGACGAGGAAATCGACGCCCGTCGTGCCCGGCAGGCGGTGATCGGCCAGGATGAGGGCGAACGGGTCGCCGTCGGCATCGATCTCGTCGACGACCTGCCAGGCGTCGGGCACATCCTCGGCGAACTCGACGCGCGCAACCTCGGCGATCGGCGCGAGATCGCGGGCGAGGGCCGCGCGCACTTCGGCCTCGTCTTCTAGCACGATGATGGCAAGTCGCATGTCTTACTCCTTTGTTGTGGGTAGGCAGACGGTGACGCTCGTGGCGCCGGGCTGCGAGTCGATATCGATCGAGCCGGCGTGTTCGTTGACGATGTGGGCAGCGAGGCCGAGCCCCATGCCGAGGCCGAAGCGCACGGTGCCGTGTTTCGTCGTGAAATGGGGTTGGAAGACCTGCGGCAGGACGTCCGGATCGATGCCCGGGCCGTTATCGGCAATCGTGACGCAGACGCGATCGTCGGGGGCGTCGGCCACGGTGATGGTGATGACGCCGCCGCCTTGCGGGCGGTGTTCGGCGAGCGCCTCGCCCGCGTTGACGAGCACGTTCGTCCAGACCTGGCCGAGCTGGGAGGGGTGGCCGGGCACGCGGCTGCGGGCGGTGTAATCGCGCACGATCTCGATATCGCGCAGGCGGTGCGAGACAAGGTGCAGGGTGTCGTCCAGCGTTTCGGCGAGATCGATCGCCGGCAGGATTTCCTCGTCCGGCCGCGCGTAGGAGCGCAGCGAGGTGACGAGGGTCGTGATGCGGCGGGTGGCGACGGTGATGCCGCGCAGCTGGGCGCCGATACGGCTGGCGAGTTCGAAGCGGTCGACGGCGGCGGGGCCCTCGGCAAGGACTGCGCGCGCGGCGGCCTCATCGGCGATGCCCGCCGTCACCAGGCGCCAGGCCGTGGCGGCGTCGGTGAGCTTTTCGAGCGCGCGGCGCAGGCGGCGTTCCTCGGCGGTCGAGCGCGGGGCGCGGGTACGGGCGGCGGTGATCGTCGCGGTGAGGGCGGCGCCGTCCGGGTGGCTGGCGAGCAGCGTGTCGAGGTCATCGGCGAGGTGATCGGCGCTGCGGGTCAGGGCCGCGACGGGGTTGTTGAGCTCGTGGGCGAGGCCGGCCGATAGCTCGCCGAGCGTGGCAAAGCGCGCCTGCGCGATGAGCTCCAGGCGCGCCGCCTCCAGCTGGCTGAGGGCGCTGGCCAGTTGGGCGCGCTCCTTTTCCAGCGCGATGTTGAGGTCATTGCGCTCGACCTGCAGCTGCTCGCTGCGCAGCAACCGCGCCGCAAACCCGCGGATCGCGACGGCCGCGAGCGCCGCGCCCACTTCGGCATCGAGGGCGAGGGCACGATCAAGCTGCTCGATCGAGAGGTGGATGACGACGACGTCGGTGGTCGTCGTCGCGGTAAAGAACGCCTTTTGGGAGCGCGATAGGCTCAGCAGCCCGACGACGGGCCCCGTCGAGGCGTGATGCAGCAGGAGGTCCTCGGCCTCGGTGTGCCGGGTGAGCGCGACTCGGCCGGAGAGCACGACGAAAACGCCGTCGACGCTCCGGCCCTGGCGGGTCAGGCGCACCCCGACCGGCAGGTGCAGGCGCGGCCGCGGCCCGAGCGCCCGCTCGATCGCGGCGACGAGTTCGCCTTCCACGACGTGGCTGGAGGCCTCAATATCGCGCAGCAGCTCGGACTTGGGCGAATCCGCGCTGGCGGCCTGGTCCTGCTCCTCGAGCACGGCGAGCGCGCCGGGGTGGTGCAGACGCAGCCAGCGCGCGATCTGCGAGGAGGCATGCTGGCCCAAGAATCCGCTCGTCATCGGCAGCGCGACGAACGCGTCAACGGTGCCGGAGTCCACGGCGCGCGCGACGTCGGCGTGATCGCCCGGCGAGGTCAGCAGCAGCACTCGCGCCCCCGCGAGCTGCTCCATCGCCGCGAGCGCATCGATGCGCTGATCGGCCGGCCCGAGCCCGGGCAGGATGACGAGCAGCGGCACCTCGCGGTCGCCCGGCAGCTCGGCGCGCACCGCCGCCACGTCGGGATAGGTCGAGACGATGGTCGCCTCATCGACGACGGCGCGCAGCTCGGCGGCGACGTCGTCGGCGAGCTCACCGTGCCCAACGACGACGACCCTAAGCGGCCGGATGCGATCGGTCATAGGAGGCCCAGCGTCGTCCAGAACCAGGGCATGACGAAGGCGAGCAGCACCGCGCCGGCAAGCCCAACGATGATGCCAATGAGCGCCATGTACTTCGTGGGGACCTCGCCCGTGGCATAGGCGATCGCATTCGGCGGCGTGGAGATCGGTAGCGACATGCCAAGCGAACACGCGAGCGCGATGATGACGCCCACCTGAGCGATGTCGAGCGCGATCGCGGAGCCGAGCCCGAGCGCCAGCGGAATGAGGAGGTTGGCCGCGGCCGAGTGGCTGATGACGTTGGACATGCCGAGCCCCATCGCCGCGAGGACGACGATCAGCCCCGTCACGCTCATCGCGGTCCAGTTCACCGAGCCGAGCAGCCATTCATCCAGGCCCGAAGCGCCCACGCCTACCCCGAGCGCGATGCCGCCGGAGACGAGCCAGAGCACGGGCCATTGCAGCATTTTCAGGTCATCGCCCGTCATGACCTGCGTCGCGAGCAGGATCGCGACGGGGATGAATCCGACGACGTTGGAGTTGATGCCGTGCAGCGGCTCGGTCATCCACAGCGCGACGGTCAGGCCTGCGACGACGTAGTAGATGCGCGCGGGCGCGGAGCGATCGAAGTTGCTGCGCAGCGCCAGCTCAAGGTTCGTGCCCTTGGGGATGAAGAACGTGACGATGACGAACCAGCCGATCGCGAGCACGATGAGCATGAGCGGGACGGCGAGCATCATCCATTTCAGAAAGGAGATCTGGATGCCGTGGGAGGCGAGCGCGCCGAGCGCGATCGCGTTCGGCGGTGTCCCGACGGGAGTCCCCATGCCGCCAATATTGGCCGCGACGGGGATCGACAGCGCGAGCCCAGCGCGCGCCTTCGCGTCGGACATCACCGCGAGGATGGGAATGACGACGGCAAACATCGTCGCCGTCGTCGCCGTATTCGACATGAACATCGACAGCGCGGCCGTAATCCCCATGAGCCCCAGCACCGTCATCCGGCCGGAGCCCTGGAACGGCTTGAGCATGACGGCCGCGAGGTTGCGGTCAAGGCCGAATTTCGCGGCCCCGTCGGCGAGCAAAAACCCGCCGAGGAACAGGATGATGACCGGGTCGGCGAGTGCCGCAAAATAGGCCTTCGCACCGAGGGCCTGCTCCCCCACCGGCAGGAGCGCCGCGGAGGAGATGAGCAGCACCTCGAAGAGGATGACGAGCACGGCCGTCGCGACGAGCGGGATCGCCTCGGTCACCCAAAAGACGATCGCGAGCAGGAAGATCGAGAGCATCCGCTCGCCCTCGGGCGCCAGCCCGGGGATGTCGACGACAAAGGGCACAAGGAAGGCGAGGACCCCGAGGACGATGCCGGTGAGCTGGACCTTGTTCGGGCGCTCAAGACGGACGACGGGGCGAGTGTGTGCTGATGCGGGCATCAGGTCTCCGTGGCTAAGGTTCGGCCGGGCTGCACTGTCCGGCTGGCGCGCGCCACCTGGGCGCGGCCACGTTCCTCATTCTAGGCGGGCGGGCGCGCTCGCTTCGGGCCCTTCGGCCCGAGCGCTCGGCCGGCAGCCGCCGGCCGCGTCATGGCGACTTCGTGGTTCACCGACGAGGAATTCGACGGCGCACAGACACGCCCATCGAGTCATAGCGCGCGAGGGCTGCGTCGGTGGCGGCATCGCCGGTACGGCGTCCCGGCACCGGGACGGTTGTAGCTGAAAGCTGCACGGTTTCCCCCTGTTTTACGCTCCGCGTGTCAGCGGCAAACAGGTCAGGATATGGCACGGGCCGGCATTTCCGCAATGGAAATACCGGCCCGCGTCGACTGCGTGGTTAGTCGCGCTTCTTTTCGCGCATCTCCCACGTCTCGATGGTGTCGCCTTCGGCGATGTCCTTGATGTTGCCAAGGCCAATACCGCACTCGAAGCCCTCGCGGACCTCGGTCACGTCGTCCTTTTCACGACGCAGCGACTCGATCTTGAGGTTGTCGGCTACGACGATGCCGTCGCGCAGCAAGCGGGCATGGCTGCCGCGCTTGATGATGCCGGAGCGAACGATGGAGCCCGCGATGTTGCCGAACTTGGAGGAGCGGAAGATCTGGCGGATTTCCGCCGTTCCCAGCTGCGCCTCTTCGTAAATCGGCTTGAGCATGCCCTTCATCGCGTTTTCGATGTCCTCGATCGCCGCGTAGATGACCGAGTAGTACTTGATCTCCACGCCCTCGGCGTCGGCCAGTTCGCCCACGCGTTCGGCGGGGCGGACGTTGAAGCCGACGATGACCGCGTTGTCGACGGTCGCGAGGTTGACGTCGTTCTGCGTGATCGCACCGACTCCGCGGTGGATGATCCGCAGCTGGACTTCTTCGCCAACATCGATCTTGAGCAAGGAGTCTTCCAGTGCCTCGACGGCACCGGAGACGTCGCCCTTGAGGATGAGGTTGAGGGTTTCGACCTTGCCTTCCTTCAGGGCGGCATCGAAGTCCTCCAGCGAGATGCGCTTGCGGCGCTTGGCCAGCTGCGCGGCACGCTCAGCGGCCTCACGCTTGTCAGCGATCTGACGGGCGGTGCGGTCATCGGGCGCTACCAGGAAGGTGTCGCCGGCGCGCGGCACGCTCGTCAGGCCGATCACCTGGACCGGGCGGGACGGGCCCGCCTCGTCGACGTTCTCGCCGTACTCATCGAACATCGCACGGACGCGACCAAACGCTGTGCCCGCGACGATCGAATCGCCGACATGCAGGGTGCCGGACTGCACGAGTACCGTCGCAACCGAACCGCGGCCGCGGTCAAGGTTGGCTTCGATGGCGACACCGCGCGCGTCCTTGTCCGGGTTGGCCGTGAGTTCGAGCGCGGCTTCGTCGGTGAGCAGGACGGCCTCCAGGAGGCTGTCGATGTTCAGGCGCTGCTTAGCAGAGACCTCGATACACATCGTCTCGCCGCCGTATTCTTCCGGCACGAGTCCGTACTCGGTGAGCTGGCCCTTGATCTTGTCAGGGTTCGCTTCCTCGCGGTCGATCTTGTTAATCGCGACGACGATCGGCACGCCGGCCGCCTGCGCGTGGTTGATCGCTTCGACCGTCTGCGGCATGACGCCGTCATCGGCCGCGACCACGAGGATCGCGATATCGGTGACTTCGGCACCACGGGCACGCATGGCGGTGAACGCCTCGTGGCCCGGGGTATCGATGAACGTGATCGTTTCTTCGTGGCCCTCGTGCGGGACGCGGACCTGGTAGGCGCCGATGTGCTGGGTGATGCCGCCGGCTTCGCCTGCCACGACGTTGGTCTGGCGGATAGCATCCAGCAGCTTCGTCTTGCCGTGATCGACGTGGCCCATGACGGTGACAACCGGTGGGCGCTTGGGCAGATTCTCGCCCTTTTCCTCGGCCGCTTCCGCGTCGAGGTCGATATCGAAGGCTTCCAGCAGCTCACGATCCTCGTCTTCGGGCGAGACGATCTTCACGACATAGCCGAGTTCGGCGCCGAGGGCCTGGAAGGTGTCCTCGTCGACGGACTGCGTGGCCGTCACCATCTCGCCGAGGTGGAACATCACCGTGACGAGCGATGCGGGATTAACGTTGATCTTGTCGGCGAAGTCGGTGAGCGAGGCACCGGCGCGGATCCGAATCTCGGTCGTACCATCGCCGCGCGGGATCTGGACGCCGCCGATCGACGGCGCTGACTGCTGCTCGAATTCTTGCCGCTTCGCGCGCTTGGACTTCCGGCCACGCACGCGCCCGCCGCCGCGCCCGAAGGCGCCCTGCGTCGAGCCGCGACCACCGCGACCACCGCGGGGAGGACCGAAGCCGCCGCCACCGCCGGGACCACCAGCGCCGCCGGGGCCGCCGCCACGACCGCGGCCACCACGGCCGCCGCCGCCACCGCCCTGACGTCCGGAGGCACCCGGGCGCGAGACGGCCGAGCGATCGGGCATCATGCCCGGGTTCGGACGTGGGCCACCGCCGCCACCGGGGCGGGGGCCGGGAGCCGGCCGCGCGCCACCGGGACGCTGCCCGGGACGGGGACCGCCCGAGCCGCCCGGACGGGGCATGCCCTGAGAGGAGCTGAACGGGTTATTGCCGGGACGCGGACCGCCGCCGCCACGCTGGCCCCCGCCGCGCTGACCCGGACGGGCCATGCCCTGCGAGGAGCTGAACGGGTTATTACCGGGACGCGGACCGCCGCCGCCACGCTGGCCGCCGGGCTTGGGTGCCTGGGGGCGCGGTGCGCGGGCACCGGGCTTGGGTGCCTGGAACTCCGGTGAGCTCGACTCCGCCTTGGGTGCTTCGGCCGCGGGCTTGGGCGCCTCGGGGGCCGGAGCAGACTGGCCGGTAACGTCGGCCGGCGTCGGAGCCGCCGGGCGCTTGGGCGCGGGCTTCGGGCTCGGCGCCGCCGATTCGGCCTCTTCGGCCGGTTCGCTCTTCTTTGCTGGGCCGGGCTTCGCGCCGGCCGTTGGCTTGGGGGCGGCCTTCGGCTTAGCTGCCGGGGCGTCCTTCTCAGCCTCGTCCTTTTTCGGGAAGGCATCGCGTACGCGCTTGGCTACGGGTGCCTCGACCGTCGAGGACGCTGTTTTGACGAATTCTCCGAGCTCGCTTAGCTTCGCGAGCACGGTCTTGCTGTCGACACCGAGCTCTTTGGCGAGCTCGTGGACACGCAACTTTGCCACAATTCTCCTGTCCGGGTCCGTTCCCGCACAGGAAACAGACCGCTAGTTGTGCTGGCAGCTCATCGCTGGGTACTCATCGGGTGCCCATCGGCTTCCAACCCGCTTTCCTCGTTGGTGGTCCACATTGGACCAGTCTTACTGGTTGATCGTCTCGACCGACGTAATGCGCGTTTTGAATGCGCGGTTGAATCCGCCATTTTTTAGCGCCGCCGCTCGACACGTCTCATCCGGATGCAACCAGGCTCCGCGTCCCGGTGCACTGGCTTGGGGGTCATAACAAGCCGTGCCCGAACGCACAACGAACCGAATGAGGCGATCACGTGGTGAACGTTGCCGACAGCCGACGCAGGTACGCAACGGCGTGCCGATCTCATCATTCACCGGATCCACCCTAACGCCTGGGGCGCAGTTTCGCCGCATTCAAATGCGCGAAGAGCCCCGTTGCGTGAGCGGACTCACTGCCCGGCGGGCTCCGCATCCGAGCGGATATCGAGCTTCCACCCGGTCAATCGGTGGGCGAGGCGGGCGTTTTGCCCCTCCTTGCCGATCGCGAGCGAGAGCTGGTAATCCGGCACGATCGCGATTGCCCGGTGGGCTCCTTCGTCGATGATGACCTGGGAAACCTTCGCCGGGGACAGCGCGGCAGCTACGAACTCGGCGGGATCGTCACTGTAGTCGACGATGTCGATCTTCTCGTTACGCAGTTCGCTCATGACGGCCCGGGCGCGCTGACCCATCGGGCCGATGCAGGCTCCCTTGGCGTTCAGGCCCGCCACGTTGGACTTCACCGCGATCTTGGAGCGACGCCCGGCTTCCCGCGCAATCGAGGTGATCGTGACGTCGCCCTTGGCCACCTCGGGGCACTCGTGGGCGAAGAGGCCGCGCACGAACTCGGGGTGGGTGCGAGAGACGATGATCTGCGGGCCCTTGCGGCCGCGGCCGACCTCCACCACGTAGGCGCGCAGGCGCTCGCCGTGCTCGTAGGTTTCGCCGGGCACCTGCTCGTGTTCGGGCAGGATCGCCTCGACGTCGCCGAGGTCGATAGAAATGTGGCGGGTGCGGTGATCGTGCTGGACGACGCCGGAGACGAGCTGGCCGGCCTTGTCCTTGTAGTTGCCAAGGACCTGCTGATCCTCGGCGTCGCGCAGCCGCTGCACGATGACCGAACGGGCGGTCTGGGCCGCGATGCGGCCAAAGCCCTCGGGCGTGTGCTCGAACTCGCCGATGATCGTACCCTCATTGTCGTACTCCGGTGCCCACACCGTCACGGTCCCGGTGCGACGATCGATATCGATCCGGGCACCGCGTACGGAATCGGGCAGGTGGTGGTAGGCGGTCAACAGGGCTTCTTCGATCGCCGAAATGAGGACATCCAGCGAGATCTCCAGCTCGCTTCCCACGAGCTTGAGCGCACTCATGTCGATATCCACAATCGTCTCCTTATCTCACCCGATGCCGGGTGTGGCCATAGCTTGATGTTGGTGGGCGCGCGCGGGGCGCGGCCTCTTAGAGTGCGAGCCGAATGCGCGCTTTGCGCACCTGCTCGATGGGTAGGACCACGTCGTCTTCGCCGATGCGCAGCGTGACGGTCTGATCCTCATCGGAGGCGTCGATGACGCGGCCAAGGAGCTTGGTGCCGTCGTGCACGAATTCGATCTCGTGGCCCTCGGTGCGGCGGAAATGCCGGGGCGTGGAAAGGGTCCGGGTGGCGCCCGCCGTCGTCACTTCCAGCGTGTAGGTTCCGGGCAGCGGGTCGTGCTCGTCGAGGTAGCTCGAGATTTCGCGGGAGAGCTCGGTGAGTTTTTCCGAATCGACGCTGCCGGGACCGTCGGGCAGATCGACGGTGACACGGAGGACGGATTTCTTGCCGGCGGACACGACTTTGACGTCTTCGAGCAGCAGTCCGTGCGCTTGGCCAAGCGGGGTGAGGTGGCGTAGCAGGTCGGTTTCGCGTTGGTCGGCCATCTGACAACCCTCCATGTGTAGTTGTATCGCTCGCCATGCTACCAGGACGCGCGCGGCGGATTTTTCCGCCGCGGCGGCGGCTGTGGCACCCTAAAGAGGTGCAACGACTGCGACTTCTGCTAGTGGCCTTGGGCTGCGCGTTACTGCTCGGCGGGTGCGCGCTGCGCTTCGATACGCCCGCACCGACGCCCGAGCCCCCGAGCGCGGAGGAGACCCTGCGCCAGGAGGCCGCGATCGCACTGCAGGCGCTGGCCGAGGCGAACCCGGAGGCGCTCGGCGATGAGCAGGCCGCTGACCGCTACCGCACTCGCGTCGAGCTCGTGGGCGGCGTGTGGCAGGCATGCCCGACGGACGCGAGCGAGCAGGAGTGCGAGGCACTGCCCACTCCCCCGGCGATTCCGCCCGTGACGACGAGTGAGCAAGCGATTGCGCAGCGCACCGCCGCAGCAACGGCCCTAAAGCAGCTGGCGGACGAGGACACGTCGAGCGGAGTCGTCGCCGCGGGCATGCTGCCCGCGTTGCTCGCCGAATTCAGCGCCGAGGATGCCCCCGTCGAGCTGCCGGATTGGGGCAGCGGGCGGTGGACGACGTCGGCCGCCGTCGTGGAAGCCCTCGACTGGGGTGCATGGCAGCTGGAGGCGCTCGGCGCGCGCTCCGGTGACAAGGAGTCCGTGACGCTGGCCCGCAGTTATCGCGCGGCCGTCGCGGCGCCGCAAGCAAGCGGCGTGAGCGGGGTGCGACCGCCGTCGACGTATGTCACGGAACAGCTCTCGCGCGCTGAGATTATCCAGCGCAGCGCCGCGGCAGTCGCGGGCGCCCTGCCCGATCTGGCGGTGGCCGAGCGCGGCGCGGTCATGAGCTATTTGACTGAGGCGACGCGGCAGCTCGCGACCGCGAAGATTGAGGTCCCCGCGAGCTGGTTGGCCGGCTAGGCGCCGCTACCATCCCATACGAGGCCGCCCTCGGGTAGGAGACGCGCGCCGTCGCTGATGCGGTGCGCCTCGCGCCGGTTGCCGGGTAGCAGGTGGACGACGCCGACACCGAAGCTGAGCTCGGTGACGTCGGCGATGAGGCGGCGATGGCAGCGCCACCATACCGTCTCCGAGCACATGATCGCGACGCGCCCGCGAGGGGCCTCGGCGAGGAGTTCGTTCATCGCGTCGGCGAATTCGGGGGTGCGGGTGTGGGCGGCGTAGGCGCGAAACGAGGCGACCTGCCACCACGTATCCGGCGAGCGCGCATCCGCCTCACGGTTCAGGTGTCGCCGGCCGCCGAGGCGCTCATCCCAGCGATAGGCAATGGCGTGCTCGGCGCACATGCGGGCGATGGCCTCGCCCTGCGCGTCCGGATTGTGCCGCGAGTGCGGAAAGCGCCGGACGTCAACCAGTTGGGTGACGCCCGCCGATGTGAGGAGCGCGGCCAGGCCGGCTGCGGTGAGCCGGCCGTGGCCGCACGTGAGGAGTCGCGCCTTAGGCTCCGGCGTCAAGGAGCTGGGCGGTGAGCTCGTCGGCGATGGCCTGCGAAGCACCGTCAATCTCGATCTCGCGGGACTCGCCGGTCGCGCGGTTGCGCAGTTCGACGACACCATCGGCAAGGCCGCGCCCGACGACGAGGATGTTCGGCACGCCGAGCAGCTCTGCGTCGGCGAACTTCACGCCGGCGGAGACTTTGAGGCGATCGTCGTAGATGACGTCGAACTCGGCGTCGTCGAGGTCCTCGGCGAGCTGGGCCGCGGCCTCAAAGATCGCCGGGTCCTTACCGGTGGCGACGATGTGCACGTGGGCGGGCGCCACCTGGATCGGCCAGGTCAGGCCGTGCTCGTCGTGGTATTCCTCGGCGAGTGCCGCGAGAATGCGCGAGACACCGATGCCGTAGGAGCCCATCGTCACGATGCGCGATTTGCCGTTCTCATCGAGGACGCTCAGCCCCAGCGCTTCGGCATACTTGCGGCCAAGCTGGAAAATGTGTCCGATCTCGATACCGCGGGCGAGTTCGAGCTCCCCGGAGCCGTCGGGGGCAGGATCGCCCGCGCGGATCTCGGCGGCCTCGATGCGGCCGTCGACCTCGAACTCGCGGCCGAACACGTTGTTGATCGTGTGGTAGCCATCTTCGTCGCCGCCCGTCGCCCAGGCGGAGCCGTACGGCACGCGCGCGTCCATGAGGTAGGTGATGAGCGAGTTGCCGTCGGCGTCCTTGCGGCCCTGGGGGCCGATGTGGCGGGTGCCGATGAAGCCGGGAACAAGCTCGGGGTATGCCTTGAAGTCGTCCTCGCTGGCGGGTTCGACCTCGGCGGGGCTGAGTGCCGCCTCCACACGCTTCAGGTCGACGTCGCGGTCACCGGGCAGGCCAATAACGAGCAGGGAGTCGCCATCGGTGGGGTGGCTGACCTTGAGCACGACGTGCTTGAGCGTATCGGCCGCACTCCAGCCCTGTTCGCGGGGAGCTTCGGTCTCCAGTCCGGATACCAGCGTCGCGATCGTCTTGGCGCCCGGGGTATGGATCTGGCTCGGCTCGGGCACGCTGGAAAAATCGACGTCGGCGGGCACCGGCGTCTCGACGGCCTCGGCATTGGCGGTGTAACCACCGGGCGAGCGCACGAAGGTGTCTTCGCCGATCGCCGTCGGGAAGAGGAACTCTTCGGACTTTGAACCACCCATCGCGCCGCTCATGGCCGCGCAGATGACGTAGTCGAGGCCGAGGCGCTGGAAGATCTTTTCGTAGGCTTCGCGGTGCTTGGCGTAGGACTCATCGAGGCCGGAGTCTTCGACGTCGAAGGAATAGGAGTCCTTCATGATGAACTCACGGGCGCGAATGAGGCCCGCGCGCGGGCGCGCTTCGTCGCGGTATTTCGTTTGGATCTGGTAGATGATCGCTGGCAGGTCTTTATAAGAGGAGTACAGGTCCTTCACGGCCAGGGTGAACATCTCCTCGTGCGTGGGAGCAAGGAGGTAGTCGTTATCGCGGCGATCGCGCAGGCGGAACAGGTTGGGGCCGTATTCGACCCAGCGGTTGGTCGCCTGGTAGGGCTCGGCCGGCAGCAGCGCCGGGAAGTGCACTTCCTGGCCGCCGATCGCATCCATTTCTTCGCGCACGATGGCCTCGACCTTGCGCAGAACCTTCAGGCCCAGCGGCAGCCACGTGTAAATGCCCGGGGCGGCCCGGCGAATATATCCGGCGCGCACGAGCAACTGGTGGCTCGTGACTTCCGCATCGGCGGGGGTTTCGCGCAGCGTGCGAAGGAAGAGTGTTGTCAGTCGAGTGATCACGGTTTGACCTTACCTAAAAAGATCGGCAGACGGTTCTCGCTGTGCGCCGGCGGCCGGGCGCAATGAAAACGACTGCACGTGCCAGGATCCGTCGTGGCGCGCACTCATGTGGAGCGCGCTGTGCTCGACGCGGCCGTCGGCGTGCCGCGTGCTCACTTCGCCACGAATCGTCGCTAGGTCACCGCGCCAGGACACGTGGGCGCCGTCCAGGTGGTAGGTGGGGGCGAGCTCTCGAGCGAGAGGAGCATCAGTTGCACGTTCGGCGCGTCCGGAAAGCGCACGCGAACCTGAGATAAGTCTCACATATTCTGGGGCGACGATGCCGCATGCAAGGTCGGTTA
Source organism: Bowdeniella massiliensis (assembly GCF_023634005.1). Taxonomy (NCBI): domain Bacteria; kingdom Bacillati; phylum Actinomycetota; class Actinomycetes; order Actinomycetales; family Actinomycetaceae; genus Bowdeniella; species Bowdeniella massiliensis. Next base: position 155,197 of record NZ_JALIQR010000005.1, read on the forward strand.
AGCCAGCCAGAACCGAGAAAACAAGGGCCTTGGTCTCAGCGTCAGTAGGGCGTGTCGTCGCATTCATAGCGCCACCTTACTGGTCTTCCCAGACCCTCGAGTTGAGAATCCTTTATCGCAACAATAATTAGCAAGATTCAGCGACAGCTGTTGGGTGAGTGACCCCTCGCGGCCGCTGTCAACCCTTCAGCTTTCCGCGAGACGACACACATATGGGCACCCCTTATGGGGGTGGAAAGCGTCGCGTAGCGTAACCCCATCGAGTGACCCTCGACACCATGTTGTAATTTCTCCTCACGATAGGACTGCCGATGCCAGGTAGATTCTCCCGGCGTGCGGTGGCGATTCCCGCGGGTCTTGCCGTTGCGTTTTCGCTCACTGCACCCGTCGTCGCCGCTCCCTCGCCGAATCCCGATGTCGCCGAGCTCAGCGCCGCCGTCAAAAAGACCTCTCCGAGTCCGTCCGCCAAGATCGTCTCTCCGCTAGAAAAGGGCCGCGTTACCGCCTTCGTGCAGGTCGCGGCCCCCAGTGTTGTCACGGCCAGTGATGATGGCGTGGCACCCTCGACCGCTAAGAAGCGCGTCGAGGCCATGACGTCGGCCGTCGCCGATGCCATTGCCGATCCCAAGGCGACCGTTATGTACACGACGACGAACGCCATCTCCGGTTTCGCGGTTGAGGCCGATGCGGAAGCCCTGACCAAGCTTGCCCAGCGCGATGACGTCATCGCGATCCGCCCTCTGACGCTCCGCACGCCGTCCAACGGCGGGACGAACCAGCTCACGAAGGCGCTGCAGGCTTGGAAGTACTCCGGCGCGACCGGTAAGGACGTGACGATCGCCGTCATCGACTCCGGCGTCGACTTCACCCATAAGACCTTCGGTGGCTCGGGCGACTACAGCCCCTACCGCGATGCGGCAGCTCGCACCGCGAAGCCGACGTGGCCGATCGGCAACGTCATCGGCGGCTGGGACTTCGTCGGTGAGGACTACTCCCCCTCCGGTTCTCTCGGCTCGCGCGTCGCGGTCCCGGACCCGAACCCCATCGACATCGCCCCCGAGGTCTGCACCGCTGACCCGAAGATCCGCCGCTCAGGCGGCCACGGTACGCACGTGGCCGGAACCGCTGCTGGCAAGGGCGTCAATGCCGATGGCACCACCTTCACCGGCGAGTACGCCGCCCTGAGCGACGAGGATCTGGCCGGCTTCCAGGTCGCCCCGGGCTCAGCACCGGAAGCCAACATCCTCGCATTCAAGGTGTTCGGCTGCGCGGGATCCACCGGCTACGTGCCGGCTGCTCTCGATGAGCTCCTCGCCAAGAACGACGACGGCTCCTATAAGTGGCCCAAGGTCGACATCGTCAACATGAGCCTCGGCGGCACCTACGCGCCGGCTGGCGATCCCGAAAACCTCATCGTCGATGCCCTGTTCAAGGAGCGCGGCATCGTCTCCGTCGTCGCTTCCGGCAATGACGGCGACCAGTACGACATCGGCGGCTCCCCGGGCAACGCCGCGTCAGCGCTGACGGTAGCGAACTCCACCAATGGCGTGTCCTACTTCGACTCGGCGACCTTCGACCTGGGTGGCACGGAAGAAAAGCTCGCCGGCCAGTACTCGGTGAGCTACGAGTGGACCTCCGAAGCGGTGGGCCCGAAGGAGGTTGTCGCCCTGACCGGAGACAACTCCGAGGCGTGCGAGCCGCTGTCGGCCGAGGATGCGGAAAAGGTCAAGGACAAGGCCGCGCTGATCGACTGGGTCGAGGCCCCCTCGCTGAAGTGCGGATCGGCCGCCCGATTCAACAACCTCGAGGCCGCTGGCGCCGCAGGCGTCGTGCTGAAGTCCTCGGTCAACGAGTTCACCTCAGGCATCGCCGGTAATAAGGCCCTGCCTGGTTTCCAGCTCACCGCCGATAACTCCGCCAAGGTCGAAGCGGCGCTGGACGCGGGACCGGTCTCGGTTACCTTTACCAAGGACGGCATCAGCGCGATCCGCGAATTCGACGCGAACAACGCCGACAAGCTCAACTCCTCGTCCTCGCGCGGCGTGCACGGCTCCTTCGGCATCGTCAAGCCCGACGTGGCAGCCCCCGGCACTCAGATTGTCTCGGCCGCGGTCGGTAGCGGCAACGGCCCGACTGCCATGACCGGCACCTCGATGGCGACCCCGCACGTCGCGGGCGTGACGGCGCTGGTCAAGCAGGCGCACCCGGAGTGGAACGCAATCCAGCTCAAGGCCGGCGTCATGAACACCGCCTTCCACGACATCACCTCCGACAAGGGCGCCTACGGGCCGCAGCGCGTTGGCGCCGGCCGCGTCGATGCCAAGGCCGGCGTGGACAACCACATCGTGATGTTCGATTCGCAGGCCTCGGCTCTCGCCTCGGTGAACTTCGGAATCGTCGAGTTCCCGGCGGCCGGCTTCACTGCCGATCGCAAGGTCACGATCCAGAACACGGGCGATAAGGCCGCAGCCCTGAAGCTCTCCTACCTCGAGGCCACCAAGGTTCCTGGCGTGACATATTCGGTCTCCCCGGCCGCGGTCAACGTCCCGGCAGGTGGCCAGGTGGAAGCAACGGTGACGATCGCGATCGATCCGAAGCGCTTCGCCAAGGTCATCGACCCGACGATGCCGCTCGAGCAGGAAGTCGCAGCCCTAGGCGGCGCGAAGTTCCTGCGCGAGTTCATCTCCACCCCGACGGGCCGCCTCGTTGCCAAGGGCACCGGCGCTCCCGAGGGCGGCGAACTGCGCCTGCCGATCTCCGCGACGGTCAAGCCCGCCTCCGCCCTCACCGCGAAGTCCGACTTCGACGCGGACAAGAACACCGGCACGCTGAGCGCCACCGGCGAAACCTTCGCTCACGACAGCGCCTACCCGGGCAAGGTCAACGCGTTTGTGCCCGTGGCACTGCCGCTGGAGTTCGTCGCCTCCTCCCCGGAGAAGAAGGTCTCCGCCGAAGAGGAGCCATACGCCGAGGTGTTGAAGTCCACCGACATCAAGCGCGTTGGCGTCCTGAGTAATGTCAAGCAGTTGACCGGCACCCCGGAGGAGATCGCCAAGGAAGCCCAGGTGCTCGTCGGTCTGGAGACCTACGCCGCCTGGCCGATCTCCCCGGCCGCCCCCGGCTACCTCTCGCTGAAGGTCCAGGCTAAGGGCAAGACCTACTCGGTCCAGGCCATGCGCCTGGAAGGCTCCGATGTCGCCGTCGTCGCGGTCTTCGACGACGCGGGTAAGAACACCGGACTGTCCTTCGTCAACCAGGTGCCCGGCGGCGCCTTCGATACGAACACCTTCGATAGCGCTGTCATGGCGCTGCCGTTCGAGCTCACCGCCGTCGGATTCACGCCGGAGGAGATCGCCGCCGGTGATCTGCCGCTGACCATCACCGCGGTCGGTAACTCCTGGTACGCCGCGGAAAAGCCCGACGAGGGCCTGGCCGCTGGCGAGACCGACGCGGTCACATTCGAGTACAACGCTGGCAAGCCGCGCATCTCGTTTGCCTCCAACCTCGGCGTCAAGGGCGTGGATCTGAACCTCGACGGGGAAGCCATTGCCTACACGCTCGATCCGGACGCCAAGCGTCCCGTCGCGAAGAACGCGCAGGAGGGCGACGACAAGCACGACGTGCTCTACTTCCACCTCCACAACGAGGTCGGCGAGCAGGCCGAACTGTTGGCGCTGAAGGCGGCAACCGAGCCGACGGAAGAGCCCACCGAGACTCCGACGGAAGAGCCGACGGAAGAGCCCACCGAGACTCCGACTGAGGAGCCCACCGAGACTCCGACTGAGGAGCCCACGGAAGAGCCCACTGAGACTCCGACGCAGTCCCCCACCGATGAGCCGACGGCCAAGCCGACGAACCCCGGTAAGCCCGGACTGCCGATTACCGGCGGCGAGGTGCTGGGCGCAGGATTCCTTGCGCTCGTCCTGCTCGGCGGCGGCGCGCTGCTGATCCGACGCCGGACGGCCTAACCGATCCGAGCCCCACGGGCCGGGTTCCACCACGGTGGGACCCGGCCCGTTGGCGTTGCCGACATGCCGAATTTCGGGGAGGAATTTTTTAGCTCTTCTAAACTGGCAGTCAAGAAGAGCTAAACGAGAAAGATCCGCGTGATGATGCGGAAAGAGTGTGGCGCAGATCCCGGCTATTAGGTGACGAAATGGTAACGATTCCGCCTTGCGGCTTCATGGCGAGGTGATCTGGTACATGACGGGCGACATTTTTGATCGTAGGATGTCCAGAGTCGAGTGACCCTCGACACCCCTGAAGTTAGATCCCTTCACGGTAGGACTGCCGATGCCAGGTAGATACCACCGTCGTGCGGTTGCGATTCCCGCCGGTATTGCCGTCGCGTTATCGCTTACCGCGCCCGTCGCAGCTGTTCCCTCGCCGAATCCGGATATCTCGGAGCTCAAGGCGGCGGTTGCTGCAGCAAAGATCTCCCCCTCGGACAAAATCGTCTCCAATCTCGATAAGGGCCGCGTCTATGCCTTCGTGCAGGTCGCGGCCCGCACTGTTGTGGATGCGACGGACGCGGGCGAAAAGGCCTCCGTGGCAAAGAAGAAAGTCGAAGATAAGGCGAAGGAAGTTGCCGGTGCCCTGACCGATTCCAGCGCCGAAGTCCTGTACACGACGACGAACGCTATCTCCGGCTTCGCGGTCCAGGCCGATTCGGAAGCGCTGACCAAGCTCGCCGAGCGTGATGACGTGGTGGCGATTCGTCCCCTGACGCTGCGCACCCCGTCAAATGCTGGCAGCAACCAGCTGACGCGTGCCCTGGATGCCTGGCAGTACTCGGGCGCCACGGGTAAGGACGTCACTATCGCCGTTATCGACTCCGGCGTCGACTTCACCCATAAGACCTTCGGTGGCTCGGGCGACTACACGCCCTACCGCGACGAGGCCGCGCGCACCGTCGCCCCCGAATGGCCCATCGGCAACGTCATCGGCGGCTGGGACTTCGTCGGTGAGAAGTACTCCCCCTCCGGTTCTCTCGGCTCGCGCGTTGCGGTCCCGGACCCCAACCCCATCGACATCGATCCCGACGTGTGTAACGCGGATCCGCGCATCAGCCGCGCGGGAGGCCACGGCACGCACGTGGCCGGCACAGCCGCTGGCATGGGCGTCACCGCAGAAGGCGAGACCTTCACGGGTGACTACTCGGCGCTCACCGCCGAGGATCTCAACACCTTCAAGGTTGCTCCGGGCTCGGCGCCCGAAGCCCAGATCCTCGCGTTCAAGGTCTTCGGCTGCGCGGGCTCGACCGGCTACGTGCCGGCTGCCCTCGATGAACTGCTCGCCAAGAACGATGACGGTTCCTACAAGTGGCCCAAGGTAGACGTCGTCAACATGAGCCTCGGCGGCAACTACGCCCCCGCGGGAGATCCCGAAAACCTCATCGTCGACGCGCTGTTTGAAGAGCGCGGCATCGTCTCCGTCGTCGCCTCCGGTAACGCGGGCGACCTGTATGACGTTGGCGGCTCCCCCGGCAATGCGACCTCCTCGCTGACAGTGGCGAACTCCACCAATGGCGTGTCCTACTTCGACGCGGCCACGTTTAACCTGAACGGGTCGGAAGAAAAGCTCGCCGGCCAGTACTCGGTGAACTACGAGTGGCCCTCGGACGTCGTCGGCCCGCAGGACGTTGTTGCCCTGACCGGCGCGAACTCCGAGGCCTGCCAGCCGCTGTCGGCTGAGGACGCCGCGAAGGTTGCCGGCAAGGCCGTGCTGATCGACTGGATCGACACGCCTGCCCTCGCCTGCGGCTCAGCCGCCCGATTCAACAACGTGGAAAACGCTGGCGGCATCGGCGTCGTGCTGAAGTCCTCGGTCAACGAGTTCACCTCGGGCATCGCGGGCAACGCCACGATTCCGGGCTTCCAGCTCACGGCCGATAACACCGCCAAGGTCGAAGCGGCGCTGGCCGCCGGACCAGTCTCGGTTACCTTCACCAAGGACGGCATCAGCGCCATCCGCGAGTTCGACGCGAACAACGCTGACAAGCTGAACCCATCGTCCTCGCGCGGCGTGCACGGTTCCTTCGGCCACGTCAAGCCCGATGTGGCTGCCCCCGGCACCCAGATCGTCTCCGCGGGCGTCGGTAGCGGCAATGGCCCGCTTACCCTCACGGGCACCTCGATGGCCACTCCGCACGTCGCGGGCGTGACGGCGCTGGTTAAGCAGGCGCACCCGGAGTGGAACGCCGTTCAGCTCAAGGCCGGCGTCATGAACACCGCTTTCCACGACATCACCTCCGATAAGGGTGTCTTCGGGCCGCAGCGCGTTGGCGCCGGCCGCGTCGATGCCAAGGCGGGCGTGGATAACCACATCGTGATGTTCGATTCGGCCAACCCGCAGCTTGCTTCGGTGAACTTCGGTGCCGTCGAGTTCGCTGACAACACCTTCAACGCCCAGCGCAAGGTGACGATCCAGAACACCGGCGATAAGGCCGCTGCCCTCAACCTGTCCTACGTCGAGGCCACCAAGGTTCCCGGCGTCACCTACACCGTGACGCCCGCGAAGGTTTCGGTGCCCGCCGGCGGCCAGGTCGAGGTTTCGGTCAAGCTCAGGATCAACCCGAAGAACTTCTCCAAGGTCATCGACCCGACGATGGAGTTGTCGCAGACGGTGGCCGCCCTGGGCGGCGTCGAGCTGCTGCGCGAGTTCATTTCCACCCCGACGGGACGTCTCGTTGCCAAGGGCAGCGGCGCTCCCGAGGGCGGTGAGCTGCGCCTGCCCGTCTCGGCCGCGGTCAAGCCCGTTGCCAACCTGAAGGCGAAGGCCAAGCTCGATAAGAAGACGAACGAAGGCACTCTGACCGCTAACGGCAAGTCCTTCAGCTACCCGAGCGCCTACGACGGCGTCGTTAACGACTTCTTCCCGGCTGCCCTGCCGCTGGAGTTCGTGGCGTCCTCGCCGGAGAAGGTCGTGGATGAGGCCGACGCGGAATACGCGGAGCTGCTGAAGTCCACCGACATCAAGCGCGTCGGTGTCCGCTCCAACGTCAAGGAACTGACCGGTACGCCGGAAGAGATCGCGAAGGACGCGCAGGTCATCGTGGGTCTGGAGACCTACGGCGCCTGGCCGATTTCCCCGGCCGCGCCCGGCTACCTGTCGCTGCAGGTCGTCGCCAAGGGCGTGCCGTACTCGGTTGAGGCCATGCGCCTGGATGGTTCGGACGTGACGATCGTCGCCGTGTTTAACGCCCTGACGGGCCGCAATACCGGCATCTCCTTCGTCAACCAGCTGCCGGGTGGCGCCTTCGATACGAACACGTTCGATAGCTCCATCATGGCGCTGCCGTTCGATCTGACCGCGGTCGGCTTCACGCCGGCCGAGATCGCTGGTGGCGACCTGCCGCTGACGATCCGCGCGATCGGTAACTCCTGGTACGCCTCGGCCAGCCAGGAAGAAGGCCTCGCCTCCGGTGAGACCGACGCCGTGGTCTTTGAGTACAACGCGGCTAAGCCCCGCATCTCCTTCGGATCCAACCTCGGTGTGACGGGGATCGACGTGAGCGCTGATGGCGAGCCGATCCCGTTCAAGGTCTTCCCCGAAAACCCGCGCCCCAACGCGCTGAACGCCCAGGGTGGAGACGACAAGCAGGACGTGCTCTACTTCCACTTCCACAACAAGGTCGGCAACCAAGCTGAACTTCTGAACCTGAAGATCAAGTAGCCGATACGAAGGCGGCCGGCACGATTGAGATCGTGTCGGCCGCCTTTGTCGTCTCTAGAACAAAATCGTCGCGAAGGTGGCGACCTGTTCGAAGCCGGTGCGCTGATAGATTCGCATCGCCGGCGCGTTATAGGAGTTGACGTACAGGCTCACCGTCGAGGCGAGGTGGGCGGTCGTCAGCTCGCACACCCCGGCCATCGCCGCCGAACCGATGCCGCGCCCCCGCAGGCGTGGATCGACCCACACGCCGTGAATCTGCGCGACGTCGCCCGCCAGCACCCCTACCTCGGCGGTGAAGACCACGGGCGAGCCGGGCGTATCGTCCTCGGTAATGACGAAGGTGCGGCCCGCGCGGATCTGGGAGCGGATGTGGTGCTCGTAGCCCGCACCAAAACGCCGCGGGTCATAGCCCACTTCCTCGGTGTACATCGCGATCGCGGCTGGGACGATCGCCTCGGTATCGGCCACGGTGGCGAAGCGCAGCCGCGGATCGGGCGCGACGCTTGAAGGCTGGCGTTTGACGAGGACGGGCTGGTCCAGGCGCTCTTCGCGCGGTGGCGACCATACATCGCGCAGGTGCTCCCAAAGCCCGGTGACGTGGCCGAGATGCCCCACGATCGAGGAGCAGCGCCGGCCCTGGCTCGCGGCCAGCTTCGCAAAATCATTAAGGGCGTCTTGATCGCCGAGCGCGATGAGGTTCGCGCCCGACCACAGGGCTGCATCCACCCGCGGTCCCCGCTCGGTTTGCTGCACTCGGGCATAGAGCTGGCCGTAGGCTGCCGAGCGCCGACCCATCGCATCGACGTGGCGACGCATCATCACCCCCGTGACGGGTTCGGCTTCGCACAGCTCGATGACGGCGTGGCGCAGCGCCACGTCTTGGGCCGTGACCGGCCGGATCTGGGGGCCTCGGCTCCCGCCGCGTCGCGTCCACCGCTGCAGCACGGCGGCTTACTTTACGGCGACGGTCGGTTCGCCGGAGGCGTGCCCTTCGGCTTCCATCTGTTCGGCGATGCGCTGGGCTTCGGCGATGAGGGTCTGCACGATCTCAGCCTCGGGAACCGTCTTGATGACCTCGCCCTTGACGAAGATCTGGCCCTTGCCGTTACCGGAGGCGACGCCGAGATCGGCTTCGCGGGCCTCGCCCGGGCCGTTGACGATGCAGCCCATGACGGCGACGCGCAGCGGCACGGTGACGTCCTTCAGGCCTTCGGTGACCTCGTCGGCGAGCTTATAGACATCGACCTGGGCGCGGCCGCAGGAGGGGCAGGAGACGATCTCGAGCTTCTTTGGCCTAAGGTTCAGCGACTGCAGGATCTGGATGCCGACCTTGACCTCCTCGACCGGCGGCGCCGACAGCGAGACGCGGATCGTGTCGCCAATGCCCTTGGACAGCAGCGCGCCGAAGGCGACGGCGGACTTGATCGTGCCCTGGAAGGCCGGACCGGCCTCCGTCACGCCGAGGTGCAGCGGCCAATCGCCACGCTCGGAGAGCATCTCGTAGGCCTGCACCATGACGACCGGGTCGTGGTGCTTGACCGAGATCTTGAAGTCGTGAAAATCGTGTTCCTCGAACAGCGAGGCTTCCCACACGGCGGATTCGACGAGGGCCTCGGGCGTGGCCGAGCCGTACTTTTCCAGCAGGCGCGGATCCAGCGAGCCGGCGTTGACGCCGATACGGATGGAGGTGCCGTGGTCCTTCGCAGCCTGGGCGATCTCCTTGACCTGATCGTCGAACTTGCGGATATTACCGGGGTTCACGCGCACGGCCGCGCAGCCGCCCTCGATCGCGGCAAAGACGTAGCGCGGCTGGAAGTGGATATCGGCGATGACGGGGATCGTCGACTTGCGAGCGATGATCGGCAGCGCTTCGGCATCGTCGGCGCTCGGGCAGGCGACGCGCACGATATCGCAGCCGGCGGCGGTCAGCTCGGCGATTTGCTGCAAGGTGGCGCCGATGTCCGTCGTCTTCGTCGTCGTCATCGATTGCACCGAGATGGGGGCATCGCCGCCGACCTCGACGGAGCCCACCTTAATCTTGCGGGTCGGGCGCCGCTGCGCGAGGACGGGCGGGGCTTCCTTAACCTGGGGCATGCCTAGTGAGATCGGAGTAGTCACAGCCCTAGGGTACCGCTGCTGGGGCGGGCGTGCGTTCGGGAAGGGATGGCACCCGCTATAACGTGATCGGTTTGACGATGTCGGCGTAGCCAAGCAGCAGCGTCATCGCGATCAGGAGGATGAAGACGGTGTAGGTCAAGGGCAGCATGCGCGCGGTGTCGACCGGGCCCGGATCCGGCCGGCCGAAGGCGCGCGCGATGCGGCGCCGGGCGCCCTCATACAGCGCGCCCGCGATGTGGCCGCCGTCCAGTGGCAGCAGCGGGATGAGGTTGAAGGCGAACAGCGCGATGTTCAGCGAGGCAATGAGCGAGAGCAGCGACATGATCTTGTCAGTCCAGCCGGGACCTGTGCTAGTGCCGGCAGCGCCGCCCTCGCTCGGGGTGGCCGCGACCTCGCCGGCGAGGCGGCCCACGCCAATGATCGACATGACGCCGTCCTCACGTGGTTCGTCGGTCACGAGTGAGCGGGCCACGTCATACAGCCGCATCGGCAGCGCCCCGATGACCTTGAACGTCTCGGTGACGCCCTTGCTCGTCATCGCGACGACCTCGCCGAACGCTGCGGGCTTGCGTTCCTGGCCGGCGATCACGGTGATGACGGGCCGTTCGACGACTTCGCCATCGACGCGGGTGACGCTGCGCAGCTGGGGCGTGATGGGCGCGGTGTGCTCGACGCCGTCGGAGACGAAGGTGATCTCCGTCGGCTTCAGGTCGTTTTCCGCTACCGCGCGGGGCAGATCCTCCCAGGTGCGGATGGGCTTGCCCGCGAAGCCGGTGATGGTATCGCCGGGGCGCAATCCCGCGGCGTATGCGGCGCCGGGGCTATCGCACGGGTCGGACTCGGTGGCGCACGCGGGGACGTCGGCGAGCGTCGTCGAGGCGACGGGCAGCCCCCAGCCCATGAGGATTCCGGCGAGCAGCACGAACGCGATGATGAGGTTCATGACCGGGCCGGCGAGCATGACGATGATCTTCTTGGGCGTCGACAGCCGGTAAAAGGCGCGGTGCTCCTCCCCCGGATCGAGGTCCGAAAGGGCCTCTGCGCGGGCGGCACTCGCCAGGGAGCGGCGATCGGCGGGGACGTTGGCGAGCGCCTCGGCTGGCGGGTACATTCCGGCCAACCGCACATAGCCGCCGAGCGGAATCGCCTTGATGCCGTATTCGGTCTCGCCGCGTTTCGTCGACCACAGCGTCGGGCCGAAGCCCACGAAGTACTGCGGCACCTTCACGCCGAACTTCTTCGCCGGCCACATGTGGCCGACCTCGTGCAGCGCGATGGACACGAGGAGTCCAACGATCAGTAACCCGATACCGATCAGGTATGACACGCGCTCAACCTTTCGCTCGCTTCGCGCCGGGCCCAGGCATCGAGCTCGGCGAGGTCGTCGAGGCTTGGCGTCCTACCGGAATCCCACCGGTGGGCGGCCAGCACCTCGCTGACGGTATCAACGATCGCGAGGTAGGCGATGTTCCCGGAAAGGAACTGTGCGACGCACGCCTCATTGGCGGCGTTGAGCACGGCCGGGTGCGTGGGGGATGCGGCGACGGCGGCGCGCGCGAGTTCGGTCGCGGGGAAGGTTTCGGTGTCCACGGGCTCAAAGGTCCAGTTCGTTGGCGCATCCCACTGGCAGGCGGGCGCCGGGTAGGTGCGCTGCGGCCAGGTCAGGGCGAGCGCGATCGGCAGGCGCATGTTGGGCGGGGAGGTCTGGGCGATCGTCGAGCCGTCGACGAAGGTCACCATGGAGTGGACGATCGATTGCGGGTGGACGATGACGTCGATATTCGCGGCGTCGACGTCAAACAGGAGCTGGGCTTCGATGAGCTCCAGGCCCTTGTTCATGAGGGTGGAGGAGTTGATCGTCACGACGGGGCCCATGTCCCACGTGGGGTGGGCGAGCGCCTGCTCGGGGGTGACGTCGCCGAGCTCGGCGCGGGTCTTGCCGCGGAAGGGCCCGCCCGAGGCGGTCAGGACGAGGCGCGCGACGTTGGACTCGCCGTCGAGGTTCTCGCTGCACAGGCCCCGGTGGTGCGTGCCGGCGGCGAGCGCCTGGAACATCGCGGAGTGCTCGGAGTCGACGGGCACGATCTGGCCTGGGCGCGTCATGGCTTCGGCGACGAGGGCGCCGCCGACGACGAGCGACTCCTTGTTGGCAAGCGCGAGGCGGGCGCCGGTGGCAAGGGCCGACAGCGTGGCGGGCAGGCCGATCGAGCCCGTGATGCCGTTGAGCACGGTGTCCTCGCTTTGGGCGCGACCCGCGAGCTCGGCGGCGGCGGCCGCGCCGATGAGGATATCGGGAGCGGCGAAGGTACGGCCGGCGCCGGCCTCGGCCAGCCGCGAGCGCAGCTCAGCCTCGCCGCGCTCATCGGCGATCGCGATTACCTCAGGCGTGAATTCGGCCGTCTGGGCGACGAGCAGCTCAAGGTTCGCGCCGCCGGCGGCTAGGCCCGCAACGCTCATCTGCTCGGCGCGGGCGACATCCAGCGCCTGCGTGCCGATCGATCCCGTCGCCCCGAGGATGAAGAGGGCAGCCACTACTCGACCGCCAGCAGGACTTCGGCGACCCGATCGAGATAGGCGTCGACGACGTTCTCGCTGTAGGCCTTCGAGCCGCGGGCGGCGGGAAAGTCCGCGTGTCGAATGTCGTGGCTCGTGAGGTCAGCGCCGTCGTCGAAATAGGACACGAGCGTCTCCATCAGCTCATCGACGTCCTTTTTGGCATAGCCGCTGCCCTCGGCGTCGGCGAAGCGCTCCCCGGCGGGGCGCTGCAGGCGCGGGTAGAGCGTCTTGGCGAGCTCGGCAATGTGGTCCATCCAGGCATCCTGGCCGTTGGCGGCGATGAAGTCCGCGCGGCGGCGTTTGACGAAGGCGACCTCGAGGCGGTCCAGGGCCGCGTCGACGGCAGCGAACCGGTAGCCGCCGCGCACCTGTTCAAAGGCGATGTTGCGCACGTCCTGATCGCTCATCGAGCGCGTGCCAGCATCCGCCTCGTAGGAATCGCGAGCCCGGGTGAAGAATTCCTCGACCTGCTCGATGTCGTATCCCTCGCTGAAGCGAGACTCGCGCGGAAACATGTCCTTGCTCATGACTGTGCCCCTTTCAGCACCTCGGTCGCGAGCTGGCCGCACGCGCCGTCTATGTCGCTGCCTCGAGTATCTCGCACGCTCGTGTGAATTCCGGCCCAACGCAGCGTGTCGACGAAGGTCCGGGTCGCCTGCTCGCTCGCGGCCGTCCACATCGAGCCGGGCGTGGGGTTGAGCGGGATGGGGTTGACGTGCGCCCAGCCGTGGCCGCGCGCGTTGAGCTCATCGGCGAGCAATTGGGCGCGAAACGCCTGGTCGTTGATGTCCTTAATGAGGGCGTATTCGATCGAGACGCGGCGGCCCGTCGCGCGGAAATAGGCGCGCGCGGCATCGAGTAGCTCGCCGACTTTCCACCGTGAGTTCACGGGAATGAGGTTGTCGCGCAGCTCGTCGTCGGGTGCGTGCAGTGAGACGGCGAGCGTGACGGGGATGCCCTCGGCCGCGAGCTTATTGATAGCGGGCACGAGGCCGACGGTCGAGACGGTGACGTGGCGCGCGGACAGGCCAAAACCCTCGGGCGATTCATCCACGAGGCGGCGCACGGCGCCGATGACGGCGCGATAGTTCGCGAGCGGTTCGCCCATGCCCATGAAGACGATGTTCGACATGCGGGCCGGACCCGTTGCGAGCGCGCCGTTTCGGCTCATTGCCGCCGCGATCCGCACCTGCTCGATGATTTCGGCGGTTGATAGGTTGCGCGTCAGGCCCATCTGGCCGGTGGCGCAAAACGGGCAGGCCATGCCGCAGCCGGCCTGCGAGGAGATGCACAGCGTCGTGCGATTCTCATAGCCCATGAGGACGGATTCGACGCGCACCCCGTCGAAGAGCTGCCACAGCGATTTGATGGTGGCGCCACCGTCGGCGGTGATATCGGTGACCTTGCTGACGAGTTCGGGCAGCAGCAGCGAGGTGAGCGATTCGCGCTGGCTCGCGGGAATGTCGGTCATGTCGCCCGGCTCGCGCGTGAAGTGCGTGAAGTAGTGGCGCGAGAGCTGATCGGCGCGGAAGGCGGGCAGCCCGGCTCCGCTCACGAGTTCGCGGCGTTCGGCGCGCGTGAGGTCCGCTAGGTGCTTGGGCGGTTTGCCGCGACGCGGCGCGGTGAAGGTCAGCGGCAGGCGCAGGGCCGGGTCGAGCGACTCAACGGGCGCGCCGGTCGGTTCGGATGTCATGCGACGGCCTCCAAGACGAGGTAGATCACGGGTACGGTCACGAGCAGGGAGTCGAGGCGATCCATGATGCCGCCGTGCCCGGGCAGGATCGTGCCCATGTCTTTCAGGCCGAGGTCGCGTTTGATGAGCGATTCGGCGAGATCGCCGACGGTTCCCGTCAACACCCCGAGCACGCCGAGCAGCACGCCGGTCCACCACGGCAGGCCGAGCGCAAAGTGCGCGCAGACAATGGCGATCGCCGTGGCAAGCGTGATTGAGCCGGCAAACCCCTCCCAGGACTTCTTCGGCGAGATCGACGGACTCATCGGGTGCTTGCCAAACAGCACGCCCGCGACATAGCCGCCGGTATCTGAGGCGACGACGATCGCGACGAAGGTCAGCACCGCCCACGCGCCGTCGGGCCGCCGCGCCAAAAGGACGGCGAAGGAGGCCAAAAAAGGCAGATAGGCCGCGACGAACATCGCCGTGGAGGCATCGCGCACGGCTGCCAGTCCCCCACCTTCGACGACGCGCCAGACGAAGACCGCGCCGCAGGTCAGGGCGAAGGCCATGAGCAGCGCCGATGGGCCGCCGACCCACGCGGAGATCATCATGCCGGCGCCGCCCACCCACAGTGGTTCGAGCGGGATGCGAATGTTGGACAGGCGCACGGCGCGCGCGAGTTCCCACATGCCCGCGCCGATGACGAGGGCGACGAGGCCGACGAAGATACGGATGTCGTAGAGCAGCGAGGCGACGAGCACCAGCGCGAGGCCGATGCCGACGCCGATGGCGGCGGTTAGATCGCGACCGGCCCGGCCGTGGGTCGTCGGCGGATCCGTTGGGGTGGGCGGGGCGGGCTCAACGAGCGCGCTTGACGCCCGACGTCGAGCCTCCCGCAGCCGGTCGAGGACCTCGCGAGTATCGGATTCTTCGCTATGGCGCACTTAGATTTCGAGGAGGTCGGTTTCCTTGGCGTCCAGCAGCTCGTCGATGAGCTCGACGTACTTCTTGGTCAGCCCTTCCAGCTCCTTTTCGCCGCGTTCGACGGCGTCTTCACCTTCGTCGCCGTCCTTCTTCAGCTTGTTCAGGGCGTCCATCGCCTTGCGGCGTTCGTGGCGCACGGAGATGCGGGCGTCCTCGGCCTTCGTCTTGGCGAGCTTGACGTACTCCTTGCGGCGCTCTTCGGTCAGGATCGGCAGCGCGACGCGGATGTGCTGGCCGTCGTCCGTGGGGTTGACGCCCAGGTCTGATTCGCGCAGCGCCCGCACGATGGCGTCGGTGGCGCCGCGGTCGTAGGGGTTGATGAGGACCATGCGGGCCTCGGGAATCGTCAGGCCCGCGAGCTGCTGCAGCGGGGTCGGCGCGCCGTAGTAGTCCACCAGGATCGATTCGAACATGGCGGCGTTGGCGCGGCCGGTGCGGATATTGCCGAACTCTTCGCGCGTGAAGTCCACGGCCTTGCCCATCTGCTCCTCGGCTTCGAGGAGAATATCGTCGATCACTTGTGCTCCTTACAGGGGGTATCTCGCTACCGGCGGCGCCGCTAGGAGGCGCTAACCAATGTTCCTATTGTGTCACCTCGAAGCGCCCGCGCGACATTGCCGGGCTCGCTCATGCCGAACACGCGCATGTTCAGGCCGTTGTCCATGCACAGCGAGAAGGCCGTCGCGTCGACGACCTTCAGCCCCTTGGCAAGGGCGTCGTGGTAGGTGACGAAATCGAGTTTTTCTGCGTTCGGGTCGACCTTCGGGTCGGCCGTGTAGACGCCGTCGACGCCAGATTTGCCGACGAGCAGCTCATCGCAGTTCGTCTCCAGGGCGCGCTGCGCGGAGACGGTATCCGTCGAGAAATAGGGCATGCCGGCGCCGGCGCCGAAGACGACGACGCGGCCCTTTTCCATGTGGCGAATGGCGCGCAGCGGAATGTAGGGCTCGGCGACCTGGCCCATGGTGATGGCGGTTTGCACGCGGGTGCGGGTGCCGGCCTGCTCGATGGCGTCTTGCAGCGCGAGTGCGTTGATGACGGTGCCGAGCATGCCCATGTAGTCCGCGCGGGCGCGGTCAAAGCCGCGGCTGGACAGTTCGGCGCCGCGGAAGAAGTTGCCGCCGCCAACGACGCAGGCGACCTGGACGCCTTCGGTGACGGCGTCGTGAATTTGGGAGGCAATGAGGTTCAGGACGTCGATGTCCAATCCGAGAGTGCCGCCGCCGAAGACTTCGCCGGAGAGTTTGAGCAGGACACGACGGGGCTTTTCGGACATCATTCCTCGTTTGCAGGTGGTGGGTGGTGGTTACGGGCCGGCCCCGCCTCGCGCAGTGCGAAGCGGGGCCGGGGCGACATTAGGCGCCGACGCGGAAGCGAGCGAAGCCGGTGATGGTGCCGCCGGTGGCGGACACGATCTGGCCGACGGTCTGCTTCGGATCGCGGGCGAAGGCCTGGTCCAGCAGGCAGTTCTCCTTGAAGAAGCCGTTCATGCGGCCTTCCACGATCTTCGGCAGCGCCTGCTCGGGCTTGCCTTCGTTCTTCGCGGTTTCCTCGGCGATACGACGCTCGTCCTCGACAGTTTCGGTGGGAACCTCGTCGCGGGACAGGAAGTTCGGCGAGTAAGCCGCGATGTGCATCGCGACGTCGCGGGCAACCTCGGCGCCAGCGGCGTCGGAGGCGACGAGCACGCCAACCTGCGGCGGCAGGTCCTTGGCGGTGCGGTGCAGGTAGACCTCGACGTTCTCGCCGGTGACCGACGCGATGCGGCGGATGACGATCTTCTCACCGAGCGGCGCGGTGGCGTCGGTGAAGGTCTGGCCGAAGTCGGAGTTCAGCAGCTCTTCCGGCGTCGCAATGCCGTGCTCGGCCGCGTATGCGACGGCCTTGTCGGCGATCTCGATGAACGGGCCGGACTTGGCAACGAAGTCGGTCTCGCAGTTGATCTCGATCATCGTGCCGACCTGACCGCCGTCGCCGGGGCGCACGTCGGTGGCAATGATGCCCTCGGAGGTGGAACGGCCCTCGCGCTTGGCGATGCCCTTCAGCCCCTTGACACGGATGATCTCGTGAGCTTTTTCGGCATCGCCGTCAGCCTCGTCGAGAGCCTTCTTCACGTCGAGCATGCCGGCGCCGGTCTTTTCGCGCAGCGCCTTGATGTCAGCAGCGGTGTAGTTAGCCATGGATGGTTCTCCTTAGGCGTTGTCGGTGGTCTCGGACTTGTCGCCTTCGACGACGGTCTCCGAGGTGGTCTCCTGGTCCACGTCACCGGCCGGGGTCGACTCGGGAGTGGCGGTCTCGACTGCGGACTCTTCCGTCGTCGAGGCTTGGGCCTGCTCGGCCGCTTCGGCCGACTCGTCGGCCTCGGTGGCGGTCTTGTCCTCGCCGGAGCCTTCGAGCATCTCGCGCTCCCACTCGGCCAGTGCTTCGCCCTCGCCGGCTTCGCCGGTGGAGCCGCCGTGGCGGGTCACGAGGCCTTCGGCAGCGGCATCGGCGATGACGCGGGTGAGCACGGCGACGGAGCGGATCGCGTCGTCGTTGCCCGGGATGCCGTAGTCGACCTC
This sequence comes from Bowdeniella massiliensis, assembly GCF_023634005.1. Taxonomy (NCBI): domain Bacteria; kingdom Bacillati; phylum Actinomycetota; class Actinomycetes; order Actinomycetales; family Actinomycetaceae; genus Bowdeniella; species Bowdeniella massiliensis. The sequence goes on from NZ_JALIQR010000005.1 coordinate 172,765, forward strand.
GTCGGGATCACAGTTGGTGTCGAGGATCGCGACGATCGGAATGTTGAGCTTCTTGGCCTCAGCGACGGCGAGGTGTTCCTTGTTGGTGTCCACGATCCACACGGCCGAGGGGACCTTGGCCATGTCGCGGATGCCGCCGAGGGTGCGCGAGAGCTTGTCCTTCTCGCGGGACTGCATGAGCAGTTCCTTCTTCGTCAGGCCGGAGCCGGCAACGTCATCGAAGTCGACCTGCTCAAGTTCCTTCAGGCGCTGCAGGCGCTTGTGGACGGTGCCGAAGTTGGTGAGCATGCCACCGAGCCAGCGCTGGTTGACGAACGGCATGCCCACGCGCTGGGCCTGCTCGGCCACGGCTTCCTGGGCCTGCTTCTTGGTGCCAACGAACAGAATGGTGCCGCCGTGGGCGACGGTTTCCTTAACAAAGTCGTAGGCGCGATCAATGTCGGTCAGCGACTGCTGCAGATCGATGATGTAGATGCCATTGCGTTCCGTGAGGATGAAACGCTTCATCTTGGGGTTCCAGCGACGGGTCTGGTGTCCGAAGTGGACGCCGGACTCCAGCAGCTGGCGCATGGTTACGACGGCCATGACGCTTCCTTCCCGCAGACGGTTGCCTGCGATATTTCGGGCAGCGTAGCTACCCTGATTTCGGTTGATAGTCCTAGTGCGCGGTTCGCCGGGCGCCCCAGGGGGACCGATGCCGGGCGAGGTTTTCCACGCACGCGATAGTCAACGAGCAGAAGAGTTTCCACACGTTGCCACGCGTGAGTTTACCTGATTGCGCGGCGTCGAGCCACGACGAGTGCGCCGATCCTGCGGCGAGGTTGCCCACATGCGGCGGCTGTCGCAATCCACATGGTGGCCGGGGGCGCCTGGCCTAGCGATGCGACGATGACGAAACTCATGGAGTGCCATGTCGCGGTGCACGGTGGGGCCATGAATCGACGAGTACGTGCGGCAGGGCTTTTGGCGATCACCATGGTGGTGCTGCTGTTTTCCCCGGGCGCTGCAGCCACGCGGACACCGGAGCCGAGCGATCTTGACTTCGACTGGCCGACCGGAGGGCCTGTAGCGGTGCTGCGCGCCTTCGATCTGCCCACCCAGCGCTGGCAGAGCGGACACCGCGGTGTTGATCTGGAGGCTGGAGTGGGCTCGCCTGTTCGAGCTGCGGGGGCGGGCCGGGTCGCCTTCGCGGGCAAGGTCGGCGGCAAGCCCGTCGTGGCGCTGGAACACGCGGGCGGGCTGCGCACGACGTACGAGCCCGTTCAGGCCCTCGTGAGCGTAGGGGACGTCGTCGCCCGCGGCGAAGTGATCGGCGAGCTACTGTCCGGCCACTGCGAGGGCGCTTCCTGCCTGCATTGGGGCGCGAAATACGGCACCGGGCGATCCGAGCAATACATCGACCCGCTGCTGCTGCTCCAGCCGCTGCGCTACCGGCTCGTGCCTGATCGCGACTAAGCGCGGGGATGGGCCTGCTCGAACGCGGCTCGGAGCTTATCTTTCGTCACGTGGGTGTAGCGCTGCGTCGTTGAGAGCGAGGAGTGGCCCAGTAGCTCTTGGACCGTGCGCAGGTCTGCTCCCCCGTCGAGGACGTGGGTTGCGGCCGAGTGCCGCAGGCCGTGCGGCGCAATATCGCGCACGCCAGCGCGGGTGGCGAGGCGATGCAACGCCGCTCGAATGGTTCGCGGGTCAAGGCGCCCGCCACGTGCACCGACGAAGAGCGTCGTGGCATCGTTCGAAGCGATGTCCGCTCGGACGGCAAGCCAGCGGTCGATCGCTTGTAGCGCGGGTCGTCCGATCGGCACCGTGCGGGTCTTGCGGCCTTTACCGGTGACGGTGACAACGAGCCGGGACCGGTCGATTGCATGCAGTGGCAACTCGGCCGCTTCACTGACGCGCATTCCCGCCGCATAGATGAGCTCAAAGATCGCGGCGTCCCGGATCTTTATGGGATCGTCATCGGATGCTTCCTCGTTGGCGAGTGCGAGCAGCGTCGAGACTTCGTCTTCTCGAAGGACCGTCGGCAACCGGGAGTCACGTTTGGGAGCGACGAGACGGAGCGCCGGGTTCGATTCGATGAGCGAGACATTGGCGGCCCAGGAGAAGAACTGCTTTATGGCGGAGGTGCGGCGCGCTAGCGATGCGCGTGACTCCCCCTCTGCGGCAAGTGTCGCGAGCCAGCCGCGCAGCGTCGTGAGGGTGAAGGCGAAGGGTTCGAGCGATTCGGGGGACGAATCCTTCAGTGCTGCCGCCGTCGTGGAATCCGGCGCCGCAAATATCAGGAGCGAGCGCACATCGGAGAGGTAGGCGCGCACGGTGTTCTCGCTGACGTCGCGCTCATAGCGCAAGAAGTCAGCGTAGCGAGAAAGGACCGGGGCCATGCCCTCAATCGTGCCACGGCCTCCTCACGAACGTCGGAATGCATGGCCCACCTGTTCGACTTTTCCGGTCAGCGTCAGCATGCCGAGGGCCGCGCGAGCGTCCTCGATGGACAGCGCACTTTCTTCGGCAACGCGGGTGAGCTCGTAGCTGCCGCGGGGCGGGAGTACATCGAGCACCTTGGCCTCGTGGGGCTCGAGTCCATCGAGGAGGCCAGCTTGCTCGGATACCTTCGTGGCATCGTGGGTGCCGATCGGTGCGATGAGCTCGCGGACCTCGTCGGCATCGGTCACGAGCACCGCCAGCTGGGAGCGAATCGCCTCGTGGCAGCCGGCGCTCGCCATATCGGTGACCGGGCCAGGAATGGCCGCGACGTGGCGTCCAAGTTCGCTAGCGTCGCGAGCTGTGCGCAGGGCGCCGCTACGCAATGCCGCCTGCACGACGATCGTGACCGCCCCGAGGGCGGCGATGAGGCGATTGCGTTCCAGGAACCGGAACCGCGAGGGCGCGCGGCCGGGCGGGTGTTCACTGATGATCAGCCCGCGGCTTTCGATTGCTTCCAGCAGGGATGTATGCGCTGCCGGATAGAACCTGTCGGGACCTCCCGCAAGGATCGCGACGGTAGGGCCATCGACGGCGAGCGCGCCGCGGTGCGCAGCCCCATCGATCCCGAAGGCGCCTCCGGAGACGATCGTGTGGCCAAGAGTTGCCAGGTGCGAGGCGAGCTCCGTTGCCATGTGCAGCCCGTACGTGGTGGCGGCGCGCGCTCCAACGATCGAGACGTGCGGCGCCGCGCTCATGAGCGTCGCGAGGTTCTTGCCGCGAACCCACAGCGCAAACGGGGCGCGGTCGCCCAGGTCAGCAAAGGGTCTCGGCCAGGCATCATCGTCGGGCGTGAGCAGGAAGCCGCCGTAGCTCAGGTGGCGGTCAACAAGTTCGTCGAGATGGAGAGCCGCGATGCGCGGCGCCCAGCGTTGCACCGCTTTGCCGGGAATGGCGTTCTCGGTGCTGCCCGCGATCGCGCTGCCCACGAGGTTGAGTGCCTCAATGGGTCCGTGCCGGGCGATGAGGCGGTGGGCATCACCGTCGCCGCTTTCGGTCAGCGCCGACCATGCGGCATAGGCCATTCGGACGGGGTGGGAATAGTTACGCCACGTGAGCATGGTCGTCTCCGATACGAAGCAGTAGGGCCGTTGAAATGTCATCGCGCGTGGGCGCTGCCCCGCGCAGATCCGCCAGGGTGAGCGCGAGGCGAAGGATACGATCAAGCCCGCGCAACGTGATGTGGCCGCGCGCGAGATACGGATCGAGCATTGTGCGAGTCGAGGCGGGAAACGGAGAGTCGGCACCCCGCAGGATCTTCGCTGGCACATGAGCGTTCAGCGAGAACGGGTAGTCGCGCCACCGCTCGGCCTGCCGGTTCCTAGCATTGGCGACGCGCTGCGCGATCATGACGCTTGTTTCGGTGCCTGCGACGGGGCGGGACGTCGAGGGTGCCATGACGTAGCTGCGAATATCGATGCGATCGAGCAGTGGGCCCGACAGCGCCTCGAGGTAGCGACGCTTCTGCAGTGGCGTGCACCGGCAGCGAGCACCCTTGCCATGGCCGTTGCCACACGGGCACGGGTTCGCCGCCAAGACGAGTTGGAAGCGCGCCGGGTAGGTCGCCACCGATTGCGAGCGGTGGATCGATATCTCGCCCGATTCGAGCGGCTGACGCAGAAGCTGAAGATTGGCGGCACCGAACTCGGGGGCTTCGTCGAGGAACAGGACCCCGCCGTGCGCCTGGGAGATCGCGCCGGGGCGCGCGATGCGGGCTCCCCCGCCAACGAGCGAGGCCCGCGAGGCGGAGTGGTGGGGCGCCACAAACGGCGGCGTTCGGACGAGTTCGGTGCCGCTGAACGTCCCCAGCACGGAATGCACTGAGGAGACCGCGACAGCGACGTCGTCGTCAAGGGGCGGCAGGATCGTCGGGAGCCGGGAGGCGAGCATCGTCTTGCCGGTGCCGGGCGGGCCCATGAGGAGGACGTGGTGACCACCCGCCGCGGCGACTTCGAGGGCGTGTTTGGCATCGTCTTGACCGGTGACGTCAGAAAAGTCCAGTGCCGCGGCGGGCGGATCGTCGGCAGGGATAGCCAGCTGGCTGATCACCGGCATGGGCGTCACGGTGCACTCGAGCGCGTAGTGGTGCAGCAGGTGGGACAGGTGATCGAAGGCGAGCACATCCATTTCGGGTACGAGCCTGGCCTCGGCCTCATTCGCGCGGCTCGTCACGACCGCGCGGTAGCCGGCTGCCTTGGCGGCTTGCACTGCTGGCAGGACGCCACGCACCGGCAGGATCGCGCCATCGAGGCCGAGTTCGCCGATGTGGACGACGTCGGTAATGGAGGGCCGATAGGCGGCAGGTTCGTTCGCAACGAGCACGGCGATCGCGATCGCGAGGTCGAACCCGGATCCGGTCTTCGGCAGCGAGGCGGGCTGCAGGTTCACGGTGATGCGCTGCGGTGGCAGGATGCGTCCGCAGGATTCGATCGCTGCACGCACCCGATCCTTCGCCTCGGCAAGCGATGCGTCGGGCAGCCCGACGAGGGTGAAGCGCGGGATGTGTGTCGCGAGGTGCGCCTCGACCGTCACGACATCGCCGACGAGGCCGCTCAGGCTGACAGCGAGCGTGCGGGCGAGCTTCACCGGTCCGCTCCTTCCAGGTGCCACACCTGGGGTGTGGTGCCGGAGGCGTCAACGCAAATGAGGTCCAGCCGAACCGGGTGCGGTCCGCCCTTTTCCCGTCGCCAATAGCCCGCGACCTGACGCATTCGCGCGATTTTGGCGCGCGTGATTGATTCAGCCGGGTGGCCGTAAGCAAAGGTTGATCGCGTCTTGACTTCGACGAGGCAGATCGGGCCGCCGCTGGCTTTCGCGACGATATCGACTTCCCCGGCAGCGCATCGCCAGTTGCGATCGATGATCTGATAGCCGTGGGAGACGAGGTAGGCGGCGGCGGTGTCCTCGCCGTAGGTTCCGAGGCGTTGATTGTGGGTGCTCATGGAGCACAGCCCACCAGGCATTGCGCCTCAGCTGGCAACGCGGTGTGTCCTCAGCCGGCCTTTGCGCACCAATCGCGCGCTTGTGGATAGTGCCGGCGAGCTAGATCGTCATGTCGGGTTTGGTGAGCTCTTCGATGTTGACGTCCTTGAACGTCACAATGTTGACCTTCGCAACGAAGCGGGCCGACCGGTACACGTCCCACACCCAGACGTCGGTCAACGTGAGTTCGAAGAAAACCTCGCCCCCCGCGCTGCGTGGCTTGAGCTCGACCTCGTTGGCGAGGTAGAACCGTCGCTCAGTTTCCACGACATAGCTAAACAGGGAGACAACATCGCGGTATTCGCGGTAGAGATCAAGCTCGAGCTCGGTCTCGTAATTTTCCAGATCATCGGCACTCACTCTGCCATCATGCCGCGTTGACTGCCCGCGCGCAGTCGTTTGTCTGGCGCTGTTCGCCACCGGGTGAACACCCGCGCCGCGTTAGGGGGTTGGCAGCAGGCGCCACCTGCGCCGATGAAAATCGCTCGGCCCGAGCCGCTGCAGTGCCTCCCGGTGCACCGCGGCGGCATAGCCCTTGTGCGCGGCAAAGCCGTAGCCCGGGTCGGGGTATTCCACCATGATCCGATCACGCTCGACTTTGGCGAGCACCGATGCAGCCGCGACGACGGCGCACTGCTGATCGGCCTTGACCTGCATCGTCACGGGTGCATGGCACCAGGCATGCGTCTCAGTGGGCGTGAAGAGATCGAGCGTCGGCACGAGCCAGTTGTGGCTCCCATCCAAAATGATGGCGCAGGCGGCGGCACACGCATCTTCCCCACCGAGGCCTTGGGCGGCGACGGCGAGCGCCCGCAGCGCGGCAAGCCTGAGTGCCGCGATGATCCCGACGGCATCGATCTCGGCCGGCGAGGCATGCCCGACGGCTCGCGCTGCACCCCACGAGGCGAGCTCTGCCACCATCGCCTCCCGGCGGGTGGGGGTCAGCAACTTGGAGTCGGTTAGCCCTTCCGGCGGGCGTCTCGTGTCAGCGTCGACGACGCACACGCCGACGCTTACCGGCCCGGCGAGCGCGCCCCGCCCGACCTCATCGATCCCGATCACCCAGCGTGCACCCGCCAGGAGCTCGGTTTCCAGGTCGCGCGTCGCGCTACGGAGCTGGGACATTGTCAAAGGCCTTGGATCCATGGCCGAGCGACGTCCAGTGGTCGTAGGGCCACATGATGACAAACGCGCGGCCGAGCACGTGATCGAGGGAGACGAAGCCGCCCCCTGGCAGCCCGATGTGTGCGCGTGAATCACGTGAATTGGAGCGGTTATCGCCCATCAGCCAGACGCTGCCGTCGGGGACCTTGACGGAGAACTCGATATCCGAGGGGCTCACGCCGGGTTTGAGATAGGGCTCATCGATGCTCTCGCCATTGACCTTGATCCGGCCCTGCGCATCGCAACACTCCACGGTGTCACCCGGCAGCCCGATGACGCGCTTGATGAGGTGTTCGCCCGCATCGGCAGGCAGGATGCCAATCGCGGTCAAGGCATCTTTGCCGAAGCGTTTGATCGCCGACGGCTCTTCCATCATCGGTGGCAGCCAGCCGCCCGGATCTTTAAAGACGACGACGTCGCCCCGGGAGATATCGTCGCTTCCCACGGCCTTGTTCACAAGGATCCGGTCGCCGATCCGCAGCGTGTCTTGCATCGAGGCGCTGGGGATAAAGAAGGCCTGGACGAGGAAGGTCTTGACGAGGAAGGACAGCACGAGCGCGATGACGACGATCAGCGCGGTTTCCTTGAGCCACGTGCCGAAGCCCTCTTGCGCGATCGCGCGCGGAGAGAGGTGCTTGGCGGGCTTTTTCGGTTCGATACTGGGCGGCATCGTATCTTCCGTCTCGCCACGCGGTCGGATGGTCCTCCGCGTAATGCGAGGTTCAGATGCCATGGAGTCCTCTTTCGGAAAACGTCAGTTACTGACCTTACTGCATTCTCGCACGAGTAAAGACATCGGCCCGGCAGGTGCTGCCGGGCCGAAGCTGAGGTGTGAAAAACGACTTAGCGCTTTTCCTTGATCTTGGCGGACTTGCCGTGACGATCGCGCAGGTAGTAGAGCTTGGCGCGGCGCACGGCGCCACGGGCCACGACCTCGATGTGGTCGATCGTCGGAGCGTGCAGCGGGAACGTACGCTCAACTCCAACACCAAAGCTCACCTTGCGGACGGTGAACGTCTCGCGAACACCGCCACCCTGACGGGCCAGGACGGTGCCCTGGAAGACCTGGATACGCGAACGGCTACCTTCGATAACCTTCACGTGGACCTTGACGGTGTCGCCGGCACGGAAATCCGGCACGTCGTCGCGCATCGACTTCTTGTCGAGGGCATCCAGCTTCTGCATGATTGTTCTCTTCCCGCTCGCGCCACAGGTCGCGCGCGCATATCGGGGCAACGGTTGTTGCCGGGTGGTTTGTGGTGTGCCACCGAACTTCGACCGCCCCCTGTGGCAGGTGGCCGCGCGAGGCACATGACCGCACTAGTCTGCCACAGGCCTCGCGTATTTTGCCAGCTTCGGAACTGTGATGATGACATCGTCTTGGGGCTCGCCTCCGACATCGAACGTCCGAGATCCGGTGACTTTCCAACCGCAGCGCTCATAGAACGTGATGGCGCGAACATTGGAGCGATTGGTTCCGAGCCACAGCCCGCGCACCGTCGGGCTCGCGCTCGCGACATCGCGCATGACGCGATCCATCAAGGCGCGCGCTAGACCCGTGCCGCGGGCGGCACGATCGACGTAGAACTTAGAGACTTCGGCAATCCGCCCCTTCGGCAGGCGGTGACGGACCTCGCGCGCGCCCTCTTCGTCTTCTGGGCGCAGCCCGAAGATGACCATGCAGTAGGCATGCAGCTGGCCGCCGGCGCTGGCGAGCCAGATTCGTCGCTGTGGGTCGGCCAGGTAGTGCGCGAACTTTTCTGGCGTCAAGTACGTCTCGATGAACTCCGCGATCGCTTGCGGGCCGAGCTCCGGTGGGCAGGCGTCCGGGAACGTACGGCGAGCAAGCTCCGCGACGGCCACCGCGTCCGCCGTCGTCGCCTCGCGAATCTCACACGGCAGGACCTCTCCCCCAAGGACAACGAAGCCGGCGCGCACGAGCGTGAGCCGATCGGCCATCGACAGGGGCTCGTCGCGCTCGATCAGCATGTCTGGCCGACGCTGCGCGGTACGCAGGAGCGCTTGCGCTCGCCGCCACTGCCGGATCTTTGCATGGTCGCCGCTGAGCAGGACCTCGGGGATGTCCTCGCCGCGCCAACTCACGGGGCGGGTGTAGACGGGGTATTCGAGCAGGCCGGCAGCACCGTGGGACTCTTCCACCAGGGATTCTGGGTTGCCGACGACGCCGGGCGCTAGCCGACCAATCGCCTCAATCGCGACGAGAGCCGCGACCTCGCCCCCGTTTAAGACGTAGTCACCGATCGAAAACTCGACGACGCGCACCCGCTGCCCGTAGGACTGCGCGACGCGTGCATCGATGCCTTCGTAACGTCCGCAGGCGAACACGAGATGGTTCTCGCGCGCGAGGTCCTCGGCCAGGCGCTGGTCGAAAACCTCGCCAGCAGGCGTGGGCACGAGCAAGACCGCGTCGTCGGTCAGTACCTCATCGAGCGCCTGCCCCCACACGTCCGGGCGCATGACCATCCCCGCGCCGCCGCCGGCCGGGGTGTCGTCGACGGTGCGGTGCTTATCGCTCGTCCAGCCGCGCAGGTCGTGGACCGCGAGCTCGATCAGTCCCCGCTGGCGGGCCTTGCCAATGAGGGAGAGATCCAGCGCCGCGAGATAGTCGGGAAAGATCGTGACGACGTCGATCTTCACGGCCGGACTTCTTCCGCGTCATCATCAAACAAGCCCCCGGGCGGATCGACGACGACGCCGCTCTGCGTTACCTCGGGCACCAGTTCGCTGACGAAGGGGACCATGACCTCGCCGCGGGCGGTCTCAACGATGATGAGGTCGTGGCCCGGCATCGCTTGGATCCGTTTGACCGAGCCGAGTTCGCGGCCGGCCGTATCAACCACCGGCAGCCCGAGCAGTTCGTGATGGAAAAACTCGTCCTCGTAGGCGTCTTCGTCATCGGTTTCGATGTACAGCCGGACATCGCGCAGCGCCTCGGCCGCCGTGCGGTCCTCGTGCCCCTCAAAGGCCACCTGCCACGACTTGCCGTCGCTGCGCACATCCGCGACGGTCAGTTCGCCCTCATCGGTGAGCAGGAGCGCGCCGGGAACGAACCGCGCTGCGGGATCATCGGTCGCGACCTTCAGCCGCACGTGGCCTTTAAGCCCGACGGCCGAGGCGATCGTTGCTACGGCAAGACGCATGATGGTCCTTTCAGATATGACAAACCCGGCCCATGTGGGCCGGGCGTGTCAGCTAGTTAGCGGCGGTCGGTATCGACGACGTCAATGCGGACCTGATCCTCTGACAGCGAACCGACGACGGTACGCAGCGCCTTCGCGGTGCGTCCGGAGCGTCCGATCACGCGGCCGAGGTCTTCCGGGTTGACGTGCACTTCGAGGAGTTCTCCTCGACGCAGCCGCCGGGTGTTGACCCGGACATCGTCCGGGTTGTCGACGATTCCGCGAACCAGGTGGTCCAGTGCTTCAGCCAGCATGATTACTCAGCGGACTCAGGCGAGTCAGCGGACTCAGGCGAGTCAGCGGACTCCGGGGAGTCAGCAGACTCGGCGGAATCGGCGGACTCAGCGGAGGCGGCTTCTTCTTCAGCCTTCTTGGCGGAGGCAGCAGCCTTACGCTTCTCGGCTTCTTCCTCGGCGGCCTTGATGGCGGCGCGAGTTTCTTCCTCGCTGACGTCCTCAGCGGTCCGGACCTTGCTTTCGGTGTCCTTCTCGCCCTTGAACTTCTGCCAGTCGCCGGTGAGCTTCAGCAGCTTCTCGACCTGGTCCGTCGGCTGCGCACCAACGGAAAGCCAGTACTGCGCGCGCTCCGAATCGATCTCGATGACGGAAGGCTCGCGGGTCGGGTGGTACTTGCCGATCTCTTCGATCGCACGGCCATCACGCTTGGTGCGCGAATCCATGACGACGACGCGGTAGAACGGCGCACGGATCTTGCCCATGCGCTTCAAACGAATCTTGACTGCCACTTGTGTGGTCAACTCCTGATAAATATCGGGGTGGACGCGCGCCCCTGCTGGTGGGTCACAGCAGCGGTGGTTGTCCTGGACACGTCCTCGCACGGTGAGAGGGGCCGTACGGGCCGGGTACAGCAGATCATTGTGCCACGAAATGCGGGCCGACGGCTAGCACGACGATGCCGGGCGAAAGGTGATACGCCTAACGCCCGGCACTCGCGACATCCCAGGGCTAGTTGCCGGGCACGTCAAATGCCCACATCACTCCGAACTTGTCGAAGACCTGACCGTAGGTATCACCCCACGGCGCCTTCTCGAAGGGCATGTTGATCTCGCCGCCCGCAGCGACGAGCGCATCGATCAGCTTCTGCGCTTTGGCGACATCGTCGAGTTCGTACATGAGGGAGTAGCTGCTGCCTTTGACGACGTATTCCTCCCCCGGCATTCCGTCACTGCCCGTGATCGTTCCACCCGGCAGGTCGAGTTGGGCGTGCGCGACGGCATTTGGATCGGGTTCGAAGGGCATGCCCTCCATTAGCGGCATATCGGCGTAGGTGATGAGGGTGAGGTCTCCGCCGAAGACCTCCTGATAGTGCGTGAACGCTTCCTTGGCGCTGCCCGGGAAGGCGATGTAGGTCGAGAGCTGGGCCATGATGGACCTCCTGAACGTGTGGTGGTCCTTCGAACCTAGGGCGTGCCCGGGCCGTCCGCTTGTCCCGAGTTGCTCACCTCGAGATCGAGCTGGCCTTTGGCCGCTTGCGCGAATAATCGCGGCAGGTTCAAGGTGATCGGCGGATCCTCGGCGATGCGCTCACGCAGCTCAAGGTCAACCGTCGCTCGTTCGGTCAGCGGGAACTGGACCGGCACTCGGCGCAGTTGGCGACGATTTCCCGCCATCTGGAAGTAGGCCCGCACATCGGATCTGCGCGGCACCTCGACGACCATGACGTAGTAGCTGCCTGCGGGAATCGCATCGACGTTGTATGTGTTCGTACCGAGCAACGCGATGCCTAACGTTGGCTCGTCGCGCACCAGCGGATCAGGATTCAGGGCGACGAAGAGCGCGCTGCCCGGCTGCGCGCCGCTGACCTGAACCGTCAGCGGATGGGCCGAGCGGTGTTCGCCCGCCACGAATCGCCGGTGAAGCACCACCAGCGGCGCATCCCGGTTCTGCTGGCGCATAAGGAAAGCCGCAAGCGACTGCATCTGTTTGCGATACTCTGCGGGCGCCATGCCGGTGTGACGACGAAATGCGCGATGAAAACTCGAGGGCGAATCGTGCCCCGCATCAATCTGCGAGCGCGTGACGTTATGCCCGTCGACGAGCCCATCGATACTCCGCTCCACCCGCGCCGCCGCGAGAAAATCACGCAACGGAAAGCCGAGGTGCTTTTTCAGCAGACGGGACAGGTGGAAGCGCGAGAAATGCGCCTGCGCGGCCAGCTCATCGAGAGAATCAATCTCCCCGCGACGCGCAGCATCGAGCAACCGGGCGACGTCGTCGCGGGCCGGCTCCTCGGCGGGGGTGCCTGTGGGCGCCATGCGCTCATTATGCCCCTGCCCTAGCGGTGGCGGGTCAACCTCGTTGACAACTCGGGCACCACCACACCCAGCGCAGCTTCAGCGGCCGACCATCGCGCTCCAGCACCTCACCGCTCGGACCCAGCGCCAGGACCGAATCATCATGCTCCGCGACGAGGATGCACTTTCCGCAGCGACGACACGGCCGGCCACCGCGCACATAGACCCATAGCGAGTCACGGCCGCGCGCCGCAAGCCCCGTGGTGGAGCGCGGCAGCCTGAACTTATTGAGGTCGAGCAAGCGATGGGCCGTGCGCACTGCCTCCTCGACCTTCTCCGCGGCGACATCCCCGACGCGCACACCGTGGCGCAGCCCGATGAGGAACATCGTCTCGTTGCGGTAAATATTTCCGATGCCCGCCAGATTTCGCTGATCCATCAATGCCGACGACACACTGCGCGCCGGCCGTGCCAGGATTCGCTCGACGCTGGCTTCGACGTCGAGCTCAGAAAAACGTGGGTTGAGCAGGTCCGGGCCGAGATGGCCGATGAGCGAGGCCTCATCGCGCGTTGGCACGAGTTCGAATCCCTGGACGTCTTCCGCATAGGCGCGCACCCGTGCGCTTTCGAGCATTGCGCGCACCCGAAAATCTCGCGGGCGCGGCCAACTCGCCTCCTGGAAGCGCCACATCCCATCCATCATCAAGTGGGAATGGAGCGTGAAGTCCCGCGTCGGCCTGGCCCCTTTCGACGACACCTCCGCGGGTGCGCGCAGCCGAATCAGGAGGTGTTTGCCGACGGGAATGGCCTCGCGCACGAGCCAGCCGGAAAGGTCCGTCGTCGCGAGCTGCGGGACGCGAAACTCGCTGCGCACCACGATGTCACCCGCGAGCAGCTGGTGCAGGCGCGCCGCGGTCTGTAAGACGGTATCTCCCTCGGGCATCATTCACGCCCGCAGGCGCATTCCCTTCGGCGTCGCGGTAAAGCCCGCCTGCGCGAGCGAGGCCTTAACCTCCTCCGGAAGGGGGTGGCGCGCGTGAATCGAAAGTCCCGCGACCGTCTCAATCGTGACCCGCGACAGGGCTCCGGCAGCGACGACGGACGCGATCGCAGGCCCAACATCAGCGAGCGACGCCTCGTCATCGCGAAAGACGAGGAGCGATTTGCCGCCGCGTTCGACGTAGGCTAGCAGGTCCCCCTCGCGTAGCAGCACGACGCCACCGGCTCGGCGCGCGGGACGGTGGCGCGCGGCGTCCTCGTCGAGGCTGATCGCTTCGGGCCATGCGAGGGCCGCGCCGTAGGCATTGGCCGGATCGGAGGCCGCGAGCGCGAGCACTCGAGGCCCCGCATCCTCACTGCCGGCCTGCGCCGAATCCGCCGCCCGCGCTTCCGCGTCATCGAGTTCACGAGCCACCTCGCGCAGCAGATCCACTGTGCTGGCCGCGGCGAACTGGGCACCGCCTAGGTGGGAGATGAAGTGGCCCCGCCGCACCGCACCCGCATCCTCCATCGCCGCAAGGACTCGGTAGAGCGCTGCAAAACCACCCGGCACGTCCTCGCGGATAAGCGATCCGCGTGTCACGACGCCGTGCCGGTCGAGCATGAGCTCGGCGGTCGCGGCCGCGCGGATGGCGGGTTCGAGTTCGCCGCGCCGCACGAGCGACCAGCGCCCGGCCGCCCGCTCGGAGGCGACCGTCATCGCACCGCGCACCGCCACAGTCGTGAGGCTCCCGCGCCCCAGCCGCGCGGGTCGCAGCCGCCCCGCACCACGCCGCAGTGAATTGCGCGCCACGGGTGCCGGCGCCTTCGCTTTGTGTGCTCCGCCGCGCCGCAGCAGCGAGCGAATTGGCGCTAGCGAATCGTTCGTCACGTGCCCCGCGAAAAACAACTCCCACAGCGCCTCGGTGATCTCCTCGCCGCTCGCCGCCACGCCCGCCTCCGCAAGCGCCGCCGCAATCTCGGCGTGCCGAAAACCGCCGCCGCCCGCCAACACCTCGGCGATGGCCTGCTGAACGCCGGGTGCCACGGCCGTATTCGGCTCCGTCAGCGTGAGATCGGCGGCCTCGGCCAGGTGAAACGCGATCCACGCATCATCGCCGCCGAGCCGCCCCGCCCCGGTGACGAGCACCTCGCCAGAGCTGAGCGCAGCATCGAGCAGATGCGGCGCATAATCGGCGACGCGCGCCGGCAGCACGAGCGACTCCCACGCCGAGGCGGGCAGCGCCACGCCCGCGAGCTGATCGATCGCGGTCAGCAGTGCGTCGGTACCAGAGCCCGGCGCAGCGAGGTGGTGCCACATCGGCAAGAACTTGGCGTAGGCCCGCTGCGAGGTGGGCTCGACCTCGGCTCGCAGCGCCGCAAGACACCGTCGCCGGATCGTCTGCAGCACCCGCGCATCGACCCACTCCGTCCCGCTCACCCCGGGCGTAAATTCGCCATCGGTCACGCGCGCGGCGTCCTTCAAATCCATGAGCGCATGTTCCACGACGCCGACGGCGAGCCCCAGATCCGCGGCGGCCCGCTCGAGCGTGAACGGCCCGTGCGTTCTCGCATATCGTCCGACGACGCCCCGCAGCGGCGCCACGGCCGGCTCGAGGAACGTGCGCGCGATCCCCTGCGGGAGCACAACCCCATACACGTCCCGAAGTTGCGCGGCATCCTCGATCGCGACGACGACCTCCTGGCCCGCCAGCCGCACGGCCACGGCGCGCCCGGCCGCCACCAGCTCCTCGATCCAGGCCCGTACTGCCACCCGCGCGGTATCTCCCGACGGAACCTCGTCGCCTCCGCTCGCTGCGCCGGCCCCCTCCCAAGTAAGCCGTGCGGCGATCGCGTCCGCCGATAGCGGCCCTAGTAACCGCAGCAGGTCGGCGACGGACTCGGCGCTTGCCGGCAACCGCCGCTGCTCGCTCAGCCGCTGCAGATCGGCCGCGACCTGCGCGATGACGTCCGCGTCGAACAGCTCGCGCAGCCGCGCCCGCCCCAGCAGATCGTCGAGCAGCGAAGGATCGAGCGCAAGCACGGCCGCTTTCCGTTCGGCAAGCGGCTGATCGCCCTCGTACAAAAACTGCCCGACGTAAGAGAACAGCAGCGATTGCGCAAACGGTGAGGCGACGCGCGTTTCGACCTCCAGGAGGGAAACCTCCCGCGCCGCAATGCGCGTGAGCAACCGCGCCAGCGCCCCGACGTCGTACACGTCGTGCAGGCATTCGCGCAGCGTCTCAAAAATGATCGGAAAATCGCTGTGTTGACGCGCCACATCAAGCAGTTGGGCGCCGCGCCGACGCTGGGCCCACAGCGGCGACCGCTTGCCCGGATAGCGCCTCGGCAGCAGCAGCGCGCGCGCCGCGCACTCCCGAAATCGCGACGCAAACAGCGCTGATCCGCCGAGCCTGCGCACGACGATGTCCTCGATCTCATCGGCGTCAAAGGTCACAAGCGAGGCGATCTGCGGCGGCTCGTCAGTGCGCGGCAGCCGCATGACGATCCCGTCGTCGCTGGCCTGCACATCGCCGGCGGTGCCGTAGCGTTCCTCGACGCGCTCCCCGATCGCGAGCGCCCACGGCGCATGCACCTTCAGCCCGTAGGGCGAGAGCAGCACAATCCGCCAATCGCCCAGTTCGTCCTCAAAGCGTTCGATGACGAGCGCCCGATCCGAGGGCAGCACGCCCGTCGCGGCCTTTTGCTCCGCGATATACGACGCGAGATTCTGCCGCGCGTACTCATCCAGATCCGCCAGCCCCAACGCCGCACCAGTCTCCCCGCCGACGTCGCGGCGCGAGGGAGAGATGCGCGCCCCGAGCTCGCGCACGAACTGCCCGACGGCCTCCCCGAGTTCGGCGCCGCGGCCACCGCCCTCGCCGTGCCAGAACGGCACCTTGCCCGGCAGCCCCGGCGCTGGGATGACGCTCACGCGGTCATGAGTGATCTCGGTGATTCGCCAACTGCTTGCCCCGAGCGCAATGACGTCCCCCGCGCGCGACTCATAGACCATCTCCTCATCGAGTTCGCCCACGCGCATGGGCGCGCGCCGCGCCCCGGCACCGCTTCCCGCTCCGGCCCCGGCCACCGTGCCACCAACGACGGTCCCGGCCTCTGCCTCCGCAGCCTCGGTGCCGGGCCCCGCGAGGTAGACGGGGAAGAGCCCCCGGTCGGGAATCGTGCCACCGCTCGTGACGGCGAGCCGCTGCGCCCCGGGCCGCCCGCTCAGCACCCCGGCCGTTCGATCCCACACGAGGCGCGGCCGCAATTCCGCGAAATCGTCGCTCGGATACCGCCCCGCGAGCATGTCGAGCGTCGCCTCGTAAAGGCTGCGTGGCAGCGTCGCGAACGGCAACGTCGTGCGCAGCAACGCAAACCACTCCTCGACGTCCAGGTCGTCCATCGCGGCGGCGGCCACCGTCTGCTGTGCCAAAATGTCGAGCGGATTGGCGGGCGGCGCGAGCGCCTCAATGAGCCCGGCACGCATCCGACGAACGATGACGGCGCTTCCGACGACGTCGGCGCGATGCGTCGGAAAGAACACGCCGCGGCTGATCTCGCCGACTTGATGCCCCGCGCGCCCGACGCGCTGCAGTCCCGACGCAACCGACGGCGGCGTCGCCACCTGAATGACGAGGTCGACGTCCCCCATATCGATGCCGAGCTCTAGCGAACTCGTCGCGACGACGCATCTCAGTTCACCGGATTTGAGCGCATCCTCGATTGTCGCGCGCTGCTCCTTGGACACCGAGCCGTGGTGCGCCCGCGCGTATTCCTCGCCGCCATCGGCGACGGCGGCCTCGTTGAGCCGCGCCGTGAGCCGCTCGGCCTGCCCGCGCGAGTTCGTAAACACGATGGTCGACGTGTGCGCGGCGACGAGCTGGGCGATCTCGGCCTCAATGTGCGGCCACAGCGAAGGCCCACGCTCCCCGATTCCTCCCGCCTCAGCATCCTCCGCCTCGACGCTCCCTCGTCCGCCCGCCTCGACCTCAGCATCTCCAGCCCGCGCGTCCGACTCGTGCCCAACGCCCGCGAGCCGCGGATCGACGAGCTCCTGGAGCCGCGGCGTCACGTTCCGCCTCTGCTCCGCACCTGCCGCTTGCCCCGGGATCCCGGCCAGATCGGTCATGTCCGGAGCCGGCACCCGCACCGAAAGCTCGAGGTCCCGCCGCGCCTGCGGGTCCACGACGGTGACCGGCTGCGCGCCACCAAGGAACCGCGCCACGGTCTCGACGGGCCGCACGGTCGCCGATAGCCCAATACGTTGCGGCCGCCGCCCCCTCTCCGACAGCCGAGCCGCCTCATCCGCGCCTCGCTGCAACGCGTCGAGCCGCGCCAACGACACCGCTAAGTGCGACCCCCGCTTCGTGCCGGCCACCGCATGAATCTCGTCGATGATCACGGTGTGGACGTCCCGCAGCGTCTCGCGCGCGGCACTTGTCAGCAGCAGATACAGCGACTCGGGCGTCGTAATGAGAATGTCCGGCGGCTGCGAGACCTGCCGCCGCCGCTCGGCCGCAGGCGTATCCCCCGTCCGCACCCCGACCCGCACCTCGCGCGTCGCCTGCCCGAGCTGCGCCGCACTGCGCGCAATCCCGACGAGCGGCGAGCGCAAATTCCGCTCAATATCCGTCCCGAGCGCTTTGAGCGGCGAAATATAGACGACGCCGACGCCACGTCCACGCTCTGCCCCGTCCGAGTCCTGCTCCGCGGCGGCGCCTCGCCCACCCGCCGCGCCGCTGCCACCGTTCGGCGCGAGCGTCTGATCGAGCGCATACAAGAACGCGGCGAGCGTCTTACCGGAACCCGTAGGAGCGACGACGAGGGTGTCCTCACCGCGAGTGATCGCCTGCCACGCCCCAGCCTGCGCCGCCGTTGGCGCAGAAAAAACGGCCTCAAACCAGTGGCGCGTTGCCGCACTAAAACCCGCGAGCGCCTCATCCGTCATGACGACACCCTATCCCCGGGACGCCGGCCCTCGCGCGCCCGCGCACCCGCACATGCACCCGCACCCGCCCGAACCTGCGCCCCGCTCTTGGCCGCCCCATCCCCGACGACATGGGTTTCGCCCCGGGCTGCCGGGCGGACATTGTCCTTATCGACGCGATGAATCCGCTCGACGCGCTCGTGCGCACGCTGCCCCGCGAGGCGGTCATCGGCGCTGGCCTCCTGTTGTATTCCCGCACCTAGGAGTTATCCACAGCAAGCGCTAACCCCCTCGACAGGTGCGCCGCGAGCCCGCATGCTGGCGTACATGTCTGCTGTTGCACCGATCACCTACGCGGAGTTCACCGCCGCCCGCGAGCTGCTCGCCCGCGCCGCGAGCGCCGGCATCGCGATGCAATCCAAGCAGACCAAACTTGCCCTCACACGCGAGATCCTTGCCCTTGAGCGCAGCGTCGCTACTGCAAAACTGCGGATCCTCGCCGCCGCCGACGCTGCCAAGGCTGCGCGCAGCGAGGGCCACGACGTCGCCGACGTCCTCGCCGAATTCGAACACCTGCCAACGCGCGAATGCGAGGGGATCGTCCTTGGCGCACACCGCTCGCTGCGCCATCCCGAGCTCTTGGAGGCCTACCGCAGCGGCCGCATCAGCCGCGCAAACCGCGTCAC
Organism: Bowdeniella massiliensis; assembly: GCF_023634005.1. Lineage (NCBI taxonomy): Bacteria > Bacillati > Actinomycetota > Actinomycetes > Actinomycetales > Actinomycetaceae > Bowdeniella > Bowdeniella massiliensis. The sequence goes on from NZ_JALIQR010000005.1 coordinate 191,437, forward strand.
CGCCGAGTTCACGATCGACCACCTGCGTCCCCTCATCGCCGACGCCACCGAACTCGCGAGCATCCAAACGGCACTTATCGCCGACGCGCAGCGCCTCACCCCCACCTACTTCCAGCGCCACGCTGAGGCACTGAAGCATCGCTACGACGGCGAAGCGGCGAAGCGATCGAAGGTTGAGCGCGCCAAACGCGCCCGCGCCGCCCACGAACGCCGCGGCGTGCGAATGAGCCAGCACGGGCCGGCCTTCCGGCTGGGGCTCGACCACACGGCCGCGGCCGGTGACATCATCACCGAGGCCCTGGGCCGCCGCGCCCGCACCACCCGCGCCGCGCGCCTGAACGCCCGCACCCCCGGGGCTGCGGTACCGCTGCGTCAGCGCCTGGCGGACGCGCTCCTTGAGCTGTGCCGGGAGGACAACGCCCGCTACCCGTCGGCGCGCGAACTCCTGTCCGACCCCACCCCCAACACCACCTCCCCGCCGTACTCCACCGGCGAGACCGGTCGCGT
>NZ_JALIQR010000006.1:0-187576 GCF_023634005.1 Bowdeniella massiliensis
GGAGACGGAGCGCGAGCTGCTTCTGCTCACGACTGAGATGACCATGCTTGCCCTGCAACCGATGCCTCCTGAGATCAACGTCTGCTTCATCTCACAGCACCCATTGCGTTGACCGGTTGAATCCGCCATCGTGTTCGCACGTCTGAGTTCACGTACCTCGCGTTCGAGTTCCGCGATCCGGGCCGCGTCACCGCTCGTGGTGCCAGGGCGGAGCCCCTCGTCGGTCTCAGCACGATGCACCCAAGTTCTGAGCGCTTCGGGATGCCCGCCGAGTTGCTCAGCGATCCGTCGGTACGCGCCTTGCCGCGTCGCGAGGTCTCGGCGGGCATCGAGACACAGGCGGGTCCCGCGCTCGCGCAGCTCGGCGGGGTATTTACTGACTCCCATTCGCGGGGTTCCTTCCGGGCCGTTCTACCCTCCATCAAACCCGACACGATTCACTTCCCTGCGGCTTGCGCTCGTGCGCGGCGCTGACCCTGGACGTGACCGACGCGGATGTGGGCACCCGCTTTCTGGCAATGTATGGCAAGGGCGACACAGACCGACACGCACCACTGAATGCCAACCTAGCTGTACCCATCCGTGAGGTTGGCGGCAACTCGTTGGCTTGAGATAGGAAGAACTGAACCGTCCTGGGTGTCGTTCTTTTCAATTGTGTGAATCTGAGACGACCTCGCGAGAGGCAACGATGCCTCATAAGGACACACATCAGATCCGCGACCGGGTCCTATCCTTGGGTAAAGGAAGGCTGCCACAATGGCCTATGGTCTACCGGTGAGCGTCACCAGGCGCGCCTTGGCGCCCGACAGGTCGCGGGTGTCACGAGCCGAGAGAATGGAGAATCTTCAGCCGCTAGGCGATGGATTCAATCGTTAGAACAGGAACTGGAGGGCACCCGGCTTACGACCTAGATACTGAAAGACAACGGTATCCACGCACGAGGCAGTTCCCGGCGCTCAAAGCCGTGACCGAGCGCAGCCAGAGGGCCTGAGGAGGACCGCCCGCCACCCAACACCCCTTAACGGCATGCAGGAGAACTCGCTATCTTCGACTAATCAAATACTCCTTTTTCCGCTTTACAAGTTGGATAGAACAGCAATCTACATAGAAGGTCACTCGAAATACTTGCGCTCAGACGCGCAGTAGTATAGTTTCGACTAACCCGGATGTGGCACGAGCCACATTAAATGGAGGAACTATGTCAAGGCTCAGATCACTTCAAGCCCCCTCACATTCTTCGCCATCGGAGGGACTGCGGTAGCGTCAGCCACCGTCGATATCCCACCCGCAACTGACGGGCTCATCTTGACAAGACACGTTGTCAACAAGACCAGCACCGCCAATTTCATTGACACCACCAAAGAAATCGGACGCTGCCAAGTCGGAACGACCGGCGGAACCTGTACGATCCAGAGCGGCAAGACCGTTACACGGACGATTCAACTCACGACCGGAGTAACCCGCTGGTCAGTTGCATCATCCCTCTCTATCAGTTCGGCATCATCCGTGACGACCTCTCAATCATGCACCTCACCGGTCATGCGAGCAGGCGAGGCCTGGATCGCAAATCCCATCGGAACGAGATTCAGATACCAAATCGAAACACGAGGCCGTCTCGATGGCGCTCCTATCCCCCCAAAGCGGAGCGGATATCTGTACGCGTTCAACCCAACAGGGTCCATCTACTGCAAATTGATTGGATGAACCTACCGGCGGAGACCCTGCGCTGGACAGTTCTGGGTCTCCGCCGGACTGACACTTCGGCGATAGCTTTCCACAGATCTTGGCCAATTAGGAGAAATCTTGAGAACACGAGTCGCAATGGCTCTTGCAGCCGTATTGTGCTTTACCGGCTGCAGCAGCAAATCGGGAACAGACCGTACTGCCGAATCCCTCCTAGGCAAAAGTCTTGGAGAAGTCGGAAGCACCATATCCTCCGATGAGGTCTTGCTTATAGTTCAGGATGCCTCCCCACGCTTCGCCGAACCACCCAGTTACACCGCAGATAATCTGCATGATAGTCGGTTCACAATCATCGCCGCGTGTTCAAACCGGCCCAGATTGGATGATAGTTCTCAGATCGAGATCGCCGTTGTTCCAACAGACACTTTCCAAAAGGAAGGAAAAGAACGAATGGATCTCGCAGAATTCACTGATGCTGTAGTTTGCGACTTCAAATAGTGGTGATCCTGTACTGACGCAATGTTCGCTCCTACCGAACCAATCAAGACCGGTTGGGTTAGCCGACTCCCATGGGATGATAAACGTGGCCGCTGTCACCGGTTAAGGGCCAGCAATCCACTACAGGTTACGTGGACCCCGTGATCACCGTTTGAGGTGACACCCGCCCGTGCCCCACCCATTCGCGAATTTGTGACAGCGGGGCCACTGTCGAACGATGGCCTGGCAATGACGTTCCCCTCAGCACCATTGCCGCACTGGGCACAATTCCTTCGCCGGGCAGCTACGTGATGATTGGCGTGCCAACTGAATCGTCTGTAAGCGTTCGTGGTGGCCGGTCCTGGGCTGAATCGCAGGGTTGATGTTATAGTCCCTTGCCCGTGGAGGCTCTTAATCGTCTGCCTCCTATTGGGCATTGTTGCACGGGATCTGTCCGGCGGGGAGCAAACGTCAAGGCGAGATTCTAGTCCACAATCCTGCGCGCAGGTAGTGCCATCGCCCGGTCAGGTCATATAGTGAATGCTCGCGTCGTTTTCCGCACTCCGCGCATGCTCTCCTGCTTCAGAGGCGTTCGCTCTGATCCCGGACGATCTCGCACCTCTCGCGCTTCTCCGGGGCATGCAAGTTCTGCCGCCCGTACCCGCCAACACGCTTCGTTCCGAGCTGCTGGATCTGCGGCACGAAAAGCTCATCAAGCACTTACCCATCCGAATTGGGCTGTTCCTTCGCGTCCCGGCATCCGCGAGAAATGAAACACACACGATATACCGCACAAAACGCACGGCAAGGGAATACGACTCTGACACGATCACAATACTCGTCAACGAATCCGATCAATTCGTTCGGTGCCGGTCGAGTTGCTTCCCGAAAACATGCTCACAGCATTGATTGCATAGGTTCGCTTCTTCGCCTCGCGATCTCGCGGCGCAAGCGCCAAATCTCCTCGGTCTGTCAGCAGTAACACCGGACTTTACACCGGCATCGATCTCATAGAGGCGCTGCTACACGCGCAGTGCCACAAGGTTCAATTCCAGCAGCCCACCAACATTACAGCAGGTCACAGCCAGTGACTCGTGCTCACAACTGGCCTCAGCGAGCAGGCACTGCCGGGGTTCGGGGTCGAAGTTGCTTGTGGTCCACCCTCCTACAAAGGTCGGAACCCTCACCAGGCCGATTCAATCTCCCTACTGGCACCCAAAAGAACACCCTCACCTACCAGGCACCAAACAGAACGCCTTCCAACGAATTCAACCTTAACGAATACAACAAAATCGCTACTAATCCCGCAAGTTCGCCGGGAACTGTGGGCATCGATCGATGACGTCACTTGGCGCATCGACGATACTTGCAGGCAATTTGTATGTTCGCTCTGCAAAGTAGCCGTCAACGAAAGCGCCCTTGGAAGGAAAGCCCGTAACGGTATAGCCCTCGCGAGCAAGGCATGGGATGGACTCATCCATACTCCACTGCCATAGCTCGCCGATTTCTCGCTCATTCATCGGTGGTCGCGTCTTCTTCGGATACTGTCCGTAGCACGTATATTGAGAGATCTCGAAGGCCGCCGACTGACCGGCCGGGACTTCCACTTCCACCTCGTCAACATCGGGGAAGTACTTCGTTTGACTCCACCCCTGCTGCTTTAAGCACTCAGCGTATGGGCCCATTGATTCTTGATACGCAACTAGGCTGACCGACGGCCGCTCCGGAGAAACTGCTCCCTCCGGAAGACTCGCGAGGACGTCTTTCCACATCACGTCTAGCATCTCTTGGTGCGTTTGCTCCGGAAAAGACCGTTCTCCGTTCGCATCCACTTTGACTTCAGGAAGGTTCTCCCGATTCACCCCGTCGTCGGACTGAATCGAGCTTTCGGCAGGCTCCGGAGAAGTAGAAGTCGATGCGCCGCCTGACGTGCAGCCAGCAATCAGGGTTCCCAAAGTGGCGAAGACTAAGCCAGCCTTAAGCGCTCGCCAATGCGTCGGACCAGACTCGGTCGTCCTCGATGCTTGTTCGATCATTCACTTATGCTATGCAGCGCATCACACTGCTGCCACCCCTTGACGCCACCGAGACCAAACCGTTACAGACTCCACCTATCTTCCGGGTCGCATCGTCCTCAGGGTCGATCACATCAGGACCGTTTATCTACTACGGTAAATTCTGTGACCCCCTCAGATTCGAATCCGACCAAGGAACGTCATCGTCGCCTGTGGCAACGCCAGGCGGTGATCTTTGGTGGCCTCGGACTGCTCCTCGCGCTAGCGCTCGTGTTGTCTCTCGCTCAGTTCTCCGGACTGCTCCCCTCACCGTTCGCGCGCGAGTTCACTGTGCCAGAGGAGGAGGAGACCGGGAATACGACTGTGTCCGTATGTCCTCCCGCCGACTCGGTGCCGGTAGCGCTGAAAGATCTACCGGTAGACGTCTACAACGGGACGAGCCGCGTTGGCCTCGCGGGCGCAACTGCAAAGGGTCTCAAGGAGCTCGGACTCAAGGTCGGTCAGACGGGCAACTTCGGTGCGGGTTATCCCGGCACGGCACTCATTCGCGTCAATCAGTCACAGATCGTTCAGGGCTACACCATCTCCCGGCTGTTCCCCGATTCCGTCGTCACGCTCGAAGAGCGTGATACGGAGTCGATCGATGTCATCGTCGGCGATGAGTACAGCCAAATGGCGGGTGCTGATGCCGTCGGAGATAAGCCGTTCGTGGCCCCCGAAGGATGCAAAACACCGCCGGAGCCCCCTGAAGAGGAGGCCCCGGCGGAAGGTGACGGCTAGGAATTAGCGAGACTTGCGGACTCCGCGCCCGAAGTCCTCACCATTCAGCTCGACTCCGCCCGGCGCTGATGCCGGGGAAGCCGGTTCGAACGACGTCCCCCGCCAGCGGGAAATTGCCCGCATGACGTGGTAGATGATGATCGCGGCCGCCGAGCCGAGAGCGATTCCCTCGAAGCTGATCTGTCCCACGTTGATCGTGTAGTTCGCGATCGCGACGATGAGGGCGACAGCAGCGGTGTTGAGGTTCACGGGATCGGAGAAGTCCACTTGGCGCTGGACCCAGATCCGCACCCCGAGCATGCCAATCATGCCGTACAGGACGGTAGCCGCGCCGCCGAGCACGCCGGCGGGGATCGTCGCGATTGCTTCACCGAACTTCGGCAGCATCGAAAGGCCCAGTGCGAAGAGCGCGGCACAGACATAGGCAGCGGTCGAGTACACGCGCGTGGCTGCCATGACGCCGATGTTCTCGGCGTAGGTCGTCGTGCCGGAGCCGCCTCCGGATCCGGCCAGCATGGTCGAAACACCATCGGCGATGAGCGCACGCCCGGTGACATCGTCGAGATTGTCTCCCGTCATCGCCGCCACCGACTTCACGTGTCCGACGTTTTCTGCCACCAGCACGAGCACTACTGGAACAAACAGGCCGAGGTAGCTCGGGTCGAATGCGGGTGCGTGGAACGCGGGAAGGCCAACCCAGGAGGCATCTCCGATGGCTTCGAAGTTCACTTCGCCGCGAATGGCAGCGGTGACATATCCGACCAGAACACCGAGCAGGATGGACAGGCGTCCGACGATTCCCTTAAACAGGACCGTGATGAGCAAAATCGCGACGATGGTGACCACGGCGGTCACGGGCGCCTGCTTCACCCAGTTCCATGCGGCCGGCGCTAGGTTGAAGCCAATGAGGGCAACGATGGCGCCGGTGACGACCGGAGGCATGACCGCATCGATCCAGCGGACACCCGCGAAGTGGACGATGACACCGACGACCGCGAGCGTGAGTCCAACTGAGATGATGCCGCCCTGGGCGAGCGCCATCTTGTGCGGATCCAGGGCTGTGCCCTCACCGGGCACGAACCCGGTCACGGCCCCAATTGGAGCAAGGAGCGCGAAGGATGAGCCAAGGTAGCTCGGGAGCCTGCCCGCAGTCGTGATCAAGAAGATCAGCGTGCCGATCGCGGTGAAGAACAGCGTCGTTGACGGCGGGAAACCGGTCAATAAGGGCACTAAAAAAGTGGCCCCAAACATGGCCACTACGTGTTGTGCTCCGATCCCTGCGGTGAGAGACCAACTCAACCGCTCATGCGGGGTGACGATCTCACCGGGACCGATCTTTTTTCCGTCGCCGTGAAGCGTCCAGAATCCTTTGGTGGGGTTTGACATGGGTTTCCTCCGTGGTCGGCCGTGGCCTTTTTCCGGGAACACTGTACAACCAGCGCCGAGACTGCCCCCTCGACACGCCGTATGCTGAGCACATGACCCGCCAGCCGCCCGTATCTGACCCCGTGGACCTTGTGTTTCCTGGTACCGAAGATATAGACGCATCCGCCGTTTTTTCTGGACCGGGCTACAAGGCGCCTGAGATTAAGACGGAGTCCACGGCACTGACGAGTTTGGTGCTGTCCCTCCTCTTCTTCATCCCTGCGCTACCGCTGCTGGGTGTGGTTTTTGGGGTCGTGGGACTTCAACGGTGCGCCAACCGCCGCCGCAATGGCCAGGGGCTAGCAATTGCCGGCATCGTTATCGGTGCAGTTGTCACGGCCATACAGCTGATGGTGCTTTTCCTGTACTTCTCCTTTATGGGAGCGGTATGAAGCCGTTTGTTCTCATCGCCACGCGTCCCGAGGACGAAACCGCCGACGCCGAGTACGAGCTCTTCTTACGTTTTGGCGGGCTAAGGGAAACCGAGCTCATCCGGATCCGGCTGGAATCTGAGCCGCTACCCGAGATCGACTTGTCTGCGATCTCGGGAATCATGCTCGGAGGCAGCCCGTTCACGGGCTCGATTCCGCGGGAACACAAATCCGACACCCAGATTCGAGTCGAGCACGAACTCTCGGGGCTCCTGGATCGAGTAGTTCCCCAAGACATCCCCTTGCTTGGTGCATGCTACGGGGTTGGCACCCTCGGGCGGCACCAGGGCGGACAGATCGACTTCACCTACGGCGAAGAGATCGGCGCACCCATCATGAGGATTACCGACGCCGGTCTTTCCGACCCACTACTGGAAGGGATCCCGCGCGAGTTCAGGTCCTTCGTCGGTCATAAGGAGGCCTGCTCGAAACTACCCGAGCATGCCACCCTGCTCGTGTCATCTCAGGCGTGTCCCGTGCAGATGTTTCGGATCAAGAACAATCTCTACGGCACGCAATTCCATCCCGAACTCGACATCCCCGGGATTCACTTGCGGATTGATGTGTACAAGGACGCGGGTTACTTCCCGGCCGAATCAGCACAAGAGGTCAAGGATTACACGGCAAAGTTCGACGTCTCGGCATCCCACCAGATCGTGCGCAACTTCGTCGATTACTACCGCCGCTAAAGCCAGGCGAGCCAGCTCTCGGGCAGGAGGGTGTATCCGACGAAAGCCACCAGGTCGATCAGTGTGTGAGCAACGACGAGCGGCATGACGCGCCGCGTACGCCGGTAATACTCGGCAAAGACCACACCCATGACGACGTTGCCGATCCCCGGACCGATGCCCTGATAGAGATGATAGGTGCCGCGCAGCAGAGCTGACGCCGTGAGGATTGCCGGCACTTTCCAGCCCATCTGCTCCAGGCGCTCATACAGGTAACCAACGGCGATGACCTCTTCCAGCACCGCGTTTTTCAGGGCCGCCAGGATCAAGACCGGTACCGCCCACCAATATGACGGCAACCCCGCCGGCGAGACGTTCACGGTGATACCGATAAGCCGCCCCAGCAGGTAGAACCCGAGTCCCGGGATCCCGATGAGGGCGCCAAGTCCGATTCCGGCCAGCAGGTCACGCCCGGGACGACGACACTCGAATCCGATTCGGGCCAGTGCGCTCTTGCCGGAATCTGACAGGAAATACAGCGCTAGCACCACAGGCACGAGGGCGAAGCCAATCGCCAGCAGCTGGTAGGTCAGATCCAGATACGGGCGCGCGCTCAAGGACGTATTCAGCCCTGCGCTTTGCTGGCGCAGCGGGGTCGCAGCGGTCAGACGCGCAATGATATTGACGATTGAATAGATGCCCGATTGGCCGAGCGAGAGCCCAAGGACAATGAGGACCTCGGGCCCCAGGCGGCTCCGGGGCGCTGCCCGCTCGATCACAGCCAGTCCTTTCGCTTCATGACGACGTAGACGCTGGCCGAGAGCCCCACAACAAGGACAATCGAGGCGATGAACCCGGTGGCGTTGCCTTCCCCCGGAAACGGCACGTTTTGTCCAAACCATCCGGTCACGAGCGTCGGGACCGCGATGATCGCGGCCCACGCCGCAAGCTTTTTCATCACCGTGTTCAGTCGCGAGTCCTGCAGCTGCAGATGAGTCTCCACGAGGTTTTGGATGACATCGCGCAGCGAATCGGTCCACTCGCTCGCGCGCAGGACGTGATCCATGAGGTCTTGGAACCAGGGATCTGGCCGGTCGGCGAACTCGTGCCGGATCAGGCCGAGCACCACCTCGCGCATCGGCAGCACATAGCGCCGCAGCTTGGCCAGGTCCTTCCTGACCGCATAGGCCTTGGCCGAGAACTCAGGCCCCGGACCGCCCTCTGCAAACAGCTCGTCTTCAAGGTCTTCGAGATCACCGTCGATGAGCTGAATCGTCTCAAAGTGACCATCCACGATGTAGTCAAACAGGACGTGGACAAGGACACCGACGTCATCGGAGCTGCGGGCGGCGAGCTCCCGGTCTGCATTGGCCATGATGCGCGGAATATCGATGTCCTCATCGAGCCGCACCGTCACGAGGCCATGATCGAGCAAGAACCCCGAGACTCGCGAGGTTTGCAACCGGCCCGCTTCCCGGTCCTCGGCCCGGCTTTCCATATCGGTGGCGTAGACGACGAAGAAGAGCCGGCCATCGATCTCGGTGAGCTTGGGACGCTCATGGGGTGCGAGCGCGTCCTCGACCGTCGTGGGATCAAGCCCCAACTCGTCGGCGAGGTGGCCGAGCTGATCGGGGCTGGGCGCCACGAGATCGATCCAGCACAGCGTGCTTGGGTCTTCCAGGGCGTGGCGGATCGTCGCCGGCTCCAGGTCGGTATCGACGGGCTCACTATCGATCCAGGTACGGGCGTGGATCGCGGCGGAAGTGGCGGGACGCATGAAGACTATTGTGCCTACAGTTGGGGCATGCTTGTTGCTTTCTCTGTTGCCCCCTCCGGCTCCGCTGATGAATCCGGATCCGTGGCCAAGGCCGTCGCCGCCGCCGTCGAGGTCGTGCGCGCCTCCGGGCTTCCTAACCGCACCGACGCGATGTTCACGACGATCGAGGGCGAATGGGATGAGGTCATGGATGTCGTGAGGCGCGCGACCGAGGCCGTCGGCGCCTACGGTTCTCGCGTCTCGCTCGTCCTGAAAGCCGATATTCGCCCCGGTTTCACCGGCGAGCTCGATGGCAAGGTGGAGCGCCTCGAGGCCCACCTCGCCGAGCGCGAATGAGTGAGGCCGGCGAACCGCCGTGCCCGCTGCTCGCCCACCCCGGCACCGGCCAGCTGTTTGCCTCCCCCGTCCCTCCCGGCACGGGCTGGCCGGGCGATCCAGCTACCGCCGCGACGGCGGTGGCAACGAGCGCCGCTGAGGTCTCCCACCTCGCGGCCTCATGTGAGACGACCGAGCAGCTCGATGCCCACGTCACGGTGTGCCGGGCGTGCCCTCGCCTCGTCGCCTGGCGGGAAGACCATGCACGGGTAAAGCGCGCCGCCTTCGCCGATGAGCCCTACTGGGGACGCCCCGTTGCGAGCTTCGGCAACCCCGCCGCGCGGCGCCTAATCGTCGGGCTCGCGCCAGCCGCCCACGGCGGTAATCGCACCGGTCGCATGTTCACCGGGGATCGCTCCGGCGACTGGCTCTTCGCCTCGCTGTTCCGCGTCGGCCTCGCCTCCCAGCCCTCGAGCGAGGAGGCCGCCGACGGCCTGGAGCTGTTCGGCGCGCGCATGGTGGCACCCGTGCACTGTGCGCCACCCGCGAACAAACCGACCACCACCGAGATTGCGACGTGCGCGCCCTGGATCGAGCGCGAATTCTCGCTCATTCGCCCGATCGCTCTCCTCGCGCTCGGCGGTATCGCCTGGCAGTCCGTGCTGCGCACCGCTCGCGCGCTCGGCTGGCAGGTGCCGCGACCCGCGCCGCGATTCGGCCACGGCGCGGAGGTCGAGCTGGTGGCAGATTACGGCAGCGTGCGCCTTCTCGGCTGCTATCACGTCTCGCAACAAAACACGTTCACGGGCCGCCTCACCGAGGCCATGCTCGATACCGTCATGACTCGATTCGCGTCTGCCCCGTGAGCAGTTAATGTGGCATTAGGTAGGTGAGGACTGCGTGAGCGATAACGATAAGACCCGCGAACGCTGCTCGATGGGATCGGCGGCGATCGACGAGATCGCGGCGGGCAGCGCGGCCCGCGCGACATGCTGGGTCATGCTCGAACAGCCCGGCGCGTGGGGCCGTAAGGCCGTCACCCAATCGGATCTCGATCCGGCACTCGGCGCCCGTATCGACGATCTCGTGAGCTCCGTCGGCGGCCGCTTTGGCCTCATCCGAGAGCCCAATAAGCGCGTGAGCGAGAGCGATGACAAGCGCGTGCTGCTCATCGCGGGCGGGCTTAGCGGCGAGCCGTGGCTCGTGCGCGGCACCGTCACGGATCCCGCCAAACTGGAGCGCCTGACGCCCGAGGCGCTGAGCTCGCCCACCCCCGATGCGGTGCTCGCGCTGTTTTACCGGTTCGTCGTCTCGCGCGAGGCCGTCGCCCTCGTGTGCACTAACGGCACGCGCGACCTGTGCTGCGCGCTTGAAGGCCGGCCCGTGGCGATCGAGGCGGCGCAGCAGCGCGGCGGTCTCGTCTTTGAAACCTCCCACACCGGAGGCCACCGCTTCGCCCCGACGGGGGTGCTGCTGCCGAGCGGTTTCACCTTCGCGCGGGCGAGCGCTAAGAGCGTCGTCGCCGCAATCGATGCGGGCTCGATGGGCATCATCGCGCCCGACCTGAACGACGCGTGGCATAACCGCGGGATGTCCGCACTACCTCCCGAACAGCAGGTCGCGCTCGCCACGGTCCAAGAGCGCCTCGGGGTCGCGCGCCTGACGGGTTGGCAGCTCACGACGCTATCGGCCGAGGACGACCGCTGGCAGATCCGCGTGCGGCGCGAGGATACCGACGAACTCGTCGAGGTCATCCGCGATACGGCGGCGGGCGAGACGCGTCCACTGTCATGCGGCGCCGAGGCCAAGCTCCTGGCGCGATGGCGCGCCACGATAATCTAGTACGACCGTCCCATTACCGCGGTTTTCGCGGTACCATAGCCGTATCCGCAATGGCGCATGTGAAAGGCGAACGATGAGCGAGACCGACGACCAGCTCGCGCGCAAGAATGCCCGCCTCGCCCACGCCCTGTCCGCCGCCCGCCAGGAGCTTTCGAGCCTGCGCCAGGAGATCGACCGGCTCACCGCGCCCCCGCTCAGCTTTGGCACCTACCTGCGCACCGTCGACGCCCTGCAGCGCATCGTCGACATCTCCGCGGCGGGCCGCAAGATGCGCGTGGCCGTCTCCCAGCAGGTCCCGCTCGGCGGTCTGCAGGCCGGCACCGGCGTCATCCTCGATGACCACCTCTGCGTCATCGCCACCACCGAAGCCGAGGACACCGGCGATATCGTCGCCGTCGAACAGCGCCTGGATGACGACCACGTCCTCGTCATCGTGCGGGGCGAAGACAGCCGCGTCCTGCGCTTGGCCGGGGACCTCGCCCGCGAGCGCCTGCGCCTTGGCGACTCACTGCTCGCCAATCTGCGCGACGGGATCGCGCTGCGCCGGGTGCTGCGCGCCGAGGTCGAGGACCTGCTGCTGGAGGAGGTGCCCCACACGCCGTGGGAGGCCATCGGCGGGCTATCCGAGGCGATCGAGCAAATCCGCGACGCCGTCGAACTGCCCGTCACCCACCCCGAACTCTTCACCGAACACCGCCTGCGCCCACCCAAGGGTGTGCTGCTCTACGGGCCGCCCGGCTGCGGCAAAACCCTCATCGCCAAGGCGATCGCCACCTCGCTGTCGCGAACCGCGGGCGCCGACGCCTACTTCCTCAACATCAAGGGCCCCCAGCTGCTGGACAAGTACGTCGGTGAAACCGAGCGACGCATCCGCCTCATCTTCGCGCGGGCCCGCGACAAGGCCGCGCTCGGCCTGCCCGTCGTGATCTTTTTCGACGAGATGGAATCGCTCTTCCGCACGCGTGGTTCGGGCGTCTCCTCCGACGTCGAGACGACGGTCGTGCCGCAGCTGCTCGCGGAAATCGATGGCGTCGAGGAATTGCGCAACGTGATCGTCATCGGCGCCTCCAACCGCGAGGACATGATCGATCCGGCGATCCTGCGGCCCGGCCGCCTCGACGTCAAGATCCGCATCGACCGGCCAGATGAGGCCGGCAGCGCCGAGATCCTCGCCCGCTACCTCACCGCGGACCTGCCGATCGCCGAGTCCGAGATCGCGGCCGCCGGAGGCGTAGCCGAGGCCGTTGCCGCCATGCGCTCGGCCCTGCTCGCCGCGCTGTTTACCCGCGACGAACACACCGCGCTGCTCACGGTACGCCGCCGCTCGGGGGCAACCGAGACGTGGCACCTTGCCGATCTCGTCTCGGGCGCCATGATCGCCACGATCGTTGATCGCGCAAAGACGGCGGCGATCAAGTCTTACCTCGAGACCGGCACGCGTGGGCTCAGCACGGACCACCTCCGCCACGCGCTGCAGCGCGAACTTGCCGACAGCGCGGACCTGCCGGGTGCGAGCGACCCGGAGGAGTGGGCCCGCGTCATCGGGCGGGGTCGCGGCGGCGATCCCATCGTCGCGGTGATCCCCGTGGCGGGTGATGACGCATGATCTCGGTCTCGCGCATCCAGGGCGTGGAAACCGAATACGCCCTGCTCGATCCCGCCGATCCGGGCGCGGATCCGGAGGCATTGGCGACCAAGCTGCTGTTTTCCTACGCGCGCGCCCTGGCCGCCGAGGGCCAGCCGAGCCAACTCCACGTCCCCGCGGCCACGGGCCGGGAGCTCGAGGCGGGGGCAGGCACCCGCTTTGACTATTCGGGCGAAGCCCCGGGCTCCGACGCTCGCGGCTTTACGCACACGAACCTGCCGGCCGAGGCCCGCACCAACGAGGGCGCCGGCGCGGCGCTGACATCGGCCGCCACCCGCTGGGTCACGCGCCTGACCCCCTTTGAGGCGCACTACTACCGCGGCTCGGCGATCCACGGCCCAAACGGTGCGCGGCTGTACGTCGACCACTCCCACCCCGAATACGCCGCGCCCGAAGCCCTCGGACCGCGCGCGGCCATGCGCTATGACCTCGCCGGCGATCGCCTCATGCAGCGCGCTGCCGCCGATCTGCGCTGCGTGCTCGTGAAGAACAACGTCGATGGCAAGGGCCAAGCCTGGGGCGCCCACGAGTCCTACCTCATGTCGCGCGCCACCAGCTGGGACCTCATCACGGCAACCCTCCTGCCCTTCCTCGTCACCCGGCCCATCATCGGAGGCGCGGGCCGCGTCGGTATCGGGCGCCGCAGTGAAGAACCCGGCTTCCAGATCTTCGCGCGCGCGGACTTCATCGAGCAGGAAACCTCCCTGTACACCACCCGCGAGCGCCCCATCATCAACACCCGCGACGAACCCCACGCAAGCGGCAACCGGTGGCGCCGCCTACACGTCATCACCGCCGATTCCTCCGTTCTCGCGCCGACGATCCTGCTGCGCATGGGCAGCCTTTCCGCCGTCCTATCCCTCATCGAGAACCACCCCGAGGACGCGGCCGACCTCGCCGAACGCTTCCGCCTCGCCGATCCGGTCGCCGCCGTGCGCACCTTCAGCTATGACCCGACGCTGTCGGCCACCGCGCCGCTGGCCGCCGGCGGGCAGGCGAGCGCCCTGCAGATCCAGCGGGCCTTCCTTGCCGCCTGCCGCGCGCATCGCTGCGATGCGGAAACCCGCGAGGTGCTCGACCTGTGGTCCGAGGCCCTCGACGCCCTCGCGATCGGCCCACACGCCGCCGCCAGCCTCGTGCAGTGGTGCGCGAAGTACGAGCTGCTGCAGCGCCTACGCGCGAAGTACTCCTGCGGCTGGGACGACCCGCGCATCGCGGCCGCCGACCTGCAATTCGCGATGCTCGATCCGGCCGCCTCGCTCGCCGCCGCCCTGCAGCGCGCCGGCACGATCCGCCAGATCATCGACGACGAGGAGATCGCGGCGGCCGAGCTCGCCGCCCCTGAGAACACGCGCGCCGGCGGCCGCGCCGCCTTCCTTGCCGCCTATCCGGACCAGATCTGGGCCGCGAGCTGGACCTCCCTCGTCGTGGATTCGCCTCGCCCCCACCTGCTGCGCGTCACCCTGTCCGATCCGCACCACCCCACCGCCGCCGAAGCCCGCGCCGCGATCGCCGCGACCGATAGCGCGCTCGCCGCACTGACGCACCTGGGCCTCGATGTCCCACCCGATCCGCACACCGAGGGTTGGGACGAAGGCATCTACCATGAACCCAAGGAGGAGTAATGGCCAAGCGCATCCAGAAAGAAACCACCCACGAGGACGCGGCCGAACCCATCGAGCCGCCCACGCCCGCCGGCCCCAACCCCACGGCCCAGGGCCTCGATCAAGTCCTGGCCGATATCGACGACGTCCTTGAGGTCAACGCCCTGAGCTTCGTCCAAGGATTCGTGCAAAAGGGCGGCCAGTGAGCCCTGCCGGGCCGCTCACCCGTGCCTGCGGGATCGAAACCGAATACGGCGTGGCGAGCGCGCACCTGGCGCCGGTCCCCGACGATAGCGCTCCGCCCGTTGCCGCCGAGGCCGCGGTCAACGAGATTTTCCGCCACACGCCGCAGCGCCACCGCAGCGCGCACCACTTCTTAGCCAACGGCTCCCGCCTCTACGTCGACATCGGCTCCCACCCCGAATACGCCGGCGCCGAATGCCGCTACTTATCCGACGTGCTCGCCCAGGACCGCGCGGGCGACGCCATCCTCGCCGATATGCTCGCCACCGCCAACGCTGACCTCGCCACGCGCGAGCCCGCGGCGCGCATCCACCTGCTGAAATCAAACGCCGACGCCCACGGCAACACCTTCGGCTGCCACGAGAACTACCAGATTCGCCGTAGCCCCGAGCTGCCCACCGCCGGATTCGTCGGCTTCCTCGCCGCCCGCCAAATCCTCACCGGCGCTGGCCTGCTGCCCTTCCCCGGCGAGGTCGCCCACACCGAGCGCCCCACCTCGGCGCTCGCCCCGCTGCTGTTTTCCGCCCGCGCCCCCTTCATGACAGCACCCACCTCCGCGGACCCCACCCGCGGCCGCGCCTTCATCAATACCCGCGACGAACCCCACGCGGACAAGACCCGCTGGCGCCGCCTGCACATCATCGCGGGCGACGCGGCCAGGTGTGAGGCGACGACGGCCGTCAAGGTGCTGCTCGCCGACGCCCTGCTCGCCCTGATCGAGGCCGGCGGCTGGGACCTGGTCGAATGCGAGCTCGCCGATCCGATCGCCGCCACGCGGGCCTGGAACCTGGACCCGAACTCGCCCGCCGAGCGCACCGGCGGCCGCTCGCCCATCACCTGCCCCGAGCTCCTCACGCTCGTGTGCGACCGGATCGCGCCCACCCTGCCCGACGATCCGCTCACCGCCCGTACCTTCGATCTCGCGCGCCGTGGCATTGCGGCCCTCGAATCGGGCGATTACTCGAGCGTGCAAACCGAGCTCGATTGGGCGATCAAGGCCACCCTCGCGCGCCACGTCGCCGCCTCGGCGCCCGAGGGCTACGCCGACCCGCGCGTGCTGCGCACGATCCTTGCCTTCCACGACATCTCCGATACCACGGGCCTCGCCGCGGGCCTGCGCCGCGCGGGCCTCATGGCTAGCTGGGTCAGCCCCGAAGAGGTCGCCGCCGCCCGCACCACCCCGCCCACGGGCACCCGCGCCCGCATCCGCGGCGCCTTCGTCGCGGCGTGCGCAGCGGCGGGCCGCTCCGCCTCCGTCGGCTGGGCCCACATCCGCCTCGATTCCCCACCACGCCCCCAGATCGATCTACCCGATCCGCTCTCCGATGACGACGCCCAAGCCGCAGCCCTCATCGCGGAGCTCACCGAAATGTAGCCATGAAATTCCTCATTATCGGATCCGGCGCGATGGGCCTGTACTTCGCGGCCCGCCTCACCCAGGCCGGCCACGACGTCACCGTCCTCGCCCGCCCCACCTCAAAAGAAGCAACCGCCGTGCGCTTCACCCGCGGCGAGAACACCGGCACCATCGCGCCCATCCCGATTGTCTCGAGCCCACCGCCCGGCGCGCCCGACTGCATCATCCTGGCCACCAAGGTCTGGCAGGCCCGCGAAGCCCTGCAGCGCATCGAGGGTCGCTACGATGCCCGCACGCCGATCCTCACCCTGCAAAACGGGATCGACGCCCCCATCATCGCGCGCGAGCTCTTCCCCGACGCGCCCATCCTCGCCGCCACCTGCGTCGTGCATGTCCAGCGCACCGCCCCCGGCGCGCTCACCCTCCTCGGGGCGGACGCCACCCTGCTCGTGGGGCTCTTCGATGCCATCGGCGACGCCGCCCCGATCGTCGCCGCGATCGACGAATCGGCGATCGCTGCCAGCCTCGCGCCCGACATCCACCTCGCGCTGTGGAAGAAGCTCGCCCTCATTGCCTCCTACGGCGGCATCGGGGCCGTTTCCGGGCTGCCCGTCGGCGTCACTCGCGACCACCCCGAAACGAGCCGGCTCGTGCGCGAGGCGATCACGGAGGCGGCCAACGTCGCGCGCGCCAGCGGCGTTAACTTCACCGACGCCGACGAGGAGGAGACATTCGCGATCTATGCCGAGTCCTTTGCGCCCGATGCGACGTCCTCGATGCAGCGCGATCTCGCGGCCGGTCGCCCGAGCGAGCTCGCCGCCCAAAACGGCGCGATCGTCTCGCGTGCCGCGACGCTCGGCGTGCCGGTGCCGATCCACTCCTTCATCTACCGCACCCAGCTGCCGCGCGAGCGCGAGGCCCGCCATCAGGGGGGGAAAAGGAGAAACCCATGGCAGGACGAGACTTTTCCGCCCATCTTCGCGGCAGCAGTGAGCCCTTTGGCATGTCGGTCCCGCTGGTGATCGACGGGGGCCTTGGCGCCGAGCTCACGGTCACGGCCGATTTTTCGACCAATGCCAAGGACGCCCCGAGCTTCACGTGCGCCTTCACCGGCGGCGCCGTCCAGCGCGAGGATCGCCCCCTCGCCGTCATCGGTGTAGCGCTCACCTCGGTGGGCACCCTGGAGTACGAGGATCCCGCGATGCTCGTCCCACTTGCCGCCTTCGACTCCGAGGACGCCGCGATCGAGCACGCCCATGCGGCCATCCGCGACCTCGACGAGGCGGCGATGCTTGGCCTGCTGCGCGAGGCCTACGGCTGGCTGTTTGCTGAACGCTAGAACTGCGGGATGACGGACAGGTAGATCGCGGGCCGACGCTCGCGCCAATTGCCCTGCCAGCCCGAGGCGCTGCGCACGAAGTCGGTGCGCTCCATCCGGATGGCGCGCACCTTCCGGTTATCGACCTCGAGGGTGGCCGGCAGCGGCCGCGAGGCCGCGACGTTACAGCTCGGCCCCGCATCGATCGGCTGCACGCCCGCAAGCGAGGTATCGCCCGCGAAGTCATCGCCGCGCGCCTCGGCGAGGAAGCGAGCGGCCGCGGCGATCTGCCGCACCCGCTCATGCTCGGGGATGTCCTGCGCCGTCACCATCGTCACGCCGGGCCGCGAGCCGCAAATCGTCACGAGGTGCCGATCGACCACGGCCCGCCCCTCCACGGTGTAGAGCGCCTGCAGCTCTGCCTGATCGATGCTCGCCACGTAGGGCGCGTCCGGGCTATCGGTCGGCGTAAAGGCGAGCCCGACGGCCTCGCTCGGATCCCCATAGGCGATGAGCTGGCAGGCGTCTGCCGGCAGCAATCGGATGCGAAACCCGACGTGCCGCCACACGCCGTAATAGCCCGAGCGGATGATCGGAATGAAGCGATCATCCGAGGGCGTCGTCGGTTCGAACCACGGGTTGCTGGGCGCATCGCAGCAGCGACCGGCCAAGCGCGGCCCCTCGCCCGCGGGCACCACATCGGGCACGTGCGAGAGCTGGCGGGTAACCACGGCGTTCGGGATGGAGCGCAACTGCAGGCGCAGGTCCCACGGGTCGTAGGAGTCGTTGAGGTCCGCCAGAACATCACGCGGGACGAGATCGAGCTCGCGCACGTTCGTGAGCTCCCCCGGCTCGACGTGGACCTCGCCCGCGAGGTCGGCGTAACTGCCGTCCGCGCGGCGAAAGAGGACGCGGTCGCGAAACGCGACGCCGCCCGCAAAGCCCGAGGCAAGAATGACCGGATGCTCCATCATGCCTGATCCGCCCAGTAGGCGATGTCATGCGCGCGAACGTCGCGGTCACCGACGCGCGCCTGCTCATCGCCGATGTTGAGCGCGAGGTAGACGGGCGCCGCCGCCTCCTCGCGTGGCGTGAGCCGCAGCGCGAGCAGCGTGTTGGTCAGCTCGATGACCTCCAGGTGGGCATCGTGCAGCCAGCGGTGGCGGCGCCGGAAGCCGAATAGCTCCTGGTAGCGCGCCCGCAGGCCGCGTCCCAGCTCGGATAGTTCCGCGGGCGAGGCCGGCAGCTGCGGCCGGATCTCCGCATCGCCCCCGAGCCGCTCGTACTTCGTGCCGGTAAAGCCGTCCTCATCGCCGTAGTAGATGCTCGGCGTTCCGGGCACGAGCGCGAGCAGCGCCACCGCGTGGACCAGATGCCGCCGGTCGGTAAGCCGCGACGCGATCCGTGTGACGTCGTGATTGGAGACGAACGTCTGCGGAATGAAGGTTTCAAGGAAGGACGCGTGCCGCGCCAGCGCATGATCAAGCTCGTAGAAATTGGCATCGTTCAGCGCCGACCACGTCGCCTTCCACAGCTCGTACTGCGTCACCGAGTCGAATCCCGAATCCGCGACGATCGCCGGATAGTCCCCGTGGATGACCTCGCCGAAGATATAAAGCTCCGGGAAACGTTCGCGCACCGGCGGCAGGATCGTCTGCCACGTGGCGGGGTTCATGGCGTAGGCGGCATCCATCCGCCAGCAATCCACCCCGCGCTCCGACCAGTACGTCAGCACCTCGGCAACGAGCGGGCTTGCGGCCGGATAATCCAGGTTGACCAGGCCCGAGTGCCCTTCAAAAAATGTCGT
This sequence comes from Bowdeniella massiliensis, assembly GCF_023634005.1. Lineage (NCBI taxonomy): Bacteria > Bacillati > Actinomycetota > Actinomycetes > Actinomycetales > Actinomycetaceae > Bowdeniella > Bowdeniella massiliensis. The sequence goes on from NZ_JALIQR010000006.1 coordinate 19,388, forward strand.
CGACGGGTCATCCAGGCGGTCCGCGACTAGGGCATGGCCGCGCCCGACGTGGTTGAACACCCCGTCGAGCCCAACCTTGATGCCCCGCTCGTGGCAGGCCGTGATGAGCTCGATGAGGTCCGCTTCATCACCGAGCCGCGGATCCACGCTGAAGTGATCGAGCGTGTCATAGCCGTGGGAATAGGAGGAAAAGATCGGCCCGAGCAGCAGCGCGTTGCACCCGATAGCGAGCAGGTGGTCGAGCCAGCCAATCAGATCCGGCAGCCGGTGGGCGATGCCGTCCGGCCCCGCGAGGGGGTCCTCGTCATCGCGGGTATCGGGCGCACCGAGCGCGCCGAGGGGAAAGACGTGCCAGAAGATGGCGTCTTTGACCCAGCCGGGCTCGCTCACTGCTCGCTCTTGGGCGCGATCGAGGGGTCAGCATCCGACAGGAATTCGACGATGCGCTCGGCCTCGTCGTCCTCCCCGATCGCTGCGGCGGCTTTACCGAGCGCCATGAGCGCGCGCAAGAAGCCCTGGTTGGGCAGGTGATCGAAGGGGATGGGGCCGGCGCCGCGCCATCCCGCGCGACGCAGCGCGTCCAGGCCGCGATGGTAGCCGGTACGTGCATAGGCGTAGGCGGCGACGTCGTCGCGCTCGGCGAGCGCCTGCTCCGACAGCAGCGCCCACGGCAGCGAGGAGGCCGGATACTGGCGGGCGACCTCGTGCGGGCTAGCGCCCTCCTCGATGAGGGGTGCCGCAGGATCTGCGGGAAGCAGCGTCGGTTCGGGGCGGAGCAGATTCTGTTTCATGGCCCCAGTGTCTCACTTTGGATAGACCTCGGGACGGGAACTGTGGAGAGTTCCCGTCCCGGGGCGCGTTATTCGGCGTCGTGCTCGATGGTCTGTCGGGAGCCGCCGTGCGAGACCTGAATCTTGCGCGGCTTGGCCTCCTCCGCCACCGGAATGGTGAGGGTCAAAACGCCATCGGCGTAGTCGGCCTCGATCTTGTCCGGAGCCACGCCCTGGCCGAGACCAATCTGGCGGGCGAAAGTCCCCGTCGGACGCTCGTGGGTGAGCCATTCCAGATCCTCGCCGGTCACCGAGCGTCGCTCGGCGCGGATCGTCAGGGTCCGATCCTCGACGTCGATATCGATCGAGGACGCGTCCACGCCCGGCAGATCAATCTGGGCGACGAACTTATCGCCGTCCCGGTACAGGTCGAGCGGCATGCCCGGAGAGACCGGGGCCTGTCGCACGGATGCGTTAAACAGTCGATCCATTTCGCGGAACGGATCATAGCGAGTTGCCATCGTCGAAACCTCCAAGTCAGTGCTGCCCGGCGTTCCGGGCCGATACCCCATTATTGGCACTCGAGGCCTGAGAGTGCCAGCCATGATCGCCCTGGGCGAAAAGTTGAGCCGACTTGGCTCAACCTGCAGACGCAGTGCCCTAAATTGCGGGAAATTCGGCCAGTCTCAAGCCGCAGCTGCGTTGCGAGCGCGTACACTGGTGAGACGCTCGTTGCCAATGGAGGTTTGCATGTATCGCATGAGTGGCGTTCGCCGCACGTATGACTGGGGGTCACGCGATGCCATCCCGTGGCTCATGGGGGAAGAGGTAACCGAGGATCCGGTCGCCGAACTGTGGTTTGGCGTGCATCCGACGGGTCCTGCTGGGCTACCCGATCATGACGAATTTGCCGACCTGCGGGCGCTGATCGAATCCGATCCGCTCGGCACCCTCGGCGAAGACGTGCGCACCCGCTTTGGCGATACCCTGCCGTTCCTCATGAAGCTCATCGCACCCGCGAAGCCGCTCTCGCTGCAGGTCCATCCCAGCGCCGAGCTCGCCGCCGAGGGCTATAAGAAGGAAGAAGCTGCGGGCATTCCGCTCGATGCCCCGACCCGCAACTACCGCGATCCCAACCACAAGCCCGAGATGGTCATTGCCCTGACCAGACTCGAGGCGATGTGCGGCTTCCGGGCTCCCAGGCGGGCAATCGAACTCCTGGAAGACCTCGATGCGCCGCTGGCCGAGCGCCTCATCAAGGTGCTGCGCAATGACCCGACTGCCGCCGGCATGAAGCGCGCGTTTGCGCTGCTCGTGTCCGGGCCGCGCCGGCCATCGCAAGAAGACGTCACGGCGGTTGCCGAGGCGTGCGCGAAGCGCCTTGCCGCCGCCGAATCCCCCTCACCGCGAGCCGACTCCATCGTCGGGCTGCTGCAGTCCGAACACCCGGGTGATCCCGGCGTGGTCGCGGCTCTGCTGCTCAACCCGGTGACGCTGCGCGGCGGCGAAACCCTCTTTGTTTCGACCGGCACCGTCCACGCCTACCTGTCCGGCCTCGCCGTGGAGGTCATGGCCTCCTCCGACAACGTGCTGCGCGCGGGACTGACCCACAAGCACGTCGACGTCGATGAGATGCTGCGCTGCGTCGACTTCGTCGCCGCGCCTCCCATCCGGCTCGCGCCCGAACTTTTTGGCAGCGCCACCGAAGTCTTCTACGCCCCGGTCGATGACTTCGAACTGAACGTCACGCGGCTGCGCGAAAGCCACGGCCGCCAGGTGGTGCGAGGCCAGGGTCCGCGCGTCATCCTGTGCGTCGACGGCAAGATCTCGGTCTGGAATGAAGCGGGCGAGATGCTGCGGCTGAAGTGCGGCCAGGCCGTCTTCGTCCCCGCGAGCGATGGCTGCATCGAAGCCAAGGGCTCGGGTACGCTCGTCCAGGCGGACGTGCCCTAGCGCCCGGTATCGCGCCCCACCGGCGCGGTCTCGCGTGCCGGCAGCCAGCCGATAGCCGCGGCAATCATCATGAGCCCGGACAGGGCGAACCCGAGCGAATAGCCGGCCGTATCGACGATGAGACCGACGAGTATCGGGCCGACGATCGCGCCAAAGTCCGAGAGCATCATGAAGGTCGCGATCACCTTGCCCGCAGCCCGTTCCGGCCCGACGATATCGGCGACGGTCGCCTGCTGCGCCGGGTTAAGGATGCCCGAGCCGAGCCCGGCCAGCGCGCACAGCGTGATGAGCAGCCAGATCGAATCAGCCAGCCCCAGCACGGCGGTCAGGCTTCCGGCCACGAGCAGCCCGACGATGATCGGACGACGCCGCCCGATGCGGTCCGTAATGCGCCCCGCAAACAGCAAAATCGAGGCATTGCCGACGGCAAAGGCCGTAAGGGCCGCGCCCGCGACCCACGTCTGCGTCGCGATTGTGGCGGCAAAGAGCGGCAGAATCGAAACCCGCACCCCGAAGTTCGTCCAGCCGTTAGCAAACGAGGAGCCGAGCGCCGAGCGGAACGCGGAGTCCCGCAGCGCCTCCGGCACGGTCATCACGGGCAACGCGGGCGTCGCGGGATCGCGCCGCAGACTCGCCCCCGAGAGGAAGACCCCGACGACGACGGCCGCGATAATGAGCGCGACGCCGTAGGCCACGAACGGCACCCAGATCGCGATCTCGGCGAGCAGGCCGCCAAGCAGCGGCCCGATCACGTTACCGATGAGGAACGCGCCGCCGTAATAGGAGGAGACGCGCCCGCGGATCTTTGGCGGCGCGAGCCGCACAATGAGGGAGGCCGCAGAGACCGTGAACATGACCGAGCCGATACCGCCAAGGCCCCGGTAGATGATGAGCTGCCAATAGGAGTTCGCCGTCGCCACCGCTAGCGTGGACAGCGCCACGATGAGCACGCCGCTGATATAGACCGGCCGCTCCCCCAGCTTGTCGATGAGCGCCCCACCCGCGGGTGCAAACAGCAGCCGGAAGACGGCAAAAATCGAGACGACGATCGTCGCCGCGGTCACGGAAACATCGAAGGACTCGGCGAATCGCGGCAGCACAGGAGCGATCAGTCCGTAGCCGACGGCGATCACGAAAGCCGCCACGACCATCACCCAGATTTCGGCGGGAACCCGCACCTGCGCTTCGGAAGAACTGGTCATAGCGGACCCATTGTCTCCCGCGCCACCGCGCCGAGCCAATCGGCCTACAGTAGAGGGGTGGAAACCTCAACGCTGAATCTGCCCGCGACCGCCCCGATCACCCGCATGGCCGATGGCACGATCAAGCAAATCAATCCGCTCTCCGGCACCGAGGTTTGGACGATCCCCGGCCGCGCCAACCGCCCGCTGCGGCCCGCCAACCCCGAGCCCGGGCCCGTCGATACCGCCCGCACCGGCCACCACTGCGCCTTCTGCTCCGGCCGCTACCTGGAAACCCCGCCGGAAAAAGCACGCATCATCACCGAGGACGGCGCCTGGCGCACCCTGCTGAACGTGCCCGCCTCTAAGCTTTTTGACACGACGGCCGAATTCCGCCGCATCCCGAACCTCTTTGAGATCCTCTCGCTGGAGTACTGGCAATCGAACTACGGCTACCAGATCCCCTCCCAGGTGATCGACCGGCGCGATGCCTACCTCGTCGAAGACGCCGGCTGGGAGCACGTGCTCGCGATCGTGCGCACCAAACTCCTCGCCTCCGGCCTCACCGCATCCGAGATCGACGCCCTCGATGAGCGCACCCTCATCTCCTTTGCCGACGCCTTCTTCGCCTCCGGCCACGACGTCATCGTCGCCCGCCGCCACTATGTCGACGACGCCCGCTCCACCGCCGATCTCGCCGCCTCCGGCTCCCTCAGCCCCGACGAGCACCACCAGTACATCGCCATGACAGTGGAAACGATGCGCGATCTGTACCGCAAATACCCGCAGGCCAAATACGTCGCGGCCTTCCAAAACTGGCTCAAGCCCGCCGGCGCCTCCTTCGACCACCTGCACAAGCAACTCGTGACGATCGACGAACGCGGCGTGCAGGCCGAACGCGAGATCGCCAAGGTCGCCCTCAGCCCCGATATCTACAATCGCCTCGCCCTGAACTACGCCATCGCCCACGGCCTCGTCATCGCCGAAAACGAGCACGCCATCGCCTTCGCCGGCTTCGGCCACCGCTTCCCGACGCTTGAGATCTACTCCAAGGCCGCCGCAAACTTCCCCTGGAAGCACCACCCCGACGCCGTACGCGGCATGTCCGATCTCATCCACGCCTGCCACGTCGCCACCGGCCCGGAGATCGCCACCAATGAGGAGTGGTACCACCGCCCGCCGGATACCGAAACCAAGATGCCCTGGCGCGTCATGCTCAAATGGCGCGTATCCACGCTCGCGGGTTTTGAAGGCGGCACGAAGATCAACGTCAACACGATCGACCCCTTTGCCCTGGCCGACCGCGCCCTCACCCAACTCACCGCCCACCGCGAGCGCCTCGCCCCCGGGATCGCACTCGGCGCCGAATGCGATGCCCGCCCCGGCAGCCTCGCCTACCAATCGGAGAAATAACGATGACCTATCCCGACGTCTACCGCGCCGCCGAGAACCGCCACGACCAGCTCCCCACCGCCCACTGCGGCGCGACGGGCCTCGTCCTGCCGCGCATCAGCCTCGGCCTATGGTGGAATTTCGGCGACGACCGCCCCCTTGCCACCCAGCGCGAGATCATCCGCCGCGCCTTCGATCTCGGCGTCTTCCATTTCGACCTCGCCAATAACTACGGCCCGCCCTTCGGCTCCGCCGAGAAGAACTTCGGGCGGATTTTCGCTGAGGACCTACGCCCCTACCGCGACGAGCTCATCATCTCCACCAAAGCCGGCTGGGACTTTTTCGCCGGCCCGCACGGCATCGGCGGCAGCGCGAAGTACCTCATGGGCTCGCTGGAAAACTCCCTGCGCTCGCTGCAACTCGACTACGTCGATATCTTCTACTCTCACCGGCCCGATCCCGACACGCCGCTCGAAGAAACCCTGCGCACCCTCGATCTCATCGTGCGTCAGGGCAAGGCGCGCTATGTCGGGATCTCCTCCTACAGCGCCGATCAAACCCTGCACGCCCGGGAGATCATGCGCGAGCTCGGCACCCCGCTCGCCATCCACCAACCCTCCTATTCGATGCTCAACCGCTGGGTGGAAGACGAGCCCTCGCTGCTCGCCGCCTGCGCGGCCGCCGGCATGGGCACGATCGTCTTCTCCCCGCTCGCCCAAGGACTATTGACGAACAAGTATCTCGTCGACGATCCCGCCAGCCAGCTCACCTCTTCACGCGCGGGTTCCTCGCTCACGGCCGACATGCTGAACGAGCACACCCTCACCCGCATCCGCCACCTGGATGCGATCGCCAAGGAACGCGGCCAGAGCCTCGCCCAGCTCGCGATCTCCTGGGTGCTGCGCGACCAGGGCGAGCAGACCGTCACCTCCGCGCTCATCGGCGCCTCGCGCACGAGCCAGCTCGAGGAGAACCTCGCGGCGGCATCCCGCACCGATTTCACCGACGACGAGCTCGACGCTATCGAGCACTACGCCGTGGATTCGGGCATTAACCTGTGGGCCGAGGCGACGAAGTCGACGGCCGGCTCCTAGCAGCGAAAACGGGCCCCGGGATTTCCCGGGGCCCGTTCGCGTTGACCGCTAGCTCGCGTAGCGGCGGCGGATCATCGCGGCGCCGACCCCAGCTAGGGCAAGCATCGCGAGGATCGGACCCGAGCTATCGCTGCCGGTGATCGGCAACTCGGGCTTGATCGGCGGCTTCGGCGGCACGGGCGCGTCCTTACAGACCTTCGCCTGCGCGCTATCCTTATCGCCAGTTTCCGCGATCCAGGCAGTGTTCGTCACCTCGATACACTCCCCAGCCTTGGGCTCCAGCGTCAGCGAGTAGGTGAAGACGGCAGCGCCATCAACGACCTCGTAGCCCTCGCCCGGCTGGATCTTCCCGTCGGCGTCGACGGTCACGACCCCGAGCGTATGCTCCTCGCCGGCAACCGTCTTATCGTCGATGATCGTCACCTTGTCCCCGACGAGGCTGCCGAGCTCGAAGTCGAGCTCCGCGTTCGCATCGATCGAGCCCGTCGTGCCCACCGCGTCCGTGTAGTGCACGCTCGCGGTGTTCATCGTGGCATCGCCGTCCGTGAAGGCGCACTCATAGCTGAGCGTGAGCGATGCCCCGGCCTCGAGCGTCAGCGGGAAGTCGACCGCCTCGCCCGCGCTGGTGCGCAGCTCGCACGTCGCCTCGCCATCGGGTACGTCCAGCACGTCGGTGATGGTGTACGTGCCAGCGGCGAAGTCCGTCGGGTTGGCAACGGTGATCTCGCCGCTCGCGACGTAGGCCGAATCGCTGTGGCCGGCCACGCGCGCGCTCACGGTGTAGTCGACGCGCCCGTCCTTGCCGGGTTTGCTCGCCTGCTTATCGATCGACCAGTCAAAGGTGCGCTCGAACGTGCCCGCGGCGGTCTTGTCCACCTCCAGCGGCGCCAGCTCGCACACCTCGGTCACGGCCTCATCGGCGACGCGACCCTCGGCATCGTCCACGCCCCACACCTTGTTGGTGTAGCTCGTGCACTGCCCGGCCTCACCCGCAAGCTTAAGCTCGTAGGCGAAGACGGCCTTACCGTCGATCACCTCGTAGCCCTCGCCCGCCTGCACGGCGCCATCCTCATCGATCGTCACGACGCCAAGCTCGACCGGATTGTCCGGATCGGTCTTGTCATCGGTCACGGTCAGGTTGGCGTTGACGACGTTGCGCAGCAGCCATTCGGAGACCTCGGCGGTCGCGCTGACGTGGGAATCGCCCCAGCTCAGCGTCGCCGTGTTGGTCCCGACGTCGGTCGTCTCAACGTCGCAGCGGTACAGGAAGGTCGTCGTCTCGGTGATATCCATCGGGAATTCCACCTCGACGCCGCCCTGCGTCATGATCGTGCACGACTGCGCTGCGGGCAGCTCATCGCGCAGGGTCGCACTCGGCAGGGTCACGCCCTCGGGCACCGTCACCGTGATCGCACCGCCGACGAACTGCGGCGTATCGACCGGATCGCTCGCCCATGCGTGTACCCAGTATTCGACGTTCGCCTGCTCGCCGGCGGAGACCACCTGCGAGTCGGGATCGACGGACTTATCGACGTGCCACGTGAATGCGCGATCGACGTTGCCGTAGGCGTTCTTTTCGATCGCCGGGGCGCACACGTCAACGCTCGCGGAGGCGGACTTATCCAGCACCGATGCGGTGTTCGGGTAGGTCACGCACTCGCCCGGCGTCGGCTTCATCGAGACGTTGTAGGTAAAGACCGCCGCATTATCGACGACCTCAACATCAATGCCCTCGATCGCGGTTGCCGAGGTGATGACGCCGGCATCATCGACGCTCACCCAGCCCACCTCGACGCGGCCCAGATCGTTAAAGTTGTCGTAGACGGTGACCTGCTGGTTCGCGATCGAACCCGGCTCGCCGACGGCAACATCCGCGCGCGCGGTTGCCGAGGTATGCGGCGTGGGAATCCGCAGCCCATCGACGATGCCGTGATCCCACGTCAGCAGCGCGGTGTTAACGCCACCGCTGACCGCAGTGAAGTCGCCCTCGCACACGTAGGGAACCGTGATGGTGGCGCCCGCCGCGACCTCTTCAGGTGCGACGAGTTCGCACGCCAGCCCGGCCTCCGACAAACCCGTCACGACGTCGGTGAGCCCCGTGACCGGGACCGCCCACGCGTTCGGGTTCTTGATCGTGATCTCACCGGTGACGGTGCTCGCGGTATCGATCGGCGCCGACGGCGTCACTCTCAGCGTGTAGTTGGGCGTTGCGGACTCGTCATCGCCGAGCAGGAAGTCCGCCCGATCAACGCTCTTCGTCAGATCCCAATCGAACGCCCGATCGTAGGCGACGGCGGCCGTCTTCGTGATCGCCAGATCCGATCCGACGCAGAGCTTGACGTTCGCATCGGCGGACTTCTCGAGCCCGTCCGTGCTCACGAGGCTGGCCGTGTTGGTGTAGGTCTCACACTCACCCGGCGTGCCATCAAGCGTCTTGGTGTAGCCGAAGGTGTGGACCTTGCCCTGCTCCGACCACGTCAGCTCGACGGCGTCACCGAACTCGGCGAACGTATCGCTCACGGTGACGCTCTTGTGTTTCGAGCTGGCTTCCACGAAGCCGGTCTCGGCGCTCGCGCTCGCCGTGTAGCTCGCGTCGGCCGCCCGCTGTGGGTAGTCCTCCTGGGACCAGGCCACGCTCGCCGTGTTCGTCACGGTCTCAGCCGGCTCGTCCGCGAAGGAGCACGTGTAGGCGTAGCTCGCCGAGCCCGCCGGCACGCTCACCTGCAGCCCATCGGTCGCCGGATCAACGTCCGCGACGTCCGGGAAGGTGCACGTCGCGCCCGCAAGCGTATCGCTCAGCGTCGCCACGATGGGCTCGTCGTTCGGGTTCGAAACGGTGACGTTGCCCGCGACGACATAGTTGCTCGTGGTGCGCGCACCCTCGGTGACGATCACCTCGTAGGACGCCTCGTGCTGCGTGCCTTCGGCAATGCCGACGAGCGAGCGATCCACGCCCTTGGTGATGTCCCAGTCGTAGACGGCGTCATAGCGCCCCTCGGCGGTCTTGGTCACCGCGAGCGGCTCATAGTACTTCTGCTCGAGGTTTTGCACGACGCAGGAGACGACCTGCTCGAAGCCGACGGGAACGACGAAGCCGTTCTCGCCCACATTGGTCACGGCAACGGGCGCGCCGCCCACCGTACAGACGGCATTCTTGCCGTCCTGCGGGAACAGCTGGAAGTTGTCCTGCAGCCGCTCGCTGACGGTGACGTCGCGGCTCTCGCCCGGCTGCATCTCAGCGAGCTTGAAGCTCACGGCGCCATCGGCATTGGTCGTGGCACTCCCCGGCGAGAGACCCTCGCCCGCCGCATCGAACGTCCAACCTTCGCCAACGCCAATGACGTTGCCAGCCTCGTCGACGATCTGCTTGACGATATTGACCGTGCCGCCACACGTCTTCAGCGCAATCTCCTTCAGCGCCGCGGCCAGCTGGTCGTAGTTACCAATGGCGTAGTAATCGGTCCCAGCGCGTGGGCCCGACACCGCGGCAATGTTGGCGTAGTTGATGCCGCTGCCCACGGCCAGCCCCATGACGAAGGTGCCCGCGTTCTTCAGCGCATTGGCGGCGTGCACCGCGCTGTCGAGATCGATCTGGTCGAAGCGCGAGCCATAGTCCGGGTTGCCAGGCGTGCCCGGCGTGCCATAGGCCGTCGGATTGCCGTCGGTCACGAAGATGACGAGGTCGTAGCCCGCGCCTATCTGACGCAGCCCCGCGTCCCAGTTCGTACCGCCGCGGTTACTCGGCGGGGTTTGCAGCCCGTCGATCTTGGCCTTCACCGCATTCGCGCCACCCGCCGTCGCGATCGACGTCGCAGGCAGGTTGGAATTGCCCGTCGCCGGCGCAAACGAGGCAAAGCTATAGACTCCGACGCTCGACGGCGTGCCGGCAAGCGTATCCACGAACTGTTTGCCCGCGGCTTTGGACTGCTGCACGTCGCTCGCGCTGAGCGAGTTCGACAGGTCGAATACGAGCGCGATCTTCAAGCCACATTGCCCCGGCAGCTCCGGGTTCGGAACCGTCGACACAGTGGGCGCGCGCATCGCCGAGCGTGTCTGCGGGCCATCGATCGGCCCCGTGGACTCGGGCTCCGCGCTCGGCGCAGGTTTCTCCACCGACGCGGGCTTCTCGGCCGGCGCGGGCTTCTCGGCCGGCGCGGGCTTCTCGGCCGGCGCAGGCTTCTCGACCGGCGCAGGCTTCTCGACCGGCGCCTCCGGACTCTCCTCGACGGCCTCCGGCGGTGCGACGCTCTGCTCTACTGCAGGTGTCGCCTCCCCTTCGGCAAACGATGGTGGCACTGCAAAGCCACCGAACAACAGCGCTATTCCCGCTGTGATAGATAGGGCTCTCCGGCGCCGATAGGCGCGGGAGCCTGATTGATGTTTCGCCACTGACTCTCCCGAAAATCACGAAGGCGGTCAGGCCTCCCTTGGCGCTGCACTGGCAGGCAGCGATGCCTCCACGGTGGAGGCATACACTCCTAACTATAGTGACATCAACGTCAACTAAAGCATATAAGCTACAGTGGTCTATTTGACATGCAGGGTCGACACAATTCGCCCCTAAAAATCGGCCTAGAACCGATCAATGAGCTATTCCCAGCAAGGCGCCTTGTTATCGTGCGGCTCACACACCAATGGATATACCAAAAACAGTATCCGTATACATCAGGCCCCAGGTATGAGCGTCGCGGTCGAAACCCCCTCGACCCATTTTTCGGTGGAGCGCAAACTCAACAGGACCCACGACCCATCGCGATGCCCAAACTTCGCCCGATAGTTCACCGAGGATATTTCCCCCTCATCCATATCCTTCGGGCCTCGCACGTAGCTCACGTCCTCGAAACCTTGTATCTCCACGACGGAACCATGCTGGAGGGCCTGCGAAGTAGTGTGAAAGTCGACGTCGACCAAGATCGGGCGCTGCGGGTCGCGCCTGCCGCGCGCGCGAAGGTCATCGGAATCGACGAACGCCACCGATACGTCCGCAGGAATGGAGTGCAACTCAGCGGGCCGGTCCTCCATATAGATCTTCCAGCGCTCCTCCAGCACATCCTCGACGATGGCGGCGAGCTCGTCGGCCTGCTCCGGCGGAATAGGTTCGGGTCCGCAGGCGGCGAGCATACCTGCGACGCTCAACGCAGCAACCGCCGCGCGCAGCTTAGTTTTCACGCCGCACTCCTCACGATCGGGCACATCGACAGGCGCAAGGTGGCGAGCTGCCGCGTCCCCACCAAAACGGCCGGGTCGAGCTTTGCATCCGTGACCCGCGCCCGCGCTTCCTGCCCCTCCAGCCTAACGATGAGATCGCTATATCCGCGCCGCACACGCACATCCAGCACTTCAACCTCGACCTCGGTGCCAGGCGCCGGCTGCGATGAGACGGTCAGCGCCGCCGGCGCGATGGCACGAAGGCCGCCCTCGCTCGATACGAACGGGCCATATCCCAGGAACTGCGCAACAGCGACGGTTCGCGGATCGCGCCACACCTCCTCCGGGGTCCCCTGCCGCGCCAACTCGCCATCGATGAGAATCGCGATCCGGTCCGCGACGGTGAATGCCTCATCCTGATCATGCGTGACGTAGATGCTGGTCGAATTCGACCGTTTCAAGATCGCGCGAATCTCGGAGGCAAGCCGCTCTCGCATCGCCCGATCCAGCGACGACAGCGGCTCATCAAGCAACATGAGCCGCGGATCCGGGGCAAGCGCCCGAGCGAGTGCAACGCGCTGCGCCTGCCCACCCGACAGCGAGGTCACCGAGCGATGCGCCATGTCCTGCAGGCCGACGAGCTCCAGCATGTCCGCCACCCGCTCGGCGCGCTCCTTGCGCGGGAGACCATACCCAACGTTGCCCCCGACGTCGCGATGCGCGAACAATTGGCCGTCTTGGAACATCAAACCAAAGCCGCGGCGATGGACCGGCACGTCGATAACGGACTCCCCCGCAAAGAGCACGTCTCCGGCCGCAACGGGCTCCAGCCCCGCGACGGCACGCAGCAGCGACGACTTGCCCGAGCCCGAGGGCCCCAGTAGGGCGACAATCTCGCCCGGCGCCGCCGTCAGCGACACCCCGTTGACGGCGATGTTATCCCCGTACCGTACGACGAGGTCGCGCACCTCAAGCCCGATCATGCAAACTCTCCAGCCTGCGAGGGCCGACCTCGCTCCATGATGACCATGACAACCGCCGCGAGCGCGGCAAGCAGCACGCTTGCCGCCATCGCCATCCCCTGCTCGAGCGCGCCCGGGCGCGAGATGAGGCGATAGATGACGACGGGCAGCGTGGGCGATTCCGGCCGCGCCAGGAACGACGTCGCGCCGAACTCCCCGAGCGAGACCGCCAACGCAAATCCGGCGGCGACGGCTCCAGCTCGCACCAGGTGCGCGCCGTCGATCGTTGCGAGCACCCGCCCCGGCGACGCCCCCAAGGACGCCGCCGCCTCCCGCTGCCGGGGCGAGATCGCACGCAGCACCGGCGCGATCATCCGCACGACGAGCGGCACCGCCACCACCGCCTGCGCGATCGGCACGAGCCAAAACGAACTGCGCAGATCCAGCGGCGGCCGATTGAGCGTAATGAGAAAACCGAACCCGACCGTCACCGCCGATACCCCAAGCGGCAACATGAACGTGGCGTCGAGGAACGCGAGCGCGTGCCGCCCACGCCGCGTGCGCGGCCGCCGCGTCACGACCAGCGCCACCGCCACTCCCACAACGAGCGCGATCAGCGCCGCAATGAGCGCAATCCCGATCGACGTCCCCGCGGCCTGCAGCGCGGAAACCCGCACCGCGCGCGTGGCATCGGCGTTCGCGAGATTGCGGTAGTGCTCGAGGGTGAAGCGGCCCCCGCTGTGCAGCGAGCGCCACACGAGCTGCGCAATCGGCAACACGATGAGCCCCGCGACGACGATCCCGGTGACGACGAACGCGGGCACATCGGCGCCGCGCAGCCGGTGCGTCACCGGATCGGGCCGCAGATTCAGCGCCCGCTCGCTGCGTTTGCGCGCCTGCCCCGCCGCCCACAGCGCCACCGCAATGACAAGGAGCTGGACGACGGACAGCACCGCGGCCCCACGCAGGTCCAAGAACGTGGTCGTCAGCAGGTAAATCTCCGACTCGATCGTCGCCAGCCGCACCCCGCCCAGGATCAGGACGATGCCAAAGGCCGTCGCGCAAAACAGGAACACCACCGACGCCGCGGAGACGATCGCCGGCGCCAGCGCCGGCAGCGTCACCGTCAAAAACGCCCGCAGCGGCGTGGCCCCGAGCGCCCGCGCGGCCTCCACCTGCCGCGGATCGAGCCGCGCCCACAGGTTCCCGACGTTGCGCACCACGAGCGAATAGTTGAAAAACACCATGGCCGCGACGACGGCGACGACGCTGCCATCCAGCCCCAAAAAGTCGAGCCACCCGCCGCTCGCCAGCAGCGATCGAAAAGCGACGCCGACGACGACGGTCGGCAGGACGAACGGCACGGCAACGATCGCGCGCGCCACCATCATGCCGGGGAAGCGGCAGCGATACAGTGCATAGGCCCCCGGCACCCCGAGGAGCACCGCCAGCACCGTGCCGGCCGTCGCCATCCCTAGCGTCAGCCCAATGATCCGCCACGTGCGATCGCGCGCGAAGACCTCGGAAAACGCCCCGAAGTCCCAGCCGCCCTCGGGCGAGGTGAAGCCGCGCAGCACGAGCGTGGCGGCGGGCCACGCAAAGAACAGCGCGAGGAAGACGAGCGGGAGCCCCGCCGCCAATGCCCACCCGAGGATCCGCTGGGCCTTCACTTAGCCGATGACCTCCGCCTGCCAGGCGCGCAGCCACGCTTCGGCGTTGGCCGCTACCTCATCGGCGGGCAGCGAGTGCATTTCCGTTGCGAGCGGCCCGAAGTTCACAAGGTCCTCGGGAGCATTCGCCTCCGGGTTCGCCGGATGCATGTACGTGACCTCACTGATCGCCTCTTGCACCGCAGGCGTCAGCATGAACTCGACGAATTTCGCCGCGGCCTCGGGATTCTTGCTCCCCTGCAAGACGCCCGCATACTCCACTTGCCGGTAGCACGTCTGCGGCAGCGCCGCCGTCGTGCTCTCGGTCTTCGCCTCATTAACCGAATATGCCGGCGAGGACCCATAGGAGACCATCATCGGGAACGGCCCAGCGCCTTCACCAGCGGAATAATCGACGCTGAACGCATCCGACCAGCCGTTCGTAATCTTCACGCCGTTATCGCGCAGTTGCTTCCAATAGTCGAGCCAGCCGTCCGTACCGAAGTGCTCGATCGTGGCGAGCATGAAGGCCATTCCCGGGGTCGACGACGCCGGGTTCATCGCGACGAGCAGTCCCTTGTATTCGGGCTTTGCCAGGTCCTCGAACGTCTGCGGCGGCTGCTTGCCCTGGAACCACGCCTTATCGTAGTTGACACACACATCCCCCTGGTCGATGGGGATGAGGCCGGGTTCGCCCGCATAATCAAGTGCCTTATCCGGCGACGCGACGGACGTCTCCGCAATGACGTCCTGGCCCGAGATGCGATACGAGACGGTGTTGTCGAGCCCGTAGACGACGTCCCCGAGCGGCGCATCCTTGGTCAAGACGAGCTGGTTGGCGAGCTCGCCGCCGTCACCGATCTGCTGAATGGAGACGTCAATGCCGGTCTCCTCAGCGAACTGCTTGATGAGCGTTTCCGGGAAGTCGAACGAATCGTGGGATAGGACGACGAGCGATTCAGGCTGCTCGGCGCTACTGCAGGCGCTAAGCCCCAGGGCGAGCGCACTGACGAGCGCGAGGCCGATCTTGCTGGACATAAAAATAACCTCCTTGCCGGAGGGGTTCGGCGCCGCAGGGTGCGGCATACCGGAGATTGCGACTCCCTTCGCCGGCATGATCCGGATCAGGTTCGTAGGGTCTGCGTTCGCACTCTCAGCGCCAGGTGGCGCTCCCCTGTCCACGCGCATAAGTATACGGCACCTCTTCAGTCGGCTCGGTCGTGCCACACTCGACTGCGAACTCCGCGCCCGTCATCTTGACGACCTCGCGGTCGGTGTAGATGTCGTGGCGGTTGCCTTCGTTGAGCACCCAGGTGGTGCCGTCTTCGCTCAGGATCCAGGAGTGCTTCCAGTAGGAAACCGTCTCGTAGTAGTCCTTGGTCTCGCACTGCGGGGTCCGCGAGATGACCTGAGAGCGCTGCACATCTGCGGGCTTCACGCCCGGTCCGGCGGTGCACTCAGCCGCGATTTCCGCGGGCGTATCTCCCAGGATTCCTTCAGGTTGGCTCGCGGAATTGTGAACTTTCCTGATTGCTTATGCCACGTTTGATGGCGAACTATTGGGTCGGGCGACTAGCCTACGACGTTCACTAATCGCCCCAGGTCAACAAATCGGACAGCGACAGCCATCCCGGGACCTGGCAGCGGGCCGTTTCCGTCTCGGTCATCGGGCGGTAGGTGCTCTCCGGCCGAGGCGCGGCGATGTCCTCCCAGATCCGCTCGACGGGATTGAAGGTTCGAGTCGAGGTGACCTTCGTGCGCTGCCGCTCGACAGTCTTCGTCGTGCAGTCCTGGCGCACGTCGCGCCACGGCGTGTACGTCACGGTCTCAGGTGCGGGGCACTCCTTGAGCTCCGCCGCATTCAACTGGCGGGTGCGCTGCTCGGTCTCGCGGGCGGGCTCCCCCGTTACCCAGGCGGCATCGGCTTCGCTCCAGATGTAGGCCGTGGCGGTCTTGACGCGTTCTTGGCTAGCGGTGCCGCCGGCGCACATCAGCTCAACGTCGCGCCACGCCGTATATGAGGTGACATCGGCCGGTGGGGTCGTCGAACAGCCCTCAATGGTGCCCATCAGCGAGCTTGTGAGCAGCGGTAGCTCGCCCTTGACGTGGGCGGTGACCTCAAAGGAGAAGGACGCATCCGCGGGCAGCTGGGTGAAGGACACCTGCAGCTCGTTGCCATCGTCTTCGAACTGCACGGAACCGATCCCGACCGCAGCTACCGACTCAGACCCGGCCGGGCTAGTGAACGCCGTCGCTGAATCCGGCTCGAAGCGGAAGCCGTCGCTCGCCTGCACCCGGAAGGAGGCGTTGGTAAGGTCCTTCGTCGTCGAACCGGTCAGGCGAATGGTGCGCATCTGCTCGCCGGGGCCGATCTCCGTGGCCAGATCACCGAAGGCGTCACCGGTATCGGTGCGCGAGGCGGTGAGGACGGACTCGTCGGCGACGAGGTAGGTGCGCTGGGAGATGACCTGCTGGCAGGGCTCGCCGGCGGGGCGGCTCGGCGCTTCGGGCAGGATGGATTCATCGCCGCACGTTGAGAGCACGCTCCCATCGCGCGTCCACGTGTAGTGACAGTCGCTTTCGGCCACGGCGGGCACGGCAAAGAGCGTGAGCGCTCCGAGTGATGCAGCTAAGCGGATCATGTCACCTCCAGTCGTGAAGATGACTATTGTAGGCGGTTTTTCGCGAAAACGCTACGCTTCCACTTCGCGATCGCCACCGTACCAGCGCGAAGCGCCTGTCAGTGCGAGCTGGCGAGCAAGGCCCATCAGGGCGCCGGAGATGAGCGCGAACGTGAGGACCTCTGCGAGGCGAACGCCCGGATCTTCCGGGTCCTCGGGCGGGTTATGACCCGTCACGGCCTTCCAACCGACATTGACGACCTTGGAGGCCACCATGCCGGCGACGGCCATCGAGCCTGCTGAGACGATCTTCCAACCGATATCCATGCCTCAATCATGCCGCATCTCGTCATCGGCGGCGCGCTGTGCCACGGCGCGAAGCGCCCGTCGCTTATCGCGCCGATACTCATCGACGATGAGCGCGCGGCTGGGGGCGTGCCCGGTGCGGAAGCCCGCACGCGAGGCCAGGTGGGCGGAAATCGGGCTCGTGACGAGCGTGAAGGCGACGACGAGCGCGAGAGCCCAGATCGTCGTCGGACCGCGCAGCGTCAGGGCGAGGCCAGACATGAGCATCATGGTGCCGAAAGTTTGCGGCTTAGCGGCGGCGTGCAGGCGCTTGAGCAGATCGTCGAAATGCAGGATGCCGATCGCGGCGATCAGGATAAAGAACGCGCCGATCGCGATGAAGATCGAGCCGAGCAGGGTCATGATGGCTCCTCGCGAGGGGTGTCGACGTCGTGCACGGGCTCGGCCTCGTCGGCAATGAGTTTGTTGATGCGCTCGACTTCCGCAGCCTCCTGCTCGTTCATGATGCGAGCTTCTTCCGGGTCATCGATGACGGCGAACCGGGCGATCGTCGTCGTCCCAATAAACCCGACGATGGACAGCGCCACGAGCGCGGGGATGAGATCGAGTCGGCTCGTCAGCGCCGAATAGCTCGCGACAGCGCCGATCATGGCCGCGGTGACCACGTCCATCGAGATCGCGCGATCCAGCATCGAGGGGCCGCGCGACAGGCGGATCAGGACGACGACCGTCGCGATCGCGACGCAGGCGAAGGAGATGTACAGCAGCCACGTACTAATCATGGGCGGCCTTCCGTTCGAGGCGGGCGCCCACGGCATCCGGCCGGAAATAGTTCGGGCCCTGGCAGCGCCACCCGGTGTCGTAGCCGGCATCCAGCAGTTCGTCATCGGAGGCGATCGCGCGCAGCAGGCGCTCCTCCTGCGCGACGACGGAGGCGCGGAAATCATCGAGCGAGGCCCGCGGGTTATCCGGATCGACGTCAAGGACGTGCACGTAAAGCAGCCCCGAGTGCTTCAGCGCCTCGATCGCCACCGAGCCGGGCACGAGCGTCGTGAGGCCGGCCGTCGCCGTGAGGTAGAGGTCATTGTGGCTGCGCGTCTGGATCCGCACGACGGCGCACGTCGGATCGGCGCGTTTCAGCACGAGCTTGGCCACGTGGAAGGAGGCGACAACGACGTCGTAGAGGAACCGCACGACGAGGTAGATAACCGCGAGCGGCCGGATCTTGAAACGCATGACGAGGCGCGGCAGCGGCGCGAGGTAGGAAATAATGAGCGAGAGCAGGATGCCGTTGGCGATATTGCCCCACGACAGGTCGCCCCACAGCAGCAGCCAGACTCCCGTCAGCCAGATGATCATGCCGAGCGAGGTGGGTCCGCGGCCGCGCAGCTGCTTAATCGCCATTGTGATCCGCCTCCGGGTTCTCCTCTTCCTGCGGCGTCGTCTCCGTCGTATCGGAGGACTGGCCCTGGCCGCGCAGGCCATCGGGCAAGACGGCGTTGATGTAGTAGTTCGGATTCGACAGGTTCGCGGCGGCATCGTCGGTGTAGTTGATGACGCGGCCGCCCGCGATCGACAGCCCCATCGCAAGGACGACGAGCGAGGTTGCGGCGCCGATCATCGGCAGCGGCAGGCTCGTGGCGGGCATCGGTTCTTCCGCCTTCTGCCAAAACGCCATGTTCCAGGCTTTCACGACGGCATACAGGGTGAGGATCGAGGTGATGAGGGCGCCCGCGATGAGCGTGTAGTCCAGCGCGCTCGCGCCGCTGGCCGCGGCCTGCAGCAGGCCCACCTTGCCGATAAAGCCGGTAAATGGCGGGATTCCCGCGAGGTTCAGCGCCGGCACGAGGTAGAGCACGGCGACGAACGGGATCGCGGTGGCGAGCGAACCGAGACGGATGAGGGAGGTCGTGCCGCCGTAGCGTTCGACGAGGCCCGCCACGAGGAAGAGCGAGGTCTGGACGGTGATGTGGTGCACGACGTAGAACACGGCGGCGGATAGCCCTTCGGGCGTGTTCGTCGAGATGCCCCAGATCATGAAGCCAGTGTGGGAGACCAACGTAAAGGAGAGCATACGTTTGAGGTCATTTTGCGCGACGGCGCCGAGGATGCCGACGAGCATCGTCGCGAGCGCCACCCACGCGAGCAGCGTGTTGAGATCGTCGCCGGGAAACAGCAGCGTCTCGGTGCGGATGATCGCGTAGACGCCGACCTTGGTCAAGAGGCCCGCGAAGACGGCGGTCACCGGCGCAGGCGCCGTCGGGTAGGAGTCGGGCAGCCACGCCGACAGCGGGAAGACGGCGGCCTTAATGCCGAATGCCGCGAGCAGCGTCAGGTGCAAGACGGTGCGCAGGGACGGGTCGAGATCCGCGAGGCGCTCGGCCAGGTGCGCGAAGGACACCGTCCCGACGGCGGCGTAGATGAGCGCGATTGCGAGGAGGAAGAGCACCGAGGAGACGAGGGAGACGACGACGTAGATCGTTCCCGAGCGGATGCGATCGCGCGAGCCGCCGAGGGTGATGAGCACGAAGGAGGCGGCGAGCAGAATCTCGAATCCGACGTACAGGTTGAACAGGTCGCCGGTCAAAAAGGCGTTGGACACGCCCGCCGATAGGACGAGGAACGTCGGGTAGAAGACGGCGACGGGCGCGCCTTCGTCCTCGTCGGCCACCCCCTGCGCGGTCGAGTAGACGAGCACCGCGAGGGTCACCGCGATGGAGATCGTCAGCATGAGGGCGGAGAAGCGGTCGACGACGAGGGTGATGCCGACGGGTGCGGCCCAGGAGCCGACGTCCAGGGCGAGGGCGGAGGAATCGACGACGACGAGCAGCAGGATCGCGATGCCGAGCGAGATCGTCAGGGCCGACAGCGCGATTGCGCGCGAGATGCGCGGGTGGCGGCCGAGTGCGAGCGCGGCGCCGGCCGAAAACAGCGGGACGAGGACGGGTAGCGGCACGATCCAGTTCACAGCGCACGCTCCTCGGCTTCGGAGACTTCCTCGTGGGGCTTGCCGCCCGTCTCATCGCGCGCGAGCGCGGCATCGGCTTCGACGGGCGTGCCGTCGTCATCGAGGCGCCGCGCGGCAATGCGTTCGCGGATCTTGCGGTCTGCGATGCGGCGATCTTCGAGGTCGTCTTGCACTTCGTCGTGACCATTGAGCTGCCAGGAGCGGTAGGCCATTGCGAGCAGGAACGCCGTGATGCCGAGCGTGATGACGATCGCGGTCAGGACGAAGGCCTGCGGCAGCGGGTCGGAGATGCGAGAGGGATCGGGGCGGCCGATGAGCGGGGGCGCGCCCGCCTGCCCGCCCGCGATCAGGATCATGATGTTAATGCCGTTGGACAGTAGCGAGAACCCGATGATGATGCGCGTCAGTGAGCGCTCCAGCAGCAGGTAGACACCGATCGCGACGAGGAAGGCCGCGAGGATCACAAGGACGAGTGCGGGGCTCAATTCGTGACCTCCTCGGCGCGGGCGGCGTCGTCGGTGATGAGCGCCGCGGTCTCATCGGCTTCGCTATCGCCCTCGCCCTCGATCTCGGCGTGGCGGTCGATCTCGGCGCCAAGCGAGCGCAGGATATCGAGCACGAGGCCGACGACGAGGACGTAGACGCCGACGTCGAAGAGGATCGCCGAGGCGATGTGGATATCGCCGTAGATCGGGACGGTGAAGTCGAAGACGGTGGTTTGCAGGATCGTGCCGCCGAAGAAGACGGGCAGCAGGCCGGCGAACGCGGCGAGCGCGAGGCCCGTGCCAAGGAGGTGGCCGGCGTTCAGCGGCATGGCTTCGCCGAGCTCGTAGCGGCCCGCGGCCAGATAGCGCACGATGAGCGCGGTGCCGGCCATGAGGCCGCCGGCGAAGCCACCGCCGGGCGCGTTGTGGCCCGCGAATAGCAGGTAGAGCGAGACGAGGATCATCGTGTGGAAGACGAGCCGGGCGCCGATCTCGAAAATGATGGAGCGGCGGTGCGGGGCGAGCGTGAGGGAGCCGGCGAGCCAGGTTCGGCCGCGGCCCGGCTGGCGCAGTTCGTAGCCTTGCTGCTTCAGCTCCGCAGCGCGTTTGGCGGCGGCGCGGCGGGTGGCGTCGTGCAGCGCGGCGGCGTTGTGCAGCGCCCGGGAGTCCCACACGGCGGAGGTCGATTCGTCGCGGCGGTTGCGCGCGCGATCGACGATGCCGGCGCGCGAACGCAAGAACAGCAGCGAAGCGACGCCCGTGGCCGCGACGAGGAGGACGGAGATCTCGCCGAAGGTGTCCCACGCTCGGATGTCGACGAGCGTGACGTTGACGATGTTGTGGCCGTAGCCGAAGTTCAGCGCTTCGGCGGGGAAATTGGCGGAGACGGGATCGGCGGTACGCCCGGAGACGGCGATGACGCCGAGGACCGCGACGATGAGGCCCGCGAAACCGCCGAGCGCCGCCCGGAAGTAGCGTGAGGCGCGCAGCGGCCGGTTGGAGAAGTAGGCGGGCAGGCGGCGCAGCACGAGGATGAAAACGACGAGCGTGACCGTCTCGACGAGGACCTGGGTGAGCGCCAGATCGGGGGCGCCGTGCAGCGCGTAGGTCAGGGCGATGCCGTAGCCGGAGACTCCCATGAGCAGCACGGCCTTCAGGCGCCGCCGGGCGCGGGCGGCGAGCACGGCGGCGACGATCGTGACGATCGCGACGGGCACCTGCGCGATGCTGTCATACAGCCGCATGCCGCCGATGTGCGGGGTGCGCGCGAGGACGGCAATGAGCAGGGCGCCCATGACCGTGCCGATCACCGTCGCGAGGTAGAACGGCAGCGAACCGCGCTGGGTGCGCGCGGTGACGGCCGCGGCGCCATCTTCCAGCGCCTGCTCGCTGCGGCGGAAGGACTCCTCGGGATCGGGCAGGAACGCGACGCGGCGCTGCAGCTCCTCGATGCGAGTGCGCATGGCGAACATCGCCGCGCCCGCCGCAATAATGACGACGGTGACCCCGAGGGCGACGGTGAATCCGCCCCACAGCGTGAGATGGCCGGGCTCCCCGGGCGCGATCGTCGTCGCCGGTGCGAGGGCGTCCTCCATCGCCGACGGCATCAGCCCGAGCAGGGCGCCGGCCGCGAGCACGATGGGCGAGAACTGGATGATCGGGCTGAGCGCGTGGCCGTCGACGGGCGCGACGCCGGGCTTCGTGGCAAAAGCGCCCCAGTAAAAGCGCAGCCCATAGGCGAGGGTGAGGATCGAGCCGAGCGCAAAGGCGATTAGGACGAGCAGATCGCGCACCCAGTCATCGCCGCCGAGCGCCACGGCGTGCACGAGGCCCTCGATCGCGGCCTCCTTGCCGAGGTAGCCCAGCAGCGGCGGCAGGCCCACCATCGAGGCGGTCGCGACCGCGCCCGCGATCGCCATGAGCGGCATCTTCCGGGCGATTCCCGACAGTTCACGCAGATCGCGGGTGCCGACGCACCAGTCGATGACGCCAACGGTGAGGAACAGCGAGGACTTAAACAGGGCGTGCGCGACGATGAGGGTCAGGCCCGCGA
The DNA here is from genome assembly GCF_023634005.1 of Bowdeniella massiliensis. Taxonomy (NCBI): domain Bacteria; kingdom Bacillati; phylum Actinomycetota; class Actinomycetes; order Actinomycetales; family Actinomycetaceae; genus Bowdeniella; species Bowdeniella massiliensis. The sequence continues at coordinate 41,970 of NZ_JALIQR010000006.1, forward strand.
GCATGAGCGCCTTGGAGCCCTGGCCGACGATCGCGATGATCATGCCGAGCTGGCTGATCGTGCCGAAGGCCAGCAGCAGCTTGATGTCGTACTGGCGCAGCGCGCGGTAGCCGCCGAGGATCATCGTCGCGAGCCCGAGCCCCAGGACGATCGCCTGCCAGACGCCAAGGTGGGCGTAGCCGGGCGCGAAACGCGCAACGAGGTAGACGCCCGCCTTGACCATCGCGGCCGCGTGCAGGTAGGCGGAGACGGGGGTGGGCGCTGCCATCGCGGCCGGGAGCCAAAAATGCGTGGGGACGAGCGCCGACTTCGAGCTCGCGCCAAACAGCAGCAGGATGATCGCGGCGATGACGAGCCCCGTCGTCTCCGGCGGATTCGTCACGAGCTGCGAGATCGAATACGAGCCGCCGGGCAGCTGCCCTAGCAGGATGATGCCGCCCAGCATGGCCAGGCCCCCGAGCGTCGTGAGGATGATCGCCTGGTGCGCGGCGCGCCGCGAGGTCTGGCGCTCGTGGTGATGGCCGATGAGCAGGAAGGAGAAGACCGTCGTCGCTTCCCAAAAAACGTAGAGCGCTAGCGTGTTATCCGTCGTCACGAGGCCATACATCGCGCCGGCAAAGGCGACGAAAACGGCGCCGAATCGCGGCAGGGATTGGGCGTGACGGGCGAAATACGGCGAGCAGTACACGAGCACGAGCGCCCCGACGCCGGAGACGATGAGCGCCATAATCGCGCCGAGCGGATCCAGCCGGAAGGCGAAATCCATCTCGAGCGCGGGCACCCAGGAGATGACCTCCGTCGGCGGATTATCGGAAAACGCGGCGCGCAACTGGGTGAGCGTATAGCCGAAGGCCGCCGCGGGCACGAGCGCGAGAATCAGAAAACCGCGTCGCCCCAGGCGCATGATTGCGGGCGCTACCAGCGCGGCGAGCGCGTGCAGGGCGACGAGTAAGGTCACGGGCGGGCCTCACGGTTGGGGGTGTTCGAGGGTACTACGTCATTGTAATGGATCGAGCCGGATAGGATCGAGCTATGCTCTCTTCCACGACCGAGGACTACCTCAAGGTGATTTGGGCGCTGAGCGAATGGAGCGAGGACCCCGTCACCATCGGCTCGCTCGCCCGCTCGCTCGGGCTGGCCCCCTCCTCGGTGTCCGAGACGATCAAGCGCCTTGCCTCCCAGGGCCTGGTCGATCACGAGCCCTACCGCGGCATTCGCCTGTCCGAGCGCGGCGAGGCCGCCGCGGTGACGATGATCCGGCGCCACCGCGTGCTGGAGACCTACCTCGTGCGCGTTTTTGGTTACACCTGGGATGAGGTCCACGACGAGGCGGAGGCCCTCGAGCACGGTGCCTCCAATCGGCTCATCGACGCCATGGCGAGCGCCCTTGGCAACCCGGCCGTCGACCCGCACGGCGATCCCATCCCGCGCGCCGACGGCTCGCTGCCCGAATGTCCCGAGCACGTCATTAGCCTCGCGGAACTTGCCCCCGGCCGCGAAGCCGAGATCGTGCGCGTGTCCGACGCAGCGCCCGAGCTGCTGCGCTGGTGCGAAAAATCGGGTCTGACGCTCGGCGCGCAGGTGCGCGTCACCGACGTCATCGCCGCCGCCCAGTTGCTCGAGGTGGCCGTCGCCACCACGCCCGAGCCGCTCACCCTCTCGCTCGCCGCCGCCGGCTCGATCTGGGTGCGGTAAATGCTGCTCATCGCCCTGCTTGCCACCCTCATCGGCGTCGCCGTCTTCACCTCGGGCGTCATCCGCATCGTGGCGCGGCTGCGCAAGGGGAAGGACGCCGATCGCCTCCGCCCCGTCGGCGCACGCGCCTGGCTGACGCTCAAGGAGATCCTCGGCCACGGCCGTTTCACCCACAAGCCCGTCGTGAAAGTCGCGCACTGGCTCGTCATGATCTCGTTCCCCGCGCTGTTCCTGACGCTGCTCGCGGGCTTCTTCCAGCTCACCAACCCCGCCTTCGCGCTACCGCTGATCGGCCAGTTCCCGCCGTATGAATGGGCCGTCGAGCTGATCGCCTGGGCGTGCCTGATCGCGATCACGGCCCTCGTCGTCATCCGGCTGAAGAACCTGCCGCACGACCGCTCCTCGCGCTTCTTCGGCTCCAGCCAGTGGCAGGCGTTCTTCGTCGAGGGCGTCATCGGCGCCGTCGCGGTGTGCATCATCGCGCTGCGTGCCCTGGAGTACGCCTACCTGTCGGCCGCGCAGCTGCCCGGCGCGAGCCTCGCACATTTCCCGACGACGGCCTGGCTCGCCCCCACGGGCCTTAGCCTCGAGGCGCTCGCGCGCGCCATCGCCATCGTCGCGCTCACCAAGATCTTCGTGTCCAACGCCTGGTTCATCGTCGTCGGCCTACAACCGACGATGGGCATCGCCTGGCACCGTTTCCTCGCGATCGTCAACGTCTATGCGCGCCGCAACCTCGACGGCACCCCCGCGCTCGGGCCGATCCATCCACTCGTCGTCGACGGCGTCGAACTCACGGCGGAAACGATGGAGGAGCTCGACGAGGACGCCACGCTCGGGGTGGGCAGCCCGGGCGATTTCACCTGGAAGGGGCTGCTCGATTTTTCGACGTGCACCGAGTGCGGGCGCTGCCAGGACGTGTGCCCGGCGTGGAATACCGGCAAGCCGCTCACGCCCAAGGGCCTGATTATGGACCTGCGCGATCAGACGACGGACGTGTTCGAGGCGGCGCTGCAGATCGATCCGGACGTCCTGTGGAGTTGCACGACGTGCGGCGCCTGCGTGGAGATGTGCCCCGTCGATATTGAACACATCGATCACGTCACCGATTTGCGGCGCTACCAGGTGCTCATGTCCTCGGCGTTCCCGCAGGAATTCTCGCGGATGTTTCGCTCGCTGGAGACGAAGGGCAACCCGTACAACCAGAGCGCGCGCAAGCGCCTGGAGTGGGCCAAGGGGCTCGACGTCCTCGTCGCGGGCGTGGATATCGACTCGCTGGACGAGGTCGACTACCTCATGTGGGTCGGCTGCGCGGGGGCCTATGACGCGCGGGCGCGGCAGACGACGCGGGCCGTCGCGGAGCTGCTGCAGACCGCGGGCGTGCGCTTTGCGGTGCTGGGCGATGGCGAGTCCTGCACGGGCGATCCGGCGAGGCGCGCCGGCAACGAGGTGCTCTACCAGATGCTCGCGGCGCAAAACGTCGAGGTGCTGAACGAACTCGGGGCGACGAAGATCGTCACGAGCTGCGCGCACTGCCTGAACACCCTGGGACGCGAATATCCGCAGCTGGGCGGCACCTACGAGGTCGTCCACCACACGCAGCTGCTGAACCGACTCGTGCGCGAGGGCGCGCTGAAGCTCGCGCCGCCAGAGGCCGGCACCATCACCTACCACGATCCGTGCTACCTCGGGCGCCACAACGACATCTACCGGCCGCCGCGCGAGCTCGTCGGCGACGTCGCCACCAGCGTCGTTGAGATGCCACGCCACGGCGATCGCGCCATGTGCTGCGGGGCGGGCGGCGCGCGCGTGTGGACGGAAGAGAGCATTGGCGAGCGCATCAACCAGGTGCGCGCGAAGGAAGCGGCCGACACGGGCGCCGATATCGTGGCGACGGCCTGCCCATTTTGCACGCAGATGCTCTCCGACGGCGCCGCGGCCAACGGCGATGAGATCCAGGTGCGCGACGTCGCGACCCTCATGCTCGACGCCGTGCGCCGCGCTACATGACCTGGCAGCGCCGCCCGGAGGTTGCGGCGGCTCGTCGTCGCTCGGTCACGACGCTTGCCGCCTCCCAGGTACTGTCTTCGCTAGCCATCGGCGTTGGCCCATCGGTGGGCGTGCTGCTCGCGGCCGAGGTCACGCATTCGGAGGCGTGGGCCGGTATTGCGCGCGCGTCCATGACGATCGGCGCGGCGCTCGTTGCCATGCCGCTCGCGGCCCTTGCCGCCAACCGCGGCCGGCGCGCGGCGCTGGGACTCGCCTTTAGCGTCGCGACGTTGGGTGCGGGCCTCGTCGCCCTATCTGCGCAGTTCACCTCTGCGCCGCTGTTCGTCGCAGGGATGCTTGCGATGGGCTTCGGCACGGCCGCGGGCCTGCAGGCCCGATTCGCGGGCGCCGACCTGGCCGAGCCGGATCGCCGCGCCCGCACCCTCTCGCTCGTCGTGTGGGCCGGCACCGTGGGAGCCGTCCTCGGCCCCTCGCTCGCCGAGCCCGGGGCGGCGCTCGGCGGCGTCTTCGGCTGGCATCCGTTCGCGGGAGCCTTCGCGATCGCCGCGCTGCTAGCCGCCCTGACGACCGTGCTCATCGTCGTCTTCCTGCGCCCCGATCCGCTCTTGCTCGCCCAGCGCTTCGAAGCCACCGCCGCTCCCGCCGCCACTCACGCCCAGCGCCGCCGCGCGTTCGGCCCTGCTTGGCGCGCAATCGCGCACGTCCCGGCCGCGCGCGACGCCCTCATCGCGCAGGTCCTTGCCCACCTCGTCATGGTCTCGATCATGACCATGACGCCCGTCCACCTGCACCACTCCGACCACAGCCTCGGCGTCATCGGCGTCATCATCTCGCTGCACGTCGCGGGCATGTGGGCCTTTGCGCCGCTGTTCGGCTGGGGCTCGGACCGCCTGGGCGCGCGTCGCATGATCCTCATCGGCGCGGCCATCCAGCTGCTCTCGTGCGTGATCGCCTTCATCTGGGCGGGCGCCATGATCGGCGTCGCGATCGCGCTATTCCTCCTGGGCCTCGGCTGGTCGGCCATCACCGTGCCCGCAGCCGCGATGCTCACTCACGCGGTCGCCCCCGCGCAGCGCCCCTACGTCCAGGGCTTCGGCGACCTCTCAATGAACGCCGTCGCGGCCTTCGGCGCTGCGATTTCCGGGCCCGTCATGGCCTACACGAATTTTTCCGCGCTCGCCGCCATCGGCGCCCTCGCGATCCTGCCGGTTATTGGATATCGACGAGGAACCCGTCATCATCCGCGACGACGCCGGGCGCGAGCGCCACAATAGCGCGGCACGCCGCTTCGATGACGCGCGCCGCCGCGGAGCGCTCGCGCCGCTGCGCAAGGCTCAACTGCCGCTGATCCTCGTTCTCGGCAATGAAGCGCACAGCGTAGGCGACGGCACCTCCCGCCGCCCAGTCAAACGCCGCGATCGAGGGCGGCAAAAACTCCTCGGCCTGCACCTCGATGCTGATCTGCCCCCCGGCGATGGGCGCATAGATGCTGTACGCATCGAGCACGACGTCCTCGGCCAACTCATAGCTGTCGGCATCCTGCAGCGAGCTGCGCGCACCCGCAAGAATCGGCGCGAGTCGCGCATCCAGCGTGTCCGGATCGAGCCAGATCGGCGAATACACGCTCAAGTCTGGCCGCTCGTCGGGATCGGGCACGACGACCGACCCGCCCGCGAGGACGAGCGCTCCCCCAAGCCGCCTCGCCGCTGCGCGGAAGAAATCTAGCGCCCGCGCCTCCTCGCCCTGGGGCAGCCCCTCGGGGTAGGCGTCCCAGACGGGATCGATGCCCGCGAGCTCGCTGGGCAGCGCCGCTCCCCGATCGGGCGGCACGTGGGCGACGAAAGCGGCGTGCGCCCAGGCCGGAATATCGAGTTCGCGCCGGATCTCGCTCGCCAAGCCGTAGGCGCCCGAGATGCTGTAGTCGGCCGCGAGCGCGAACGTGTACTCGTCTTGCGGATAGACGTCCGGGAAGTAGGACGCCGCGAGCGCATGGATGTCCGCGTAGCCCACGCCCTCGGGCACTACCAGGATGTGGTGGGCGCGCGCCGCGGCGAGCGCGAGCTGCAGATCCGCCACAGCCTAATCCCCGACGCGGATGCGCGAAAACCCGAGGTGGGAGCGGCTCGCGGTCGGTCCGCGCTGCCCCTGGTAGCGTGACCCGCTAGCGCCGGCGCCGTAGGGCCGCTCCGCGGGCGAGGTGAGCCGGAAGAAGCAGAACTGCCCGATCTTCATCCCCGGGTAGAGCCGAATCGGCATCGTCGCCGTATTCGACAGCTCGAGCGTCACGTGCCCCGAAAACCCGGGATCGATGAACCCGGCCGTGGAATGTGTCAGCAACCCCAGCCGCCCCAGCGAGGACTTACCCTCCAGCCGCGCCGCGATATCGTCGGGCAGCGTCAGGTGCTCGTGCGTACTACCGAGCACGAACTCCCCAGGATGCAGGACGAACGGCTCGTCACCCCCAACGTCAACGAAGCGCGTCAGACCCTCCTGCTCCTCGGCCGGGTCGATGACCGAGTATTTGTGATTGTCAAAAAGCCGGAAGTACCGGTCGAGCCGCACATCAATCGACGCCGGCTGAATCATGTCGCGGTCCAACGGGTCGAGTTTGATGCGCGCAGTATCGATTTCACGGCGGATGTCACGATCGGAGAGAAGCACGTTTCGATTCTGCCATCTCGACGCGAAAAGGTCCGCTATCATCGCCCCCATGAAACGCTGGAGCATAATCGCCGCAGCAGCCCTCCTCGCTGGATGCAACGCCACCACATCACCAGCCGAGACCTCCCCCGCTACCGAAACCACCCCAGCCGAGACGTCCCCCGCTACCGAAACTACGCCCCCAGCAGAGACCTCCCCATCTGCCACCGAGACCACCCCAGCCGCCGATCCGTTCCAGGCCGCACCGCTTAAGGGCAACGACTTCCCCGCACTGAACACCTCCCGCCTCATCACCGACATCCGCGCCGGCGAGCACGAGGACTTCGCGCGCCTCGTCATCGAGTTCTCCGAGGACGCGAGCGGCACGGAGGATGCGTCGGTCGGCTACTCGCTCGATTACGTCACCGAGGCGATCTCCGACGGCAAGGGCGAGCCGATCAAGGTCACGGGCGAGAAGATCCTCGACATTCGCCTCGCCGGCATTCTCATGCCCGAAGAAGCAAAGACGCGGCCCTTCGGCGAGGTGCCCGGCACCGAAACCTTCACCCAGATCGAATCCGTCGGCCCGTTCGAGGGCATGAGCCAGATCGTCATCGGCCTCACCCACGAGGGCCCCGTGCGGGTCACGGAACTAACAGACCCCTACCGGCTCGTCATCGACGTGGAGAAGTAATTTCCGCCAGCACCCGCTATACTTGACGACGCACGCGGGTGTAGTTCAATGGTAGAACTCCAGCTTCCCAAGCTGGTAGCGCGGGTTCGATTCCCGTCACCCGCTCCATGTCCCGCGTCATCCATGGCGTGGGACATTTGGGCGTGGCTGAACCCTCCAAATCTCGGGGCCCGTTGTCCCACCCACAGCTCCCGCAGCGGCGCAAAGGTGAAGCGTTGATTTACTGAGGGGCAACTATCAAACGCGGCGTTCGCACCGGGGTCGTCATCACGACCGCTGTCATCGTTTCACTGGTCGCCCGTTACTTCATCCGCGATCACCTGGCGAGAACGACGTACGGCCCGCAAGGCCGGGTCGAGAGCTATCTCGCGACGCTCGTCGAGGGCCGCGCCACGGACGCGATCGCGCTGCTCGATCCGGACGTCACCAGCGCCGAACGAGTCCTCCTCACCGACGAGATCTACCGCGCCGCCGTGCGCATCGGTGAGAAAACCGCGACGGTCGACGCCTCCCTCACCATGGACGCCAAGCGCTATCCCGTCTCCTTCGAACTGCGCAAGAGCGGCACGGTCAATATCTTCTTCGACGACTGGACGCTCACGAGCGGGCCGCGCCAGTCGATCCACGTCAGCGGCGCCGCCACCGCGTCGCGCGTCAACGGCGCCCAGGTCAACCTCACGAGCGTCGCTGTCTCCGACGTGCTCGCCGTCTTGCCCGGCAGCTATATCTTCGATGCGCCCGAGGGCACGGACTACCTCAGCTTCGGCTCGCCGCAGACGGTCGTCGTCGTGCCCGGCGCGGCTCCCGCAGAGGTGGCGTTTTACCAGTCCTGGACGCCGGCCGCCAGCACCGATGCCATCGCCCAGGTCAACGAGCGCATCGCCACGTGCATGATGTCCACCCCGCCGGCTGCGAAACCGTCCTAGCGATGTCCGATCCGGGCTACGCCGTCACCGCGATCGAGCGGCGCTGGCTGCGGGAGCCCGCCATCTCCTTCGACGACGGCGTCGTGCTCATCGACGGCGGCGAGATGAAGATGGACTACAAGTGGCGCTGGAGCGAGGACGATACCTGGGAGCCGGATCACCGCTCCTGTTCGCACGTCTTCGAGATGATCGAGGTGCCCGTCACGATCGGCGACGACGGCACGCTCGCGCTGGACTTTTCCGGCTTCTAGTCCGCGTACGGCAGCACCGCGAGCGACGAGCCGGTGGGCACGGTCTCCTGCTCGAAGACCTCCAGCTGATCGGGCAGCACGAGCAGGCAGATGTGCACGGCGAGCAGCGCGCCGTCGGCAAACATGAGGGTGCCGACGTCGACGGAGCCGATGGGTGTGCCACCGCCCCAGGCGCTACGTGCTGTGGGCGGGCTTGCCGCCGTAGCACCGTCACGATGGCTACCGCGACCAGCCCTATGATCGTGAGCGTTTCCATGACTGCCTCCAAGAATCCGAGAAGCCTCTTCCCGCCAGCATCGAAGCCCGCGGCAAGACGATCACCGAGCGGTTCTACATTGAGGCCGACACGAGGAGCTCGAGGCGTCCCTCGACTTCATGGAGACGCACTGCCCGGTGATGGACACGCTCGTCAACGCGCCAACCTTTGTCCGGGAGTTACATCGCTAAGATAGTGACCGGCGAGCCGACACGCGGCCCGCGCACGTAAGGAGCATCATGCGCGCACTGGTCAAAGCGGAGGCAGCCCCCGGGCTCGTCCTCAGGGACATCCCGGAGCCGAATCCGGGCCCGGGCGAAGTCAAGATTCGAGTGCTACGCGCAGGGCTGTGCGGCACCGATCTGCACATTTATAACTGGGACGACTGGGCCGCCTCGATGCTCAAGCCGCCGCTGACGATCGGCCACGAGTTCTACGGCGAGATCGTCGAGATCGGTCCGGACGTCGCCGAGGGCGATGATGGTTTGAAGGTCGGCATGGGCGTGTCCGTGGAGGGGCACGTCGTGTGCGGGCGGTGCCGCAACTGCCGCGCGGGGCGTCGTCACATGTGCATCCGCACCAACTCGATCGGCGTCAACCGCGATGGCGCGTTCGCCGATTACGTCGTCGTTCCGGCAACCAACGTGTGGGTGCAGCCGCCCGCGATCGATCCGGAGCTTGGGGCGATCTTCGACCCGCTCGGCAACGCGTTCCACACGGCGCTGCAAACGCCCATGATCGGCGAGGACATCCTCATCACTGGCGCGGGCCCGATCGGCTGCATGGCCGCCGCGATCGCCAAGCATGCCGGGGCGCGTAACGTCGTCGTCACCGACGTCGCCGAATTCCGCCTCGACCTCGCCCGCAAGGCCGGCGCCACCGTCGCCGTCAACGTCGCCGAACGCAGCGTGCGCGACGTCCAAAACGAGCTCGGCATGCGCGAGGGCTTCGACGTCGCGATGGAGATGAGCGGCGTGCCCTCGGCGATGGCCGACATCCTCGATAACTGCACGCACGGCGCCCGGATCGCGATGCTCGGCCTGCCGAAGGACCCCTTCCCTATCGACTGGGGCAAGGTCATCACGCACATGTTCACGATCAAGGGCGTCTACGGGCGCGACATGTTCGACACCTGGTACCACATGACGTTTTGCATGGAGTCCTCCGAGTCCTTCCGCGAGGCGATCCGCGGCGTCATCACGCACCGCTTCGCCGCCGAGGACTTCGAGGAGGCCTTCGCCGCCGCGGCCACAGGCACGTGCGGCAAGGTCATTATGGACTGGTCGAAATAGCTAGGAGAATCATGACTTTTCTTTCCGACGTCGAGGCTGAGCTTGCCGAGATCGAGGCCGCGGGGCTGACCAAGCGCGAGCGGCAGCTCACGAGCGCGCAGTCCGCTTACATCGCGACGACGAGCGGCAATGCGCTGAACTTCTGCGCGAACAACTACCTGGGGCTCGCCGACGAGGAATCGATCGTCGCCGCCGCCAAGGACGCGCTCGAGCAGTGGGGCTTTGGCATGGCCTCGGTGCGTTTCATCTGCGGCACCCAGACGCAGCATCGCGAGCTGGAGGAATCGATCGCCGAGTTCGTCGGCACCGAGGACGCCATCTTGTTCTCCTCCTGCTTCGACGCCAACGGCGGCCTGTTCGAGGTGTTCTTCGGGCCCGAGGACGCGATCGTCTCCGATGCGCTGAACCACGCCTCTCTCATCGACGGCATCCGGCTGACAAAGGCCAAGCGCCTGCGCTACGCGAACGCCGACATGAGCGAGCTGCGCGCCCGCCTGCAGGAGGCCAAGGACGCCGGCGCCCGCCGCATCGGCATCGTCACCGACGGCGTCTTCTCGATGGATGGCTATTACGCGCCGCTCGATGAGATCTGCGACCTGGCCGACGAGTTCGGCGCGCTCGTCATCGTCGACGACTCCCACGCCACGGGCTTCGTGGGTGAGCATGGGCGCGGCACGCACGAGCTGCTCGGTGTCATGGATCGCGTCGACATCATCACCGGCACGCTCGGTAAGGCGCTCGGCGGCGCCTCGGGTGGCTTCGTCGCGGGCCCACGCCCCGTCGTCGAGCTGCTGCGCCAGCGCGCCCGGCCCTACCTGTTTTCCAATGCCGTGGCGCCAAGCGTCGTCGCCGGATCACTGCGGGCCCTGCAGCTCGCGCGTGCGGCCGACGACGCGCGCGCCCAGCTGAAGCGCAACACCGAGCTCTTCCACTCCCTCATGACGGAGGCCGGCTTCGAGATTCTGCCGGGATCGCACCCGATCACGGCCGTCATGTTCCCAGGGGAGGACGGCGCCCGGCGTGCCACCGAGATCGCCGACGCCATGCTCGAGCGCGGCGTGTACGTCATCGCTTTCTCCTTCCCCGTCGTGCCGAGGGGCCAGGCGCGCATCCGCGTCCAGCTCTCCGCGGGCCACAGCGAGGCCGACGTGCGCGCCTGCGTGCAGGCGTTCATCGAGGCTCGCGGATGGTGACGGGCGCGCGTGGCAACGTCGGCGCGGCCGTCGCCACATCCTTGCGCGCCGCCGGCGCCGAGGTGCGGGAGGCCTCGCGCCGCTCGGGGTTCGATTTCGCGACGCCAAGCACGTCGTCTTTCTCTCGCTGCAGGGCGCGGAAAAGAACCGCGTCGTGCCGCATGCGGCGATCGAGTCCTACCTGGAATCCTCCGGCATAAGCTACACGCTCGTGCCCGCATCCTTTTTCAATCTCTCGACGACGCACCTCGCCGATATCCGCGATCGCGACGAGATCATGGTGCCCGCGGGCGGCGGCGCTACTGCTGGCATGCTCGGCGCAGCATGCCGCTGCCGATGGTGACGGCGGCCATCTACACGACGGCGCGCCTGGGGCTGGCGGCCGGCCTCACCGACGACGTGCGGCGCGTCCTTGGGCGCGATCCGATCTCGTTTGCCGAATTCGCGCATCGGGAGTCGTGGGCATGATCCGGGCGTCGCCGTCGCCACGAGCCGGCTCTACCGCACCACCTCGTGCACCTGGATCACCCACGACGCCCACGCGCCCGGCCATACGGCGATGCCGGAGCCGCGCATCCTCATCGCGGGCGACATGCTGAGCGACGCCGCTGCCCTTCGCGCCCGACGACGTCGACGCGTACCTGGCGGGGCTGGACACGCTCGAGCCGTACGTCGAGCAGACGGCGCTCATCGTGCCGGGCCATGGCAGCGTCGGCTCGGATGCGCGCGAGCGCCTCGCGGCTGATCGGCGCTATTTCGCGGCCGTGCTCGCTGGTAAGGAGCCGGACGATCCGCGCCTAGCGGATCCCGAGCAGCGGGTAGCGCTCGCCCGCCTGCAGCGCATCGTGTCCTAGCCGCGCTTGGAGCACACGCACCACGTCTTGCCGCCGGGCTTGTAGCACCGCGGGCCGTTGTAGCCCGGGGGCGCCACGCCGTGCGGGTAGCAGCCGCCCGTCACCTTCGGGGGCGTCTTTTTGGGAGCAGGCTTCGGCGCCGGAGCCTTCTTCGGCGCGGGCGCCTTCTTCGGCGCGGGCGCTTTCTTCGGCGCCGGCTTCGGAGCCTTTTTCGCTTCGGCCTTTCGCTTCTCCTCGGCCCGACGGTTGTCCTCCGCCCGCTTCGCTTCTTCGGCCTTGCGCGCTTCTTCAGCCTTGCGCGCTTCCTCGGCCTTGCGTTCTGCCTCAGCGCGCTCCGCTGCCTCCCGAGCCTGCTCTGCCCGCATCGCTTCTTCCTTGGCGGCGTCAAGGGCCTGATCGAAGCGCTGCGCGTCGCGCTGCGCCGGCTCCAGGACCTCACTGCGCGCCTTGCGCACCAGGCTCGCGTGGTAGGTGCGTCCCCACTCGTTAGCGAACAACGCATTGCGGTGCGACGTCGCACCATCGAGCGCCTCATAGGCCGCGAGGATGGCCGCGAGCGCCGCCGCGTTGTGGCCGCTCGTCGTCACATCCTGTTCCAGCTCGCCGCTGAGCTGCGATGCGATCGGCTGCTGGGACATCACCGCCGTCGCGAGGGCTGCGATTGTGCAGTCGCGCGCCGGGTCGAACACACCGCGCTGCTGCGCCTGAGCTTCGTCGGCGGCCGCCTTGACGTCGGCATAGAACTTGCGATTTTGGCCGAAAACGACGGGAATGCCGAAGCCCTCGCGCGCGACTTCGGCGTTGATGAGCTGGTCCCCGACGAACACTCCCGCGAGCCGGCGCCCGAACCGATCATCGCGCTCGACGTCGTATTCGAGTCGCAGCGCCGTGCCAGCCGGGAGCTTCTTGCGCAAGAACTCGGTTGCCTCCGGACCCATGCACTGCACCTCCTTGTCGGGGTGCTTGGTCTCCGGACTGTCGACGTTCAGCAGCCGCACGGTATACGTGCTGAAGCCTTCCTTCACGACGATCGTGTCGCCGTCGACGACGTGTTTGACGGCGGGCTGGGCGTTCGCCGCTTGGACGGCGATGAGGCCACCACTGGTGGCGACCCCGACGGCGACGAGGCCGGCGAGGATTTTGGTGCGGGCGAGGGCCATGTATCACTCCTGGTGTTGTCACCGTCATTTTGGCACCGTTTTTTCGGCGGTTTCGCCAATCGAGATGAGGCGGGGAGCACAAAAAATGCCCGGCATGATGCCGGGCAGGCGAGACGCCCCGCCATCGGGGGCGGGGTGTTACGCCGATGCTTTCGGTGGTGGGATCTTGGGCCGGAAGCGTTCGTGGAACCGGGGGCGTCGCTGCGGGTCGATCCGGGAGGGCGGAATGGCGGCGGGAATGCCGTCGATGAGCTTGATGCACCACCCGGTGTCGTCGTCGAATGTGTTTTCAAACTCGGGGTGGTGCCGCGTGCACAGCAGGCACATGTTCTCGGCCGTCGTCGGTCCCCCATCGGACCACTTCACGATGTGGTGGCCATCGCACAGCTCCGCCCGGACGTGACACCACGGGACGACGCAGCCGCCGTCGCGCGCTGTGAGGCGATGCCGCAGGCTCGGGCCCATAAGCCGCGCCGTCGGGTCCTCGGCGACTGCGGAGCTAGCCGATGCTGGGCTAGGCGGCACCGGCGCGGGGCTGGCCGATGGGTCCATGGGCGCGGAGTTGGCTGGCTCGGGGTTGGGCAGCGCGGAGTTCGATCGTGCGGGACTGGCTGGCGCGGCGCTGGCGAGGGAGACAAGGGCGTCGAGGGTGCGGGTCGCCTCCCCCGCTACCGGTTGGCGGCGAGCGCGTGCCTTGCGCAGCAACCGGTTGGATTCGCGGTCGAGCCAGCGCATGACAGCTGCGGCGTGGCGGCCGGGCAGGTGCCCCCTAATGTCGTATCCGTTGACGTTGTCGCCGATGAAGACGAGGAAGCGCTTGGCTTCGGAGGCCTTGCGGATGGCGTCATCCTGCTCGGCGCGGGTGCGCGCCCCCTGCAGGTCGATCTCGTCCTTGAAGGCGCGGCAGCGGCGTTTGAACGCCGCGGGCATGGAGAACTCCGCGTCGTTGAGGAGTACGCGCGTGGCCTCGGCGGTAGCGTCGTCGGTGAGGAAGGGCCGCAGTTCCTCGAGCGTTTGACAGATGGTTGCGGCGTTGGGCTCGGAGATGCGGCCGGTGGCCTGCGCGGTGAGGACCTCGGGGTGGTTGGCGTGCCGGCGCGATTTTTTGACGATCGAATCCGCGAGCTTCGTGGGCAGCTTGCGCACCTCGGAGATGATGGCCGACGTCGTACGGCCGCGTTGGCCGCGCCGCGAGCGATCGACCTGCGCGATGAGGCGAGTAACGGTCACGGACAGGTGCGCGGTGACGGCCTCGAGGGTTTTGAGGGCTTCGACCGCTTCGTCGCGGTTCTTGGCGATGACCCCGTGCTGGGAGGCGCGGGCATGCAGGGAGCGGAGAACGTCGAGCTCGGCTTCGGTGAGTGCGCCGTGTGACATGTGTGCCTCCTTCCTGCTGGGTGGTCCCAGTCAACCCCGGTCTGGGGCGGCGCGCTAGGGGGTAGGCAAACCTGTGGATAACACGAAACCGTGGCCAGCCGGAATCTCCGACTGGCCACGGTTAGTGGGGATTAATCGTCGCTAGCGTGCGTCTTTTCGCCCGCGACCTCGCCCTGATCGGCGTGGGCCTGGGCATCATCCGGGGCGCCACCGGGCAGCGGATCGGCGTCGCCGCCGGACTCGTGGAACTCGCGGATGCGTCGACCGATGTCGCCATCGATCTGCGTCCAGTACCAGTAGACGCGCTCGCGGACTTCGTCGGTGAGGTCACCGATGATGCCGCCGACGGTCTCGACGAGGCGAGCACGCTGCTCGTCGTCCATGACCTCGCGAACGAGGATGCCGGGCTGGGTGAAGTCGTCGTCATCCTCGCGCAGCGTGTAGGCCTGGCGAACGAATTCGCCGTCGGCCTCCCACCCGTTGTCAACGACGCCTTCGAAGTCCGCGTAGCTGTGGCCCTTGGAGTTCGGGACGTAGGTGGCGCGGTCATCGCTCTGGTCGAAGTTCATGTTGCCGTCGAAGGCGTAGACGTTGACCTCGGTCTTCGGCCGGTTGACGGGCAGCTGGTGGAAGTTCGTGCCGATGCGGGCGCGGTGGGCGTCCGGGTAGGCGAAGACGCGGCCAAGCAGCATCTTGTCGGGCGAGAATCCGATGCCGGGAACGAGGTTGGACGGCGAGAAGGCCGCCTGCTCGATCTGGGCGAAGTGGTTCCTCGGGTTCTCGTTCAGTTCGAACTCGCCGACCTCGATCAGCGGGTAGTCCGCGTGCGGCCAGGTCTTCGTGAGGTCGAAGGGGTTGATGCGGTAGGTCTTGGCCTCCTCATAGGGCATGACCTGGACCGAGAGCTTCCAGCGGGGGAAGTCGCCGCGCTCAATGGCTTCGAACAGATCGCGACGGTGGAAGTCGGCGTCTTCACCGGCGATGCGGGTGGCTTCGGCGGATTCGACATTCTCGACGCCCTGCTGGGTGTGGAAGTGGTACTTGACCCAGAAGCGCTCTCCGGCCTCGTTGATCCACATGTAGGTGTGGGAGGAGTAGCCGTTCATGTTGCGCCACGTCTTGGGCAGGCCGCGGTCGCCCATGAGGTAGGTGACCTGGTGCGCCGATTCGGGGTTGAGCGTCCAGAAATCCCACTGCATGTCCTGATCGCGCAGGCCGGAGGCCGGCAGGCGCTTTTGGGAACGAATGAAATGCGGGAACTTCATGGGGTCGCGAACGAAGAAGATCGGCGTGTTGTTGCCGACCATGTCGTAGTTGCCCTCGTCGGTGTAGAACTTCAGAGCAAAGCCGCGCACGTCTCGCCAGGTGTCGGGCGAACCGAGCTCGCCTGCGACCGTCGAGAAGCGGGCAAGCATTTTGCACGAGGCGCCCGGCTGAAACAGGCTCGCCTTCGTGTATTGCGAAACATCGCTCGTCGTCCGCCAGGTACCGAACGCGCCGGAACCCTTGGCGTGGGGCTTGCGTTCTGGAGTGTTTTCGCGGTTGAAGTGGGCGAGCGTGTCAACGAGATGGAAATCGTGCAGCAGGATCGGGCCATCGGGCGAAACCGTCAGGGAGTTACGGTCCGAGTCTGCGGGGGCTCCATTGAAGTTTGTGGAACCGTCGGGCCGGATGGAGGCATCGGGCATATCAGACATAGCGTGTCCTTCCGTCATGGCAGCAACATCACCGCCGTTACGTCTACCGTAACCGCCTTGTCAGGAATCTTCTTGAGATGTCACCCTCGGTCTCGGTGGCCGGGCGGAATGCCCCGTCCGTGGCCCTTTCCGGGCTTTACGACCTCATCCGGGTCCTCCGGCGCCGGGACGAGGGGCTTCACGACCTCGTCGCTGCCGTCCTCTGGCTCGGGAGCCAGCTCTGGGGATGGGGTCGGCGTCGGGGTTGGCTTAGGTGGCGCGGTTGGCTTAGGTGGCGGGGTCGGCTTCGGAGCAGGCTCGGTTTCACTCGGCTCCGGGCTCGGTTTGGGAGCGAGGGTCGGTTTGGGTGTCACCGGGCGCGGTTTTTCGATGGGCGGTTGCTTCGCCGGGGGATCCGTGACGAGATCCGGTTCAACCTCGACATCCGGAACGGTAGCTGCCGCTTCCGCCAGCCGCTTCTTGGCGGGCGCGACATAGGAGTTCCAGTATTCGCGTTTGAGTTCGTCGACGTAGCGCTCCGACCACGTCGAGCGCAGCACCATGTTGCGATTGCCCTTGGCTGCGCCGATGTTCTCCCAGGTATGAATGAGGCTCCGCACGTCGGCTGTCATCGCGAGCACATCATCGCGCTGGTAGGCGCCCGGCGGCTGCCCGGTGAGACGGGCCGGGAGTTTGGCGCTTCGAACCTCGGCCGCCAGTGTGCACGTGACGCTCGGGTCAAATAGTCCGAGCTTGGCGGCCCGCGCATGGATGGCGCCCGATTCGATCGCGGAATAGAACCGGTCGGGCGAATCTAGCGCGATCGGCACGGCAAACCCGGCCCGAGCAAGCTCGGCGTTAATGAGGACCCCATTGCGGTAGACGCCGGCAATGCTGCGGCCGTGGCTATCGCGGGCGGCGGCGTCGATCATAATGGGAGTTCCCGCGGGCAGGAGTTCGCGCAGGAAGCTCACCGCTTCCTTGCCAAGGCACTGGGGAACCGTCGACTCCGAGCCAGAATCCGGGGTGTCGAGGTTCGCGAGTCGAACCTCGTATTCGCGAAAACCCTGCGCGACGACGATGGTATCCGCGTCGATGACTTCAGCGACGACGGGCTGAGCCGTCAGCTGAAAAATCCCGGCCCCAATGGCCAGGACACCGGCGGCGACGAATGCCGCGCAACGGAAACCAACGGACTCCATGAACCTCGAACTTATCTAGCGCAGTAACACCCCCGCGCTCTTATCATAAACGCGCGCGGAAGCGAAACCCAGAACCGTGACAGTTTCGAGACCTGAATAGGGGCTTCCCCTGACTTCCGACTGATGCTGCTTGCGCTCGTCTACGACCGGAGAAGGACTGCTGTTACCCGCACTTTCATGCGCCCGTCCGATCCGGTTTGGGTGCGTTCTTGCCACGATAAAGATGTCAGGAACATCAGGAGGGGAAATGTCTCGCACCGTTCGCTCATCACTCTTACATCGCGTCGCGACGACGCTGATTGGCCCGGTCATCGGCGCGCTGCTCGGTTTCGTCACCGGCCTGCTGTTCGAGCTGGCTGTGTCCACGCCGTGGCTGTCGTTCAACGGCCTGTTCGGTTTCGGTGAGTACGTCGGGGAGCCCATCATGCTCGCCATCGCGACGCTCGCCGGTGCGCTCGGCGGCACGGTCTTCTCCGTCACGATGCTCTCCGAGGCGCTGCGCATGACGATTTCGCCCAAGGAGATCGAGATCGCGTGGGATGACGCCCGCGTGCAGGTACCGGCCGAGCTCGTGCGCTCCATCGTCGTCGACCGTGACTTCGTCATCCTGGGCGATCACGATATTGAGCTGGCGCGCGTGCGCAACGACGTCGATTCCGCCCACCTCGTCGATGCGCTGCTGGACTGCGGCTACACCTCGATCATCAACGGTGACCCCTTCGACTATGAGTTCCGCAGCGAGGAGGACTGCACGCTGTGCAACGACGTGAAGAAGCTGCTCTCGGCGCGGGCGCACGCGATCCGCGCGGGCGCGCACGGCGATGCGGAGCTGCTGCGCCGCCGTCTAGCCAGCCGCGGGGTCATGGTGCGCGATCTGCACCGTCGCGGACTGCGTCCCGTCGGACAGCAGTGGCGGGCCGTTGATGCCGACTTTCGGGAGCTCGCCGTCGTTGCGTAACCTAGCTCGCGACGATGACCGTCACGAGCACTATCTTTACTAGGATCCCCACCGCGAACAGTGCCGCGTACCCGGCTTCGATGCGATCGTCATCGCGCCGGGACGCGGCATACGCATATATGGCGGGCTGCCCCACGATGCCCGCGACGGCCCCGGCGGTGCGCGCGGCCGATAGGCCAAGCAGGCGCCCGGCGGCGACGGTGGCGAGCGTCGTGATGGTGACGACGACGATGGCGACGGCGCCCGCGGCAGCGCCCTGGGCGGTGAAGGCGAAGGACGCGAAGTTCGGCCCCGCGCTGAGGCCGACGGCCGCGAGGAAGATCAGCAGGCCCAGCTGACGCAGCGTCAGGTTCGAGGCGAGCGGGAGCTGCCAGACGATCGGGCCGGTGCGCCCGATATAGCCGAGGAGCATGCCGACCACGAGGGGGCCGGCGGCGGTGCCGAGGGAGAACGTCGTACCGCCGAGCGAGACCGTGACGAGGCCAAGGACGAGGCCGAGCGCCATGCCGACGCCCACCGATAGGGCCGAAAACGAGGAGATCGAACGCTCGGAATCGCCGAAGAACTGGGCGACGTCGTCGAAGGATTCGCGCGGCACGACGACGAGCACGCGATCCGAGAGCTCGAGCACGAGATCGTCGGCGGCCAGCATCTCCTGATCGCCGCGTTTGACCCGAGTCATGACGCCGCCGAATCGGCCGGGCAGGTTGAGTTCCGCGACGGTTTTGCCGGCGAGCGTCGAATTGGATAGGACGAAGTGCTTGAAATCGACCTGGCCGCGATCGTGGGTGAGGTGCTCGGGCAGGCGGGAACCGACGGCGGCGATCGCTTTTTCGACGATGTCACGCGGGCCGACAAAGAGCACCTCATCGCCCGTACGCAATTCCTCGCCGGGCGTGACGACGCGGGTGTGGCCCTCGCGGCGCAGGTAGCTCATGCGCAGGTGCTGCTCGGCGTAGCCGGGCACGCGGCGCACGGCCATCGGGTGGTCAACGCGCACCGAGACGGCCTCGATATCGCCGCTGGCTAGCGGCGCGGAGTCGCGCTTGCCGGGCCAGGAGCGGGTGACGACGGCGGCGACGACGATCATCGCGACGATGACGCCGACGGGGTATCCGATGGCGTAGCCGACCGACGGCTCGTTCGATCCAGCGGCGGTGTTGGCGGCGGCGAGCGCCGGCGTCGTCGTGAGGGCACCGGCGTAGACGCCCGCGCCGATCGGGGTGGAAACGCCGAGCAGCTTTGCCGCCGCGAGCGCGCCGGCGGCCGCGAGCGCGAGGATGAGGGCCGCGACGCCGATGAGGGGCGCGGTGCGTTTCAGATCGGCAAAGAACGGCTGGCCGGCGGCCAGGCCCACGAGGTAGACGAACAGGGCGAGGCCCAGGCTCTGGACGAGGGCGAGCTCGGTGCCGATTTCCGGCACGGCGGCGCCGATGGCCAGGCCGACGAACAGCGCGCCGGCGGCCCCGAGCTTCAGCGGCCCAAGCGGGATCTGCCCGAGCAGCGAACCGAGGGCAACGACGAGGAAGATGGCAAGGAGTGGGGAGGCGGCAAGGAGGTCCATTAGTGCTCGATTCCGTAGCCGCGCAGACGCTTTTTCGCGGCGGTTGTGCCTTCATTCTGCAGCGCGAGGAGCTCGGCGTAAATACCGCCCGAGACGGCGAGATCGGCAGGCGCGCCCATCTCGTCGATGCGCCCGTCGCGCAGGGTGATGATGCGATCAACGCTCGAGATCGTGGAGAGCCGGTGGGCGATGATAAGCGAGGTCCGATCCGCCATGAGCGCGGCGAGCCCGGATTGCACGAGGCGTTCGCTGCGCGTGTCCAGGGCGCTCGTGGCTTCGTCGAGCACGAGGATCGCGGGGTCCTTCACGATGGCGCGCGCCACCGAGATGCGCTGCTTCTGGCCGCCCGAGAGCTTCAGGCCGCGTTCGCCGATGAGCGAATCGTAGCCGCGCGCGAATTTGGTGATGAAGCCATCGGCGTTGGCGCGGGCCGCGGCGGCTTCGATGACGGCGCGGGGCGCATCCGGGTCCGCGTAGCCGATGTTCTCGGCGATGGTGCCCGAAAACAGATTCGGCTCCTGGAAGACGACGCCGATCGCGGCGCGCAGCTGGCTGGTGGACAGGTCGCGCACGTCGTGGCCCATGACGCGGATCGTGCCGGAGCGCACCTCGTATAGGCCCAGCAGAAGGTTGATGAGCGTCGTCTTGCCGCCGCCGGATTCGCCGACGAACGCGACCTTCTCGCCGGGTTCGATCGCAAAGGAGACGCCCGCGAGCACGTCGGCGTCATCGTCGTAGCCGAAACTCACGTCGTCGAATTCGACGGCGGGAACATCGCTGCGCAACTCCACCGTGCCGCGCACGGGTAGGGGCGTTTCACGTTCGATGACGCGGAAGTAGTCCTCCGAGCCGGCGATGGCGTGCTGGGCGCTGTCGACGATGTAGGACATTGAGGTGACGGGCGCGCGCGCCATGGTGACGAGTTGGATGAGCAGGACCATGTCGCCGACGCTGAAACGGCCTTGCACGGTGTAGACGAAAATGATGGCGTAGATGCCGAAAAAGATCGCGGCCATGACGCCGCGGCGCAGCGCGTCCATGGCGTGCCAGTGCCGGGACTGATCGCGGGTGAGGCCGATCGTCTTCGCGAAGCGCTCGGCAAAGACCCGCAGCTCGCGGCGTTCCTGCACGAAGGATTTGACGACCTTGATCTGGGCGATGACCTCGGTGAAACGCCCGCCGGCGGCGTCGATCTCGTGGTTCTTCTTGCCCTCGATGACCTGCCAGCGTCGGGAGGTCAGCGCCGTGAGCCACAGGTAGATCGGGAAGACGATGGCGAGCAGCAGCGCGAGCGGCCAGGCATACAGCGCGGCGATCGCGAGGATCGCCACCGTCTGGATGAGCATCGTGAAAAAGGAGTTGGAAAACGCCTTCGCAAAGCCCGTGACCTCGGTGATGGAGCGATTCAGGCGCGAGACGATGCGGCCCGTCAGCTCGTTGTCGAAGTAGCGCTGCGGCAGTGCCAACAGCTTCGTGAAGTAGCGGTTGGACAGGATCTCGCGCATGCGTGCGCTCATGACGTCACCCGCGTAGCCGCCGGCCGAGGAGATGAGGGTTGCGGCGAGTTCGACCGCGAGGAAGGCGGCAGCAAGCCACAGCACGGTGGTGACCGCGTCGCCGGCGGCGATGGCGCCCGTCGTCGCGTCGACGACGGTATCGGTGGCGCGGCCGATGATGAAGGGCGTGGCGAGGGCCAGGACGGCGGTCGCGACGGCGGCGAGCACGATCGCAAGATAGTAGGGTGCGAGCTCGCGCGTGAACGCAAGGATTTTGGCGAGGGGGCGCATATCTCTATTCAACGCCGTTCGGCGCGCACCTCATCCCGGGTGCGGCTAGAGATTGGTCACGCCCTAGACTTGCTGGCATGGTTCTCGTCGCTGCCGCCGCGCTGCTGCGCGGCTCCCAGCTGTTGTGTGCTCAGCGCTCCGCCCCGCCGGAGCTGGCCGGGCTGTGGGAGTTTCCGGGCGGGAAGGTCGAAGACGGCGAGGAGCCGCGCTCGGCCGCGCACCGGGAACTCGCCGAAGAGCTCGGGATCGAGGTCGAGCTCGGGGAGCTCGTCGTCGGGCCGAATGCGGACGGTTCCTGGCCGGTGCTCGGCGATGCGCGGATGCTCGTGTGGCGCGGCGAGGTCGTCGGCGGTAGCCCGGCCGCACTGCAGGATCACGCGGACGTGCGCTGGGTGGAGCTAGCGGAGGCTCACACGCTCGCGTGGATCGAGGTCGATCGGCCGATCCTAGCGGCGCTCATCGCGCTCGCGGGTGACGAGTCTGCGCTTCAGCGTCAAGACCCGCAGCAGTTGGATCAAGGACCGCGACGACCAGCGCCGTGATCGCCAACACGTAAAGCGTCGTGAGCATCTCCTATGCTGCCACGCTACCAAGCTTCGCCGGAGCCAAAGCCCTCGCCCTTGCGCTGCTCGCGCTGGCGCAGCTCGTCCTCGGCGTGGCGCTGGTTGTCCTCAAGCTCGTCCTGCTTGTCATCGAGCTTTGGCGTCGGCGTGACAGTGGAGTCGGGGATCTTCTCCTCGGTTTCGCCGTCCGTCGTCGGTTGATCGGTGGGCTCGCCCTCGACGGCGCCCGCGGCGTCGCGCTGGCGCTGGTGGATGCGGTCCTCGTCGGCGGTGGAGCCGTCGCCGCCCTGGCCGTCCGTCGTGCACGGTTTGGAGGTTTCGGCCGCGAGGTTCATGCGTGCGAGGCCCTCATCGTGCTTCCCGTCGGCGCCAAGCTTGAGCGCTTCGCCCTCGTAGGCGAGCGAGAGGTTGATGCGCACGCGGCATTCGTCGCTGCCGGCGCGCGAGCCTGAAGTCTCGACTGTGGGGACGCGGGCGAGGGCGCGCTCTAGCGGCGGGACCGCGCGGGAGTAGTCCTCGCTCATGAGGAGCGAGGTGCCCTCGTTATAGGGCGCGATCCAGCTGTGCGGCCCGGCGGGCACGATGAGGCCGTGGCCGCGGTAGATGCTGTCCCAGGTCTTGCCGGCGGTGCCGCGGCCCTGCCAGGCGCTCACGCTAAGCCAGGCAAGGACGAGGCCCGCGAGGGCGAGCAGCGCGATGGCGGGGATACGGAGTTTAGACATCGAGACGCACCGCCTTATAGTGCCGGGCGAGCGCGAACAGTTCCCAGGCGATCAGCAGCGCGAGCGCGATCATGAACGGCCAGAAGACGCGCTCGGTGATCGCGACGTCCTTGCGGCCGTCCTCGGCGATCGTCGCCGCGTCGATGGTCGTGGCGGCGGCGAGCGATCCCGGGCGGTGGACGTAGGGCACGCCGAGGGCGTTCGCGGCCTCGGATAGGGCCTTCTCGTCGAGCCGGGAGATCGCGTCGCCGCCGGAGTTCGGGTCCTTGATATAGGGTGCGTCCCTTCGGCTGGTGCCGTCGTATTCGCGCATCTTGCCGCCGGTCGTGGTGCCGTAGCCGAGGACCGCGCCGCCATCGATCAGGGGTGCGAGCTCGGCGAAGGCGGCGGCGCTGCCGGTCTCGCCGGGGACGCCCTCCCCGCGCGTGGACTCGCCGTCGGTCAGGACATAAAGGACGCGGACGTTGGCGGTGTTGCGTTCCTTGGCGGCGGAAAGCGCGCGCTTCAAGGCCGCGACGGGGCGATCAATGGCCGAGCCGGCGGAGTAGTTCGTGATCTCCTGGCGGGCGGTTTCCGCCCAGCTGCGCACGGCGCGCGCGTCCGTCGTCAGGGGGAGTTGGCGCGCGGTGACGGAAGTGTAGGAAATCACCGAGAAGCGCGAGCCGGCGAGCCTGCTGGTGAGCTCCTCGATATCGGCGCGCACGCCGGCAAGGCGCGGCTGCGAGCCGTCGTAGTCCTCGGCCGCCATCGAGCCGGTGAGGTCCACCGCGAGGTAGACCTCAAGGTTGGAGGTGACCTCCTGTTTGGCGACGGCGATCGTCGGGGAGATGAGGATCGGCAGCGCGGCGAGCGCCATCAGGGGGCGGCGGATGCGGGCCGACACGTCCGGGGAGCGCACGGCCGCGATGACGGCGGCGAGCAGCAGCAGGGCCGCGAGCAGCGCGGTGATGAGCGGGGAGTAGGTCAGGCTCACAGGCGCCACCACCCGACGGCGAGCAGGCCGAGGACGAGGCCGCCGATGAGCAGCGGCGCGAGGCGCTCGGGGTGGTCGGTGATGACGACGGTGGGCGAGGCGTCGAGTTCGGCGGCCTGCTGGCTCGTCACGTCATCGATGATCGAGTCGACGGCGTCGGGCGAGGCGGTGTCAAAGACGAGCCCGCCGCGGGAGGTGATCGTCTCGGTGAACTCGGTGCGCTGCTTGTCAGAGCCGCCCTCGGCCGTCGGGGAAAACAGCCCGATGACGCGGATATCGCGTTCCTGGGCGAAGCCGGCCGCCTCGTCGAGGGTGTAGACGGGATCGCCCTGCAGGTCGTTGTCGGTGGCGAAGATGATGGAGCGGGAGCGTTCCTGATCGGCGAGGTCGAAGGCGAGGACGCAGTTGGCAAGGCCGTCGCCGATGAGGGAGGCCGAAGTGCCGGGCAGGGCGGTGGTGCCGGCGAGCAGATCGAGCAGCTGCTGGGTTTGGCTCGAGCCGGAGCTCAGGGCCGCGAGGTCGACGTCGAGGATCTTGGCGGAGTTTTTGAGTTCGTCGCGCACCATGGCGTAATCGTCGGTGAGGGGGAACAGGGTGCGCGAGGTGTTGTTCCACATGACGAGCGCGATGCGTTCGCCCGCGAAGGAGTCGACGAGCTCGGAGAATTTTCCGAGGATTTCGCTGTCGTAGGAGATCATCGAGCCGGAGACGTCCAGGCACAGGACGATATCGCGGGTGGCGAGCTGCTCCGATTGGGCGTGGCGATCGGCGGGGCGGCCGGCGAGGCCCGCGGCGCCGAGGGCCGCGACGAAGAACAGTGCGAGGGCGGCCGCCAGGCGGCGTTTGCGGGCGCGGATCAGCGCGGTGAAGCTCGGCAGCGCGCGCACGTAGCCGGTGTGGGCGACGTCGATGGGTGTGAGGGCGCGGCGGCGCCGTCGGCGGGCGAGCAGGCCCGCGATGATTGCTAGGAGCGCGATCGCGGCGAGGGCGAGCGCGAGCGGCCACCAGATCATCGGCCACCTCCGGCAAGCATCTCGGACAGGGCGGCCAGGGTGCGCTCGGCGGCGACGTCGGGGTGGACGTCAAAGGAGGGCCGCTCACTCATCTCGACGACGGCGATGACGGGGGCGAGCTCGTGGGCGTCGGCGCGGGCGTGCAGTTGGGCGAGGGTGAGCGCCCGCAGGTTATCGCCGCTCACGTTCGAGCCGTAGCGCCGGGCGATATCGGAGGCCGCGAGGTGCAGCGCGCGCACGTCGGTCTCGCCGGCGGCGTAGCGCTCGCGCAAGTGCGCGACCTCCGATTCGAAGCTCGGCGCGAACCGCAGCTCGCTAGCGGCGGCAGGGGCGCTGCGGCGGCGGCGCAGCAGGCGCGGGCGCGGGATCAGCGCGATAGCGGCGATGAGCAGCACGAGCGCGATCGCGAAGTAGAGGCCGGGATAGCCGATGAGCGGTGAGATGTCCTCCGGGCTCATGTGCGCCCCCGATCCGCGAACAGGTCCGTGAGGGCGTCCTCCAGATCCTCGCTGCCGCCGATGCGCGCGTAGCGGATCGCCAGGCGCTGCATCATGTCCGCGAGCTGGGCTTTGGCACGGGCGCGCTCGGCCCCGACGTCGGCCGCGAGTTGCGGCTCGGTTGCCAGCGCGCCGGCGAGGAAGGCGGGCAGCGGCCCCGCCGCGACGTCGATCGCCTGCTGGCTGCGCGTGAGCTGGTTGAGGTCCACGTCGGGGATCGAGAAGTAGACGACGTCGTGCCGGATGCGCAGGCGCTTCAGGCTCGCCTCGCACGCCTCATCGAGGGAGTAGTCATCGCCGATCACGATGACGAGCGAGCGGCGTTTGATGAGGGATTCGGCGCGCGTGAGGATCGTCGCCATCGAGTCATCGGGCGCGGGCTCGGCGCCGCGCAGCCGGTGGCGGATGACCTCTAGATGCTCGGTGCCGGAGCGCGGTGGCAGCTGGCGCGGGCCCGAGCCCTCCGCATAGACGAGGGCGAGCTGGTCGCCGCGAATGCGCGCGAGGTAGGCAATGATGTCGACGAGGTCGATCGCGACCTCGAACTTCGGCTGCCCCGAGGGCGCGGTGGCCCGCATCGCGCGCGAGGTGTCCACGGCGAGGACGACGGACAGGTTCGTTTCCTTCACGAAGCGCCGAATCACCGGTTCGCCCGCGCGCGCGGAGGCCTTCCAGTCGATATCGGAGACGTCGTCGCCCGGATGGTAGGCGACCATATCCTCGAAATCCTGCCCGTGCCCGGTAAAGACCGAACGATGGCGCCCCTCGATCCCGCCGGAGACCCGTTTCAGGACCGGCAGGGAAATGCGGTGGCGCAGCTCGGCGAGCCGGGCATAGGAGATCGCCATGTTAGGGCACGGGCACCGCGTCGAAGGCCGCGTCGATGAGCGATTCGCTCGTCACACCGCCGGCGATTGCGTCATAGGAGCGCACGATCCGGTGCCGCAGCACGGGGTGGCGCATCGAGACGATGTCATCGGGCACGACGTAGGCGCGGCCCGCCATGAGCGCGAGCGCCTGGGCGACGCGCATGAGCGCGATCGCGCCACGCGGGGAGGCCCCGACGCGCACGTCGCTGGAGTCGCCGCGGGTGGTCGCGACGACGTCGACGATGTAGCGCTTGAGCGAATCGTGCACGAAGATGCGGTTCGTCGCGGCCTGCAGGGTGCGCACGTCGTCGAGGGTAATGGGCTCGACGCTGGAGGTGCGGCGCTGGGCGCCGGAGGCGGCGAGGGTGCCGTCGGCGATCCCGTCGAGGATCTTGACCTCCTGCTCGGCGCTCGGGTAGGTCAGCACCTCCTTGATGAGGAAACGGTCCATCTGCGCCTCGGGTAGGACGTAGGTGCCCTCTTCCTCGATCGGGTTTTGCGTGGCGAGGACCATGAACGGATCGGGTACCGGGTAGACCTGGCCGCCGATGGAGGTTTGGCGCTCCTGCATCGCTTCGAGCATCGCGGACTGCGTTTTGGCCGAGGAGCGGTTGATCTCGTCGAGCAGCACGAGGTTGGCGTGCACCGGCCCGAGCTGGGTGGTGAGTTCGCCCGTCGTGTAGTTAAAGATCTGGGTGCCGACGATGTCGTTGGGCATGAGGTCGGGCGTGCACTGGATGCGGTGGAAGGAGCCCGAGATCGCCGAGGCGAGGGTTTGCGCGGCCGTCGTCTTGGCCAGGCCCGGCACGGATTCGAGCAGGATATGGCCCGAGGCGAGCAGGGCGGCTAGCAGGGAGCGGCGCAAATCGTCTTGCCCGATGACCTTCGAGGTGAAGATCGTGTTGACGCGGGCGATGAGGCGGTGCGCGTCGCCGAGTTCGTCGGCGCTCAGTTGCTGATAGGCCATCGTTCCTCCTAGGACTGGTAGGCACCCTGCCAGACCGTCGTGAACGGGGTCGCGGT
Source organism: Bowdeniella massiliensis (assembly GCF_023634005.1). Lineage (NCBI taxonomy): Bacteria > Bacillati > Actinomycetota > Actinomycetes > Actinomycetales > Actinomycetaceae > Bowdeniella > Bowdeniella massiliensis. Next base: position 69,165 of record NZ_JALIQR010000006.1, read on the forward strand.
AGCAAGGCGCTCACGGATGCCGGCGGTGACGAAGTCCTTGGCGATCTGGACGGCGTCGTGAATCTCGGTGCCCTTGGCAAGCTCCGCGGTGATCGCGGCGGCCAGGGTGCAGCCGGCGCCGTGGATGCGGGCGCCGTCGCCGATCTTGGGGACCTTCAGCACGGTGACGTCCGAGCCGTCGTACAGGACGTCGACGGCGTCCTCGCCGGGCAGTTCCACGCCGCCCTTGGCGACGACGTAGCGCGGCCCGAGCTCGTGGATCTTCACGGCAGCGTCGATGAGGTCATCGAGGGTCTCGATCGAGTCGCGGCCGGAAAGCACGCGCGATTCGAAGACGTTTGGGGTGACGACGGTGGCCTTGGGCAGGATCTTTTCGCGCAGCGCGGTATCGACCTCGAGCGCGGGCGAGAGTTCCTGCGTCTTACAGATAAGGACGGGATCGAGCACGATCGTCTCGTAGTGGTGCTCGGTGAGCGCCTGCTCGACGACGTCGATCGTCGCGGGCGTGCCGAGCATGCCGATCTTCAGGGTGGTGACCTCGGGGAAGGCGTGGGTCGCGGCCTCGATCTGATCGGCGATCACCTGGGGGTCCACCGGCACGAAGCGGTGGTTCCAGCTGTTGTTCGGATCCATCGAGACGATGCACGTCAGGGTCCCCATGCCGTAGACGCCGAGCTGGTGGAAGGTTTTCAGATCAACCTGGATGCCGGCGCCGCCGGTGGCTTCCGACCCAGCGATGACGTGCGCAGTTGCGACCACAGTGACTCTCCTTAATAGGGCTTGGATGACCGGACTAAGCCTAGCGCGCTCTCCAGCAACGGGCGATACCCTGGTCCTATGTCCTCCCTTCGCGTGACGCCCTCCCGTGTGCTCATCGCGGTTGCTCCACTCACGCTTGTTGTGGCGGTTCTTGCGCTCTTTGCTTCGGGCGCCGTCGCCCCCACTCCCCCGCTGGATCCGGGGCCGCTGGCGCGCTGGTCGCTGCCGCTGCTGACGATCGCCACGCGCCTTGCCGCGATCGTGACGATTGGCTCGACGATGATGTGCGCGCTCGTGTTGCCGGCGCCCGCGCGCGATCGGCACGTGCACCACCGGCAGTGGGAAAAGACGAATCCGGCAGCGTGGCTGAAGTCCGCGGCGATTGCGCGCGTCGCGGCGATCATCTGGAGCCTGGCCCAGCTCGCGAACATCATCGTCGAATACTCTGTGACGGCGATGCGGCCGATGACCGAGCCGACGTTCGGCAGCGAGCTGTGGATCTTCCTCACGCAGGTCGACCTTGGGATCGCCTACCTGTGGGCGACGCTGCTCACGGCGTTCGCGGCCGTCCTCGTCGTCCTCATGAGTCATTACACCTCGGCGGCATGGGCGGGCGTCATGGCCCTCGTCTCGCTCGTTCCGCTCGCGCTGACCGGCCACGCGGCGGGCGCGGCCTCGCACGATCTCGCGGTTTCCTCGATGCTCATGCACCTCGTCGCCGTCACGATGTGGATGGGCGGGCTGCTCATCCTGCTCGCCGTCGCGAAGGACGTCGGCACCCAGCTTCCGAAGATCGCCCAGCGCTATTCGGCGATCGCGCTGTGGTGTTTCATCATCACCGTCGTCTCCGGGGTATGCGCGGCCTGGATCCGGCTGAACGGGCTCGGCGAGCTCGTCACGACGCCGTGGGGATTGTTGCTCACGGCAAAAACCGTGGCGTTCGTCGCCCTGGGGCTCGCGGGCTACTGGCATCGGGAGCGCACCATCCCGCTGCTCGGTCGTGGCGAGGCGCGGCCATTTTGGCGGTTTGTGGGCGTCGAGGCCCTCATCATGGGGGCGACGACGGCGCTCGCGGTCACGCTGTCATCCTCCGCGCCGCCGGTGCCGCAATCGCCGCTGCCCGATCCCTCGCCCGTGTGGGAGGCGACGGGCTACGCGGAGCCGCCGCCGCCAACGTTCGCGACGTGGTTCACGCAGTGGCACCCCGATCCGCTCCTGATCTTTGGCTGCATCGCGGCGATCGTCGTCTATCTGCGGTGGGTCTATAAGCTGCGCCAGCGCGGCGATCACTGGCCGCTGGGCCGCACGATCTGCTGGGTGATCGCGTGGGTCTCGTTGCTGTGGCTGACCAACGGCGGGCCGACGGTCTATGGCCGCATCCTGTTCTCGGCGCACATGATCCAGCACATGAGCCTCGTGATGATTACGCCCGTGCTGCTCGCGCTCGCGGCGCCCATCACGCTCGCCACGCGCGGCCTGCCCGCCCGCAAGGACGGCACGCGCGGTCCGCGCGAGTGGATCCTCGCGCTCGTGCATTCCCGCTATGCGCGCGCGTGGGCGAACCCGTTCGTCGCCGCGATCAACTTCGTCGGCTCGATGTGGATCTTCTACTACACGCCGCTGTTCCAGCTCGCGATGACGACGCACCTCGGCCACATCCTTATGACCGTGCACTTCACGATCGCGGGCTACCTGTTTGCCAACGTCATCATCGGTATCGATCCGGGCACGAAACGCCCCGGCTACCCGCTGCGACTCGTGTTCCTGCTCGCGACGATGGCCTTCCACGCGTTCTTTGGCATCAGCGTCATCCAGATGAATTCGCTCATCGCCGCGGATCACTTTGGGCGCCTGGGCCTCGGCTGGTGGGTCGATGCGATGACGGACCAGCGCATCGGCGGCGAAATCACGTGGGGCATCGGCGAGTTGCCGACGCTAGCGCTCGCGATCATCCTCGTCTACCTGTGGTCGCGCGCCGATACCAAGGAAGCGCAGCGTCGCGACCGACGCGCCGACCGCGATGAGGACGCCGAGCTCGAGGCCTATAACGAGATGCTTGCGCGCCTTGCGGAGCAGGACGCGCAGCGTCGGTAGCAATTCTTCCTCGCCACTCTATGGTGGAAGAAAGGAAGGAAGACTCATGACTACCACCCCGCAACGAAGCGTCGTCGTCAACTCGTTCACCAATTCCCTACTCGATCCCGATGCCGAAATGCTCGGGCCCGTCGCCGATGGCGGAACGATCATTGCCAACACCGCACCGGGCTGCTGGGGGCCGATGCTCACCCCGCGGCTGCGGGGCGGCCACGAGGTCACTCAGCCGGTTGCCGTGGCGGGCGCCCAGCCCGGCGATGGCGTGGCGATTCGGATCAAGGACATCACCGTGACGGCCCTTGCAACCGCCTCGGGCTTTGACCGCTCCCCTGCGGAATACTCGCTCGGCGATCCATACGTCGCGGCGCGCTGTCCGCACTGCGATGTCGTCTGGCCCGAGACGCACGTCGATGGCATCGGAGCTGGCGCTATCAAATGCGATACCTGCAAGAACCCGGTCACGCCGTTCGAAATGGTGCACGGCTACACCGTCGTTTTTGATGACACCGGCGAGGTTGGGCTGACGATCGGTCAGCAAGCGGCCGAAAAGATCGCTCACGAAGCCGAGTACTACGCCGCGCTCCCCGATGCGTCGGTCCAGCATCCGGTGCTCAGCCTCGCGCCGGCCGACCTGCCGGCCGTCATGGTGCGGATGCGGCCGTTTCTCGGGCAGTTGGGTTCCACGCCGTCCCGCGTCATGCCGGATTCGCACAACGCGGGCGACTTCGGTGCGGCGCTTATTGATGCGCCACACGATTACGCCATGACCGCCGATGAACTGGCCACGCACAAGACCGATGGCCATATGGATATCGATGCGGTTCGCGAGGGAGCGGTGCTCGTCGTGCCCGTCAAGGTTGACGGCGCGGGAATCTACCTCGGCGATATGCACGCGGCGCAGGGCGATGGCGAAATCGCCTCGCACACGATGGACGTCGCGGGCAGCGTGACGCTGCAGGTCAACGTCGTCAAGGACTACCCGATCGATGGGCCAGTGTTGTTCCCGCTAGTGGCGGATCTACCCCCAATCGCCCGGCCGTTCAGCGCTGCGGAGCGAGCGAAGGCCGAGCGGCTTGCGAAGACGTGGGGCGTCGGCGCGATTGAGGAGTCGGCACCGATCTCGGTGATTGGGACGGCACCCAATATGAATGACGCGATTACCAATGCGTTGGAGCGGGCGGCGGCGCTACTGGATGTCAGCGTGCCCGAGGTGCGCAACCGCGCGACGATTACCGGCGCGGTGGAGATTGGGCGCGACCCGGGCGTCGTCCATGTGACGTTCCTGGCGCAGCTCGAGCGCCTCGATGCCGTCGGGCTGGGCGATATTGCGCGCGAACAATACGGCCTGTAACCCTGGGAAACGTGACTATCGTTGAAGCCCGCGACGCCCACGTCGCGATCGATAAGGTTTCGCTGCTGGCGCCGACGAGTTTTTCGGTGGCGCCCGGCGAGGCTCTCGCGGTCACCGGTTTCAATGGCTCGGGTAAGACGACCCTGCTACGTGTGCTTGCCGGAAAGCAGCAGCTGACGGGCGGTTCCGTCACGATCGCGGGTGAGGCGCCCAATGAGAAGGACGCGGAGTTTCGCGCGCGGCTTGCGGCGCTGCTCGGGCTGCCGCCGCTGTCGCGCTCCCTGACGTTGCACGAGCACCTGGCGCTCGTCGCGGCATCGTGGGGCGATTCCGTGGAGCTCGCGCGCGAGGCCGCGAGCGATGCGCTCCGGCAGTTCGGGATTCAGCGCCTGCAGCGGCGCTTCGTGCACGAGCTGTCCTCGGGACAAACGCAGATGTTTGCGCTCGCCCTCACGCTCATTCGGCCGAGCGAGATCCTGCTGCTGGACGAACCGGAGCAGCGGCTCGATGCGGAGCGGCGCGAGCTGCTGGCTGACGTGCTCGCCGCGCGGGTAGCGTCCGGCACGACGCTCATCATGGCCTCGCACTCTGCCGAGCTCGTGGGGCGCGTCTGCGATCGCGAGTTAGCGCTGGCCGAGGACGTGGCGTGAACCGGTTGCGCTCGGTTCGCTACCTGTACGCGCATCGCAGCGATGCACCCGGCGCACGGGACATTGCCTATTTCGTCTACCTCGCGGCGCTGACGATCGGCATCGTCGGGACGCCGCTCATCCGCGCGGCGGCGCAACGCCTTGCCAGCCCCGACACGGTGGCGCGACTAACCGGCACGGCGACGCCGCTCATCGTCGTCGCGGTCATGACGGTGGCAGCGCTCGCGCTTCTTGCGGCCGGGCGGCTGCGCGGCCCGGTCGTGCCCGAGCCGTTTCGCGTCCTCTTGCTTGCCGGCACCGACCTGCCGCGTGAGCGCTCGCTGCTGCGTCCTTTTGCGCTTTCGGCGCTGTGGCCCATCGCCGGCGCCCTCGGGATCGCGGCGCTCCTTGGCGGCGTTCTCGTGTCCGTCGGCGCGATGGGCGCCGGCACGTTCGCCCTGGTGCTCGCCTCGGCCGTGTGCATCGGGGCGATTTCGAGCGTGGGCTGGCTCGCGGGTCAAAGCCTTGGATGGGCGGGGCGCCTTGCCGCGGCTTCCACCCTCGTAGCGGCGGCGGCCGCCGGTTATGCGAGCTTCGCCCTGCTGGGATGGCCAGGTGTCGCGGCCGTTGGCGGGATCGCGGCGGTGATCGCCCTACTGTGCGTGCCACGCCTGCTCGCGCGGATCGATGGCGTCCAGCTGCTCGCCGATGCTACGCGTTGGCAACTCGCGGCGACGGCCAGCATCGTCGGCGATATTCAGCACGCAGCCGGGCTGTTTCGCCAGCTGCCGAGCCTCGGTCGCACCTGGCAGGCGATCGCTGGGCCGCGCGCGCTGCTGACGGCTCGCTCGGATCTCGTCGGCGCCGCCCGTACGCCGTTGCGGTTTGCGATCGGGACCGCCTTCGCGATCCTGGCATGGGCGCTACTGGCCGCTGCACCCGCGATGCCGATCGCGCCGTGGGCCATCGGCGCGGTGGGCCTCGTCATGGGTTATCTCGCGGTAGGAACGCTGAGCGATGGGTTTCGCCATGCCGCGGCCTGCGCGACGATGCCTGCGCTCTACGGCCGCTCCGTCATGCGGCTCTACCTCGCGCATAGCGTGGCCCCGGCCGGTTGCGCCCTACTGACCGCGGTCGTCGGCGCGTTGCTGGCCGCCCTCGTGATCCCCGGCAGCGTTTCCTACCTGGCGCTGCTGGGCGCGGTCGTTGCCGTCGTGCTGCGCGCTTTCGATAGCGCGAAGGGCAATCTGCCGCCCGAACTGCTTACCCCGCAGCCAACGCCCATGGGTGACATGTCGGGAATCATGGTGATGGGCTGGCAGGCCGACGCGCTCCTCCTCGCCGTTGTCGGGGGCGGTCTTATCGCCGCGTCTGGCTCGCTGCTACCGGCCGTTACGATTGCGGCCGGTGTCATCGGCTTCCTGTTACGGTCTCTGCGCCGCCGTCTGGCCAAGAAATAAAACCTCGACAGCTCCCGCGCGCCTGCCTAACCTGGCGGCATGTGGAACTAGCTCCTTGAACTCTCGCGACCGCGGCGCCGCCCGTCGTGAGCCCTGCCACTTCAAGGACGCCACGTGCCCGCTCAACTTCTTCTTGACGGACTTTCATTTTCTTCCCCCACCCGACCCATCCTCACCGACGTCACGCTCGCCGTGGGGCCGACCGACCGCATCGGCCTCGTCGGCGAAAATGGCAGCGGCAAAACCACCCTGTTACGCATGGCTGCAGGGCAGCTGTCACCCTCGCACGGCCAGGTCATCGCGACGCGACCGGGCGGCGGCGAGGTGCGCATCGCACTGCTCGCCCAGGAGGTTCCGTTCGGCGCTAAGGACAGCGTCGGCGCGGCAATTGAGGCCTCGCTCGCGCCATTACGCCGCGCCGAAGCCGAGCTGGAAGAGGCCGCGGCGGCGGTCGCCGGGCCGGGTGGCGAGGAGCGATATGCCGCCGCGCTCGCGCAGGCCGAGCAGCTGCGCGTGTGGTCGATTGAGCACGAGGTGGCGGAACTGCGCGCCGGTTTCGCCCTCGCGGACGTGGCCCTCGAGCGCCCAACCTCGCAACTATCCGGCGGTCAGCGCGCCCGCCTCGCGCTCATCTGCACGCTGCTCTCCCGACCGGATGTGCTGCTCTTGGACGAGCCCACCAACCACATCGACGACGCGGGCATGGATCTGCTCGCCCGGCTCGTGCGGAGGTGGCACGGGCCCGTGGTGTTTGCCTCCCACGATCGCGCATTCCTCGACGCGGCAGCGACCTCGATCGCGGACCTCTCTGACAGCGGCGTCGCGCGCTACACCGGCGGCTACGCGGATCTGCGGGCCGCCAAGGCCGCCGCACGTGCGAGGTGGGAAGCTCAGTACGCGGCCGAGCAGGCGGAGCTGAACCGGCTGCGGGAGCGCGTCGAAGCCTCGCGCACCGTCGGCCACCCGGGGGCTCGCGCCCGGACCGAGGTGCGAATGGCGAAGAAGTTCTACGCCGATCGCAATGCGACCGTCGTCTCCCGTCGCCTGACCGCCGCCCGCAGCGCGCTCGCAAACCTCGAAGAACGTCAGGTGCGAAAATCTCCACAGCTGCTGAGTTTCATTGGCTTCTCGCCCGCACTCGGCGAGGCTTCGGGCGCCCTGGTCTCCGCCACGCGGGTCACGCTTCCCGGACGCCTGTGCCCCACCACGATCGACATCCGGTCCGGCGATCGCTGGCTCGTCACCGGCCGCAATGGCTCGGGAAAGTCGACGCTGCTGCACATCCTGGCGGGACACCTCACCCCCGCAGCGGGCAGCGTGACGCGAGCCCCGCGGGTACGCGTCGGCCCGCTGACGCAGGAGTGGCCCGACTACGATCCGGCAATCACGCCACGGGCCGCCTACGCCGAATACCTTGGCGCCGCTGCCGCCGAGATCCTGCCGATCACGACGCTCGGACTGATCCACCCGCGCGACGTGGACCGTCCGCTAGGGGACCTCAGCGTGGGCGTGCGTCGCCGCGTCCAGCTGGCGATGCTGCTGGCCGATCCGCCGGACGTCCTGCTGCTCGATGAACCGACGAACCACCTCAGCCTCGATCTCGTCGAAGAACTCGAGGCCGCGCTGCCCGACTACCCCGGAGCCGTCGTCACGGCCTCCCACGATCGCTGGCTGCGCGAACGCTTTCAAGGCTCCACCCTCACCCTTCCGTCCTGTGGCGTTCACCCGCCCGTCACCTCGGGGCCCTAGCATCGGCGCGAAACCCTCACGCCCACTGAAAAGGACGCCATGTCTCCCCTGCTGACCGCCGCACTGTCCGCGGCTGCCATCACCGGCCTCAGCCTCGCGCCCCTGGCCCCCGCCTCCACGATCGAGTACTCGGCCGATAACCCTGCGCTCGAACTCCAGGTGCTCGGCACCTACGAGACCGGCAAGTTCGGTGTCTCGGCCGCCGAGATCGTGGCCTTCCACGCCGCCACCGCCCGCATCCTCGTGGTCAACGCCGCCGATGCGAGTGTCGAGGTCCTGAACGGCTCCGATCCGGAAAACCTCACCAAGCTCTTCGACCTGAAGACCACTGACATCGCCGCCGCTGACGGCTCCACCATTCCCGCGGGGGCCGTCGCCAACTCCGTGGCGGTGCGCGCCGACGGGCTCGGCGTCGTCGCCGTCGAGCACTCCACCAAGACGGAAAGCGGCTGGCTCGTGTTCTTCGATGCGGCCGGTTCGGGCGAAGCGCTCGGTGCGGTTCGGGTGGGGGCGCTGCCGGATATGGTCGCTATTTCAGCCGACGGCAGCTACGCCGTCGTCGCGAATGAGGGCGAGCCTGCCGAGGACTACTCCGTTGATCCGGAGGGAACCGTCTCGATCGTCTCGCTGCCGACGTTGCTCGCGGTTCCCGGCCAGGATGCCGTCAAGACCGCCGATTTCCGAGCCTTTGAGGGCGACAATCTCCCCGCAGGGGTACGCATCTTCGACGGCCGGGAGGATGCCGGCACTGGCACCCCCGAGTTCCCCGTCGCGGAAAATCTCGAACCCGAGTACGTCACCATTGAGGGCACGACGGCCTACGTCAGCCTGCAGGAAGCTAACGCGCTCGCCGTCGTCGATCTGCCGAGCGCCACGGTGACGGCGCTGCAGCCGCTTGGCGCGATCGACCTCAAAGGCTTCGATATTTCGGACAAGGATGGCGCGATCAACCCCGTCGAGGTGCCGATCAAGTCGTGGCGGCAGCCCGATGCCATCGCCTCGCTGACGCAGGGCGGCGCGACGTACATCCTCACCGCGAACGAGGGCGATGCCCGCGACTGGGAGGGCTACTCCGAGGAGGCGCGCGTGAAGAACCTGGGCAAGAAGGACGTGCCGCCGCTGTGCGAGGGGCACCCGCTGACGGCGGTCGAGAATTATGCGGACGACGCGGTCGCCGGGCGGCTGAAGATCACGCTCGCCGATGGCCTGTCCGCCGATGGCAGCTGCTACGAGGAGCTCTATGGCTTTGGCACTCGCTCGATGAGCGTGTTTGGTGCCGACGGGTCCCTCGTCGCGGATACCGGCACGGATTTTGAGCGGATCACCACCGCGGCCGCGCCGGAGTTCTTCAACTCCAACCACGAAGAAGCTGAGTTCGACTCGCGCTCCGATGACAAGGGCCCCGAACCCGAGGGCATCGTCGTCGGTGAGGTCGGCGGCACGCCGTATGCGTTCATCGGATTCGAGCGCGTCGGCGGCATCGCCGTTTACGACGTGTCGAATGTGCACGAGCCCGCCTTCGTCACCTACGTCAACAATCGCGACTTTGCGGCCGATCCCGCTGCCGCTGGCGATCTCGGCCCGGAGGGCCTGACGTTCGTGTCCGCCGAGGACTCCCCCACCGGCGAGCCGTGGCTCATCGTGGGCAACGAGGTCTCGGGTACGACGACGGTCTTCGCGGCGCGGAACCTCACGGCCGCGCCGACGCCAACCGAGCAGCCGACCCAGCAGCCGACCGCGGAGCCGACCGAGCAGCCCACCGAGCAGCCGACCCAGCAGCCGACCGCGGAGCCGACTGCGCTGCCAACCGAGCAGCCCACCGCGCAGCCGCCGGTCGACAAGCCGCGGCTCCCGGTGACGGGCGCCTCGGCCGGACTCATGGCTCTTGCCGGCGCGGCCCTCGCCGCCGGTGCTGGCCTGCTCGCCGCACGGCGGGAGTCGCGCGCCTAGACTAGGCGCATGATTCTTGCTGATTCGCGCATGCTCCTCACGCTTCTTCGCACTCCGAAGTTGCGTGAGGAGCTCGCGCGTATGTTGGCCAATCCATCGCCGCCGGCCCCGCCGCTCGACCGCCTCAGCTTCGTCGCCGCCGATGGCAGCATCGATACGGCGGCATTGGCAGCGAGCCTTGGCGAGATCGAGGAACTCCGCGGGCCGTTCGCCTTCCGCCACCTGCCCGTGGTCACCGATATCACGGCCCCGATGGCTGAAGAGATCGTCGCCGAAGTCTTCGCGCGGCTCGGCTCGCCGGCGTCCATCACCGAACCACAATTGAATGCGGCGCTCGCAATGTTCGTCGCCGACGTCGCCGGAACTCGGCGCAGCGCCGTCGATTCTGGCTTCCTGCTACGCGAGAGCGATGGCTCGCGCTACCGACTGCGGGCGCTTAGCGAATGAACGCGCGGGCGGGGTCTTGCAGCAGGGCTGCCACCTCGGCAAGGACGCGTGAACCGAGCTCGCCGTCGACGAGCCGGTGATCGAAGCTCAGCGCTAGCGTCGTGACGTCACGGATCGCAAGTTCACCGTCGTGGACCCACGGCTGCTTCTTGACGGCGCCGAACGCGAGAATGGCCGCCTCGCCGGGGTTCAGGATGGGCGTGCCGGTGTCGATGCCGAAGACGCCCACGTTCGTGATGGTGATCGTGCCCTGGCTCATCTCCGCGACGCTGGTTTCGCCGGCGCGCGCCCGCTCGGTCAGCTCGCGTAGTCCCGCGGCGAGTTCGGGCAGCGTCATGCGGTGCGCGTCCTTGATATTGGGCACGACGAGGCCGCGCGGCGTGGAGGCCGCGATCCCGAGGTTGACGTAGTGCTTGTAGACGATTTCCTGCGCGGCTTCGTCCCAGGAGGCGTTGATCTGCGGGTGTTCGCGCACCGCCATGATGAGCGCTTTCATCACCATGACGAGCGGGGTAACGCGCAGCTGCGCGAATTCGCGTGAGGCACGCAGATCAGCGACGAGCTCCATCGTCTTCGTGACGTCGACGGTCTGGAAGACGGTGACGTGCGGGGCCGTGAACGCGGAGGCGACCATCGCTTCGGCGGTGCGGCGGCGCACCGAGCGCACCGGCACGCGGGTTTCGCGGCCTTGGCGATCGACGCGGCCGCCCGCGAGCCATGGCTCGTCGCCCGGATAGCTTGCGAGGGTTTCGGCTTCCTGCGCGCTCGCGGCGAGGTTGACGTCCTCGCGCGTGATGATGCCGCCGGGCCCGGTCGCCTCCACCGTCGTGAGGTCCACCCCGAGGTCCTTCGCGAGCTTGCGCACCGGGGGCTTAGCGAGCACCCGCTGCTTGCGCGTCGCTCGGTGGCTTGCCCCCTTGGCGCCATAGCCCACGAGCATCGCGCCATCGCCCGCTGCCTCGGGCGCTGCTTCCTCGGGCACTGTTTCCCCGGGTGCTGCTTCGGGCTCATCGTCGCCCGGGACCTCGACCGCGAGGATCGGCGTGCCGACGGCAACTTCCGCCCCCTCCTCGACGAGCAGTTCCGCGACGCTACCGTCGTAGGGACTGGGCAGTTCCACGGCGGACTTGGCGGTCTCGATCTCGACGATCGGATCGTTCGTCGCGACGATGTCGCCTGCGGCCACGAGCCAGCGCACGATCGTCGCCTCCGTCAGGCCCTCACCCGGATCGGGCAGCAGAAATTCGCGTCTCATCAGTACTCCAGGGTGCGCTGGACCGCGCGGTGAATGCGCTCGGCATTGGGCAGGTATTCATGTTCGAAGGCGGCCGCGGGGTAGGGCGTGAAGGCGCCTCCGACGCGGGCGACGGGCGCCTCCAGCTGGTAGAAGCACTCGGCGGCCAGGTGCGAGGCAACCTCGGCGCCGGGGCCAAGTACCGTCGGTGCCTCGTGCGCGATGACAGCGCGCCCGGTGCCGCTGACGGCCGCCACGAGCGTCGCCTTGTCGATCGGATTGAGCGAGCGCAGGTTGACGACCTGGGCGCTCACGCCGTCGCCCGCGAGCGCGTCCGCAACCTCGTGCAGCGTCGCGACGACGGGCCCGTACCCGATGAGCGTGATGTCGCTGCCGTCGCGCTCGATGTGCGCGCTGCTGAGTTCCTCGCTGGCGCTTTCGGGCGTGAAGTGGCCGCCGCGCTCAATATCGCCCTTGACCCAATAGCGCGATTTCGGCTCGAGGCAAATGACCGGGTCATCGCTCGCGATCGCCGCGCGCAGCATCGTGTAGGCATCGCCGGCATCCCCGGGCGTGACGACGCGCAGGCCCGGCGTGTGCGCGAAGTACGTCTCCGGGCTCTCGCCGTGATGCTCGACGGCGCCAACCCCGCCCCCAAACGGGATGCGGATGACGAGCGGGAGGCTCAGCCGGCCCGCGGAGCGGTAGCGCAGCTTGGCTAGCTGCGTCGTGATCTGGTTGAACGCCGGAAACACGAACCCGTCGAACTGGATCTCGACGACGGGACGGTAGCCCCCGAGCGCCATCCCGATCGCGGTGCCCACGATGCCGGATTCTGCGAGCGGCGTATCGCGCACCCGCTCGGCCCCGAAGGTATCGAGCAGGCCCGCCGTGACGCGGAAGACGCCGCCGAGCTGGCCGACGTCCTCGCCGGAGACGATCACCGTCTCGTCCTCGGTCATGGCGTCGTGCATCGCGGCCGTGATCGCCTTGGCCATGGGCAGCGCTTCGCGCGTCAGCATGTTCCCGCCTCCCAGGCCGCGCGGTCGGCGGCCACCTGCAGATGCTCGCTGGCGTAGACGTGGTCGAACATGTCCAGGACGTCGCCCGCGCTGAGCTCGCGCGTGTAGGTCCTAATCCGCGAGCGCAGGTCTTCGGCGTCCGCGGCAACGTCGGCGAAGAAGTCCTCGCCGACGCCCTGGTTGCGTAGCGCAGCTGCGGTGCGCTTAATCGGGCAGCGTTCGGCCCAGTACTGCTCTTCGGCGTCGGTGCGGTAGCGCGTCGGGTCATCGCTGGTGGTGTGCGCGCCCATCCGGTAGGTGACGGCCTCGATGAAGAACGGGCCGCGACCGGACTGCACGTGTTCGAGCGCGAGTTTGGTCGCCGCGTAGCTCGCGACGGGGTCGTTGCCGTCGATACGCAGCGCCTCGATCCCAAAGCCCGCGGGCCGCTGCACGATCGGCACGGCGGACTGCACGCTCGTCGGAACGGAGATCGCCCAGCCGTTGTTTTGGCAGATGAAGACGACGGGCGCTTTCGCGCTCGCGGCGAAAACGAGCGCCTCGTTGGCATCGCCCTGCGAGGTCGCGCCGTCTCCGAAGTAGGTCACGACGGCACGTTGCTCGGCATTGAGGCCGCGCCGGTGATCCTGCTGCAGCGCCATCGCGCGCCCCACCGCGTGGGGCAGGTGCGCCGCAATGACGAACGTATAGAGGTGAAAATTGCGCTCGGCCGAATCCCAGCCGCCGTGCTCGACGCCGCGAAAGACGCCAATGAGCTTGGCCAGATCGAGCCCGCGGACGTCGGCGACGCCGTGCTCGCGATAGGAGGGAACGACAAGATCGCTCATCGGCGTCGCGAGCGCCGATCCCACCTGGATGCCTTCTTGCCCCTTGCACGGCGGCCAGAGCGCGAGCTCGCCCTGCCGCTGCAGGCTCGTCGCCTCATCGTCAAAGGCACGGGTGCGCACCATGTGCCGGTAGGCCGTACGCAGGAAATCCTGCGAGGTATCGGCGTAGCGGGCCAGCGTCGCATCCTCGTGCCACTCGCCGTGGTGATCGAGCATGCTCAGGCCCGCGAAATCCTGCTGTGGGTGTGTCAACGTCATGACAACCTCCTAACCTACGCAATCGTAAGTTACGGATGTCCACCACCCAGTTGTGGCAACCCTACAGATAATCCCGAACTGATTTTCTCCGGTTTACAATGGAGATATGAAGCGACGTTCCCCCGGCTGGATTCCTGACCAACACGGCGCGTGGGCGATGATCACCGTGCCCGCCCTCGTCGGCGTCGTCATCGGGGGTCCCAGCTGGCGCCATATTCCGCTGCTCGCTGCCTGGTGGGTCGGCTACTTCCTGTTTCACGCCGCCTCGCTCTGGTTGAAATCACGTCGCAAAGCTCGCTACTTTCCGCCGGTGCGCGCCTACGCGCTCGCGACCGCACCCCTGCTGATAGCGACCCTCATCGCCGCGCCGTGGCTCATCGGCTGGGCGGTCTACCTCATGCCGCTTGCCGCGATCTCCGCGTGGTGCATCGCCCGCCGCAAGGACCGCTCACTGCTCAACGACGTCGTGACGATCACCGCCGCCTGCCTCATGACGATGGTGACCTTCGACGCCGCGACGCGCCCGCCGAGCCTGCTCGCGGGCCTCGCCTTCGACCCGGCCGGCACGCTCGGCGCTGATCCGAGCTGGGCGTGGCGCGCGTGTGCGGCGCTCACGGTTTACTTCATCGGCACGATCCCGCACGTGAAGTCGCTCATCCGCGAGCGCCGCAATCCACGCTACTGGGCGGGCTCGATCGGCTACCACGCCCTTGCGCTCATCGCCGCGATCGCCGTCGTGGCCCTCGGGCACTGGCCGCGCCCGCTCGCCTCAGTGCTGCTCATCCTCGCGGCGACCCTCACACTCATCCGCGCGATCGTCATGCCGCTTATTCAGCGTCGTCGCGGCAGCCCAATCCGCCCGATGCACATCGGGTTGGTGGAAATTGGGCTGTCCGCGCTTATGGCCGCCGCAGTGCTGACGAATTAGGCTCGCGCGCCGCCAAAAACTCTAAGAGACGGTCGTTTTCGGCCGGCGTCCCGATCGTCACGCGTACGCCATCGCCCGCATATCCGCGGATGAGGACGCCCTCGTCGAGGCCGGCGGCCGCGAGCTTTGCGGCATGCTCGCGCAGCGGCAGGTAAAAGAAGTTTCCACTCGTGGGCGGGATTCTCCAGCCCGCCTCGCGCAGCTCAGTTACGACGCGCTCGCGCTCCTCGATCGCCTCCTTGACCTGGCGGCGCATGACCTCCTGCTCGCCGAGCGCCACCTGGGCGGCCGCCTGCGCGATCGCGTTGACACCAAACGGGGTCGACGTCGAGCGCACGGCCGCAATGAGCCGCGGATCGCCCAGACAGTATCCGACCCGCAGCCCCGCGAGCCCATAGGCCTTGGAAAACGTCCGGAAGACGAGGACGTTTGGGTAGTTGGCAAGCTCGCTGAGATCGAAGGAGCACTCGGCATCTTCGACGTATTCCTGATACGCCTCGTCGACGAAGACCGCGACGGTGGGCGGAATCGTCTCGATGAAGTCCATGAGCTCGCTGCGGGTAATGAGGTTTCCGGTCGGGTTGTTAGGGTTGCAGACGATGACGGCGCGGGTGCGCTCGGTGACGGCGGCAGCCATCGCGGCCAGATCGTGGCTGGCGTCCTCGCGCAGCGGGACCTGAATCGAGGTGGCGCCCGCGGCCTGCGCGATGATCGGGTAGGCCTCGAAGGACCGCCAGGGGTAGACGACGTCGTCCCCCATGACGGCAAGCGCGGTCAGCGCGTGCGACAGGAGCGCCACGGAGCCGTTTCCGACGGCCACGTTCTCGGGCGTGAGTTTCCAGTGTTCCGCGATCGCGTCGGTGAGGTTGGTGGCGTAAAGATCGGGGTAACGGTTGATCTGACTGGCGGCCCGATGCACGGCATCGACGACGGCGGGGGCGGGATCAGCGGGGTTCTCATTCGATGACAGCTTCGTCATCGTGACGCCGGCCGGAGGGCGGGCGCCGGGGACGTAAGCGGGCAGGGATTCAATGTCGGGGCGGATATAGGCCCCGAGTTTTTTCTCGCTCGGCATGGTCCAACTATGACACGATGACGCTATGGGCTTCCTCATCAGACTGATCGTCTCCGCCATCGCGATCTGGCTCGCTGCCGTGATCGTTCCGGGAATCGAGCTCGCTCCGAGCGATTCGATTGGGCACAAGATTTTGATTCTTGCGGTCGTCGCGCTCTTATTCACGCTCGTCAATATGTTCATCCGGCCGATCGTGAAGGTGCTGTCCTTCCCGCTCTACATCCTGACGCTCGGGCTCTTCTCGCTCGTCGTCAACGCACTCATGCTCATGCTGACGGGGTGGATTTCGTCGAAGACGGAATTCGCCCTCAACGTGGAAGGTTTTTGGGCCGCCTTCCTCGGTGGTCTCATCATTGCGCTCGCGATGTGGGTGCTGAACATCATTCTGCCGGAGCGCTTCGAGTCGCGTTAGCGCTGCAGAAGTACGTCGATTCCGGGGTGGATGACCCGGTTGCGGACTAGCTGCGGGGCGACGTCCGCGCCGTAGATCGTGCGCGCCGCGGCGAAGGAACGCGAGCGTACCTCGGCTCCGGTATCGAAGCCGAAGACCTCGGACATGTCGTGCTTGGCGCGCACCAGATCCGGATCCGCCGAGTTCTGGACGAGTTTCATCCCCTCGGCGTAGACCTCGGCGCCGTGCGTCGAGCCGAGCCGGGCCGTCATCGTATCGGCCGTGAACGTCATGGTGACCTGGTGCGGCGCGGAGTGGTTACCGGCGCCATCGAGGGAGGGGACGCGGTCATTCTTTTCCTCCAGATGCAGCGAGGTCACGTGCTCCGGTAGCCGTTGGCTCCCGACCGGGGAGGCTGCCGTCAGGACGTAGTTGACGTGGTATTTCTCGTTCATGGCCGCTGAGGCGGCGAGGTTCATCGCGGTGATGCCGCCCTGGGAGTGCCCGACGAAGGCGACGGACTCGCCCTCCTTGATGCCCGCGGCTTCCATGGCCGCGCGGACCGAGCGCTGCGCGTCGGCGTCGAGGCCCGCGACGAGGTTGACGTTGGCGTCGTGGCTCGCCGGATTGCGGCCCCACACGCTTTTTCCTGCGGAGGTACCCGGGATGAAGACGACGTGTTGGATGCTGCCGTCAGGCTTGGTGATCGTGTCGATCTGGATGACCTGTTCCTGGCGGCGGCCGCTTTCGCGGTTGAGGCGGCCGAGTGTGCCGATGGCGTAGCCGGTTCGAGCGGCCGCCGAGTTGGGGAATCGCCCGGTGCGGCCGCCTTCGTAGACCGTCGGGCCGGTAAGCATCGAGTAGCCGATTGCCGCTCCGGCGCTCGCGATGGCGGCGGCAGGGAGCTGGCCACCGATGATGAGGGTGTCGAAGTCGGGCGGGATGGCGCGGCCGTCGGGGCCGCCGAGGTAGAAGCCGTCCGAATCGAGTTCGCTGAGGGTGACGTCGCCATCGAAGCGATCGTTGCCGATGAGGCGCATGAGGACGTAGGCGGTGCGCTGGACGGGGGTGAGGTCGTGATCGTCGGTGAAGCCTTCCGGCAGGACGTATAGGCCGGACAGCGGGCTCAGATCGAGGGAGATGGCGGCGCTGCGCACGCCCCACTGGGTGGCGGCTCCGTTGCCGACAAAGCCGGACCAGCCGCCGAGGTAGGCGGCGATACCGAAGCCGACGGCCTGCCCTCCGCGGATGTTCAGCGACAAGAGGCGACTGAACAGGCCGGGGGTCGCCTGCTGGATCTGGCGTTCGGCGGTCTGCTCGGCCTCGACGTAGATGGCGGCGGTTTGCGTCAGCGCGGCGACGAGGTCGGTGAGCCGCGCGGCCAGCGAGCCGAGGGAGTGGGTGCCATAGAGCAGGAGCAACAGATCGGAGGCGACGTCCGAGGCGTGCTCAAAGCCGGAAAGGATCTCCGTTGGCGACGTGGCAATCGCGCGCGTGACGTTGGCCGTCGCAACAGCCGTGTGGGTGCCCGCGAGCGCGATGATGGCGGCGAGCTTTTCCAGGTGCTCGGTATCGACACGCTGGCCAGCGGCGACGTGAACGATCTCCCCCATCACGCCACCTTTGCCCGGATGTAGCCGATGCGCGTGCGCAGGGCGTTGGCGGCGGCGATCGCATCCGTGACCTCGTGGTGATAGGCCTGCGCGGCACCGCCGGTCCAATCCTGGGGGTAGGCGGCCTCTAGCCGGGCGACGACTGCCGCGAGGTTATCCTCGGCGCGATCCAGGTGGGTGGATACGAAGAAATTGTCGAACATCGGGTGACTCCCTCCGACTCGTTCCGGCCGATCTGGCCGGTAGTAGGGAAGGTATGTGGCACCCGGGCGCCGTGGCGGCGCGCAGTGGACCTAGGCTCGCTCGGTGTCGACCCGCTCTGGCCTGTGCACAGTCTCGGCGAGCAGGCGCAGGACTCGAGCGACGGCAGCCTCGAGGTTGTCCGCGGCGGCGGCTTTGGCTTCGGCAAGGGTGCAGGGACCGGGCACGATGGGAATAACGGCGTCGAAGAGATGAGCGAGCTCCTCTTCGTCCGCGACGCGGCCGGCAAAAGCGATGACAGCGGCATCGGCCGCGCGCGCAATCTCGGCGACGCCCGCAGGGGTTTTTCCGGACAGCGTCTGGCTATCGATCGAGCCTTCGCCGACGAGGACAAGATCCGCGCCGGCGACCTTGTCGGCGAGGCGGACGGTATCGGCGACGATGCGTACGCCGGGCTCTAGCTGGGCGCCGAGCGCGAGGAGCGCGAAGCCCAGCCCGCCGGCCGCGCCCGCTCCCGGGGTCTCGGGGTCGGCGTCGAAGAGCGTCGAATAGTCGCGCAGGAGCGCGTCGAGCTCGCTTACCTGCTCGGGGCTCGCGCCCTTTTGGTGGCCGAAGATGGCGCTCGCGCCGCGCTCGCCGAGCAGTGGGTTATCGACGTCGCAGGCGACGCGCAGCGTGATGCCGGAAAGGTCGGGCAGCTCGATGCTCGCGGCATCGGCCAGTGCAACAGCGCCGTCGTCGATCGGATCGCCGGCAGCGGTAAGGACGCGCCCGCCGAGCCCGGCGATGAGGCCCGCGCCGCCGTCGTTCGTCGCGGAGCCGCCGAGCCCCACGATGACCGTGCTCGCACCGGCGTCGATGGCGTGCGCGATGAGTTCGCCGACGCCGCGCGTCGTCGTACGCAACGGATTGCGCTGGTCTTCGGGGACGAGATCGAGCCCGCAGGCCTGGGCACATTCGACGACGGCGACATCGCCCGCGAGGGCATAGTGGGCCTCGACGCTCTCACCGAGTGGGCCCGTCACGCGCGCGCGGCGCAGCTGTCCACCGAGCGCATCGCACACCGATTGAGCAGTGCCCTCGCCGCCGTCGGCCATCGGCACGAGCGTGATATCGGCGTCGACCACCCGCCGGATGCCGCGCGCCATTGCGTCGGCTGCCTCGCGCGCGCTCAGCGATTCCTTGAAACTATCGGGGGCGCAGACAATTCGCATACGTCCATACTGGAGGCATGGCGGACTTTCGTAAAACCGGCGACGCGCTCTCGATTGCGACGGAGGCCGCCTCGCTGCGGTGGCTTGCTGAAGCCGACGGGGCCGCCGTCGCGGAACTAACCGAGGTCAACGCCGAGGCCGGCTATCTCACGACGGCACACATCGAGACCGCTGCCCCGAGCCCGGCCGATGCCTATGCCTTCGGCGAGGCGCTTGCCCGCACCCACGCCGCGGGGGCGCCGCACTTTGGCGCTCCCCCGCCCGGCATCGGCAACCATGCGCGCTATGCGAACGTCGATATTGCAATGCCGGGTCCGGGCCTCAGCTGGGGCGAGTTCTACGCCGAATACCGCATGGCCCCCTACGTTAAGGACGCCGCCAACGCCGGCGCGATCTCACCTGCCGGGGTACGCACGATCGAGGCTGCGATGGCGCGCATCGCAGCTGGCGAGCATGATTCCGCGCTGCCCGGCCTCTGCCGCGAACCGGCCGCCCGCACCCACGGCGATCTGTGGGGCGGCAACGTCATGTGGCGCCCGGAGGCAATCCTCATCGACCCGGTCGCGCATGGTGCGCACGCGGAGACGGACCTCGGCGCGTTGCACCTGTTCGGCTCGCGGCATCTGGACGATACGATCGCGGGCTACCAGTCCGTCTCGCCGCTCGATGCTGGCTGGCGCGAGCGCATCGGGCTGCATGAGCTGCACATGCTACTCGTGCACGCCGTCCTGTTTGGCGGCTCCTATGGCCCGCAAACCGTGAGTGTCGCCGCCCGCTACGCATAAAAACGTCCGGCGACAGCCGCTAGGCTGCCGCCGGACGCGTCGGCGCTAGATGCCGGTTCTGATGGTCGGGCAGGACATGCAGCGCGGGCCACCACGGCCGCGGCCGAGTTCGCTACCTTCGACCTCCAGGACCTCAATGCCCTGGCTACGCAGGTAGGAGTTGGTGGCGACGTTGCGCTCGTAACCCACGACGACGCCGGGGCGGATCGTGAGGAAGTTGCAGCCGTCGTCCCACTGTTCGCGCTCGGCCTGCAGGGAGTCCTGCGGGGTGGTGAGCACGCGGACCTCAGGCAGGCCAAGGGCACCAGCAATCACGTCGAACATCTTGTCCGGCGAGTTGTAGGTGACGTCGAGCTTGCCGGAGGATTCTCCCGGGCGGATCGTGTTGGAGGCGAGCATGCCAAGGTTGCCGTAGGCGGTGAACGACTCTTCGTCGAGCATCGTCATGACGGTGTCCAGGTGCATGAGCGCGCGCTCGTTCGGCATGTGCAGCGCGACGATCTCGTCCGCGCGGCCGGCGTCGAAGAGCTGGCGGGCCAGGCGCTCCACACCCTGCGGCGTGGTGCGCTCCGACATACCGATCAGGACCTTGCCCTTACCGATGACGAGGACGTCGCCGCCCTCGATCGAGGCGGGGCCTTCGTCGTTGCCGAGGCTCCAACGGTTGAAGTCCTCGTTCGCGAACTTCGGGTGCCAGGTGTAGATGGCTTCGAAGTTCACGGTCTCCGGGCGACGAGCATCCATGCGCATCGAGTTGATGGCCACTCCGTCATAGACCCAGCAGGAGGTATCGCGCGTGAACAGGTGATTCGGCAACGGCGGCAGGGCGAAGTCGTCGGGACCGAGCATGTCGAAGACGACGGACTTCGGATCGCCGACCTCCTTCATGATTTCCTGCTTGGTCACGCCGCCCACGATCATGGTGGCGAGCTTGTCGGACTCGAGCCGATCCGCGTAGTTCCGCAGCGCGTCCGTTGCGGCCAGGCCGTAGCGGCGCTCATCGATGACGTGGTCCAGGACGTGGGCTCTTGCCTCAGGAATGTCCAGGACCTCCTGCAGCAGATCCTGGAAGTACAGGACCTCAATACCCTCATCACGCAGCAACTGAGCGAAGCCGTCGTGTTCTCTTTGGGCTTCCTTCAGCCACACAATGTCATCGAAAAGGAGCTTGTCCTTGTTGGTCGGGGTGAGTCTTGCTAGTTCCTGGCCGGGGCGGTGAAGAATCACCTGGTCGAGTTTTCCGACCTCTGAATCGACGTGGTACGTCATTGTCACATCATTCCTTTCTGTGGGGATGGCTAGATCGCAATGGTTCCGTTTAACCAAAGGACCAACGCTAAGACGGCACCGACACACATCGCTGCCGCAAGCGCGAGTTCCACGGGACCGTGGAAGACCTTCTCGCCGCGTTCCTTGCGCGCCCAGGCGTGAATGATCAAGCCGGGGGCATACAGGAGGGTTGCGACAAGCAAATAGTTGAGTCCTGCTCCATACAGCAACCAGACACCGTAAATCGATGCGACGACGCCGAGCGTGAGTTCTCGACCACGAGCTGAGGAATTCTTCTCGTAGGTCTTACCAGTGCTCGCAAGGTAAGCGGCATACAGAGCCGACAGCAGGTAGGGCACGAGGATCAGGGAGGACGCCAAGCTGATCATCGTCTTGTAGACACCCTCGCCCATGAAGCCGGTGAGGATGAGCGTGATCTGCATGCAGATGTTCGTCAGCCACAGGGCCGCGTACGGCGAGCCGTTCTTGTTCAGGCGGCCAAAGATCTTCGGCATCGTGCCGTCTTCGCCGGCTACCTGCATGATCTCGACGGGGATGAGCAGCCACGCCAGCAGCGCTCCGAACAGCGAGATGACCAGACCGACGGAGACGATCACGGTACCGGCATGTCCGATCACCGATTCGAGGATGCCAGCCATGGCGGGCTCGGCCTGACCGGAGATCTCGGCCTGGCGCAGCACGCCGTGCGAGAGCAGGTTGACCATCATGAGCAAAACGAGCACGAGCAGGAAGCCCACAACGGTGGCCCTACCGACGTCGCGGCGGTTCTTCGCGCGAGCGGAGTAGATCGAGGCGCCTTCAATACCGATGAAGACCCACACGGTCACGAGCATCATGCCGCGGGTCTGATCGAAGACCGACCCGAGACCCGATTCGGTACCCCAAAAGTCGCTCGTGAAGATATCGAAGTTGAACGCGAAGATCAGGATGATGATGAACAGGATGATCGGGATGAGCTTCGCGATCGTCGAGATCGTGTTGACGATTGCGGCTTGACGCACGCCCTTGATGACGAGCGTATGCAGTCCCCACAACAGGACTGATGCCGCGATGATCGCGGGCCACGTCGTGCCGCTACCAAAGCCCTTGAACCACAGGCTCAGCGTTCCGAACAGGAGGACGAAGTAGGCGATGTTGCCAACCCATGCCGAGAACCAGTAACCCCAGGCAGAAAGAAAGCCTACGAGTCGGCCAAACAGGGCTCGAGCGTAGGCGTAGACACCGGCATCGAGGTCCGGTCGTCGGTTCGCGAGGTTCTGGAAGCACAGGGCCAAGCAGCACATGCCGACCGCTGTGATGCCCCAACCGATCATGGCCGGGCCGGGCGCCGTCGTTTCCGCGACGTCGCGGGACAGGTTGAAAATACCGCCACCGATCATCGACCCCACGACGAGGGCGAGCAGCGGCAGGAATGTCAACGTGCCTTTGGAGGTGTGCGTATCTGCACCTGGTTCTGCGAGATCACTCGCTCTGCCGGACATATCTCCGGGATTGCTTGTAGTCACTATGGCTCCTTTGCCGGTGGAAACAAGCCCCTTACTCGGGCCATGAATAACGATAACGGTCTGGTAACAAAAGTCCAAGTCCCGCCACCATGAGACCCGCTCGATCCACATCGTGATCGGAGGCGGCACAATAGGAGCCATGGCCCAAGATTTGTCCTCGCTTCGCCCTCAAATTGCCCTGACTCCGCTTGATGGGCGCTACCGCAGCGTCGTTGCTCCGCTCGTCGATTCGCTCTCGGAGGCGGCGCTGAACAGGGCACGAATCACAGTGGAGATTGAGTGGCTCATTCACCTGACCGACCATGACGTCCTGCCCGGCGCGCCGACCTTCACCGACGACGACAAGGCCTACCTGCGCCAGATCGTTGCGGACTTCGGCGCCGAGGAAATCGCCGAACTCGCCGCGATCGAGGCCGAGACCCGCCACGACGTCAAGGCCGTTGAGTATTTCATCAAGCGGCGCCTGGCTGCCGCGCCCAGCGATTCCGTGCTGCCGAGCGTGGGCGAGATCGTCCACATCTTTTGCACCTCCGAGGACATCAACAACCTGTCCTATGCCCTCATCATTAAGGACGCCGTTAAGCGCACGTGGCTGCCGGCGGCGCAGGGCCTCGTCGACGATATTGCCGAGCTCGCGCGCGCAACCCGCGACGTCCCGATGCTCGCGCGCACCCACGGCCAGCCCGCCACCCCGGTGACGCTCGGCAAGGAGCTCGCCGTCACCGCATACCGGCTGACGCGCCAGCTGCGACGCATCGCAGCGGCGGAATATCTCGGCAAGATCAACGGCGCGACCGGCACCTACGGCGCGCACGCGATCTCCGTGCCGGAGGCCGACTGGCCGGCCATTGCCCGCTCCTTCGTCGAACACCTGGGCCTGACCTTCACGCCGCTGACAACCCAGATCGAGGCCCACGACTGGCAGGCCGAACTGTTCTCCGACATCGCGCGCTTCAACCGCATCGCCCACAACTTCGCCACCGACGTGTGGACCTACATTTCGCTCGGCTACTTCCGCCAAAACCTCGCGGCCCAGGGCTCCACCGGATCCTCGACGATGCCGCACAAGGTCAACCCCATCCGGTTCGAAAACGCCGAAGCGAACCTCGAAATTTCCTGCGCGCTGCTCGACACACTCGCCGCGACCCTCGTGACCTCCCGCCTGCAGCGAGACCTGACCGACTCCACGACGCAGCGCAACGTCGCCCCCGCGATCGGACACTCGCTGCTCGCGATCGACAACATGACGCGCGGCCTTGCCGGCCTCGACGTCGACCGCGTCCCCATGGAGGCGGACCTCGACGGCGCCTGGGAAGTGCTCGGCGAGGCCGTCCAACAGGCCATGCGCGCCGCCTCGATCGCGGGCGCCACCGGCATGGAGGATCCCTACGAGCGTCTCAAGGAACTCACCCGCGGCCGCAAGGTCGATGCCAGCGCGATGCGCGAATTCATCGCCTCGCTCAACATGCCCGCGGACGTCGAGGCACGCCTTGCCGCGCTCACCCCCGCCACCTACACGGGATACGCCTCTCGCCTCGTCGACGAGCTCGACGCCGACACCCGGGGGTAGGGTAAGGCCCGTGATATCGATCGTGCTGGCCGCCGCACCCGCTGACCAACCGCTGACCGGAATCGCCAGCTGGGCAGTCACCGTGATGGAGACCCTCGGCGCTTTTGGCGCCGCCGTCCTCGTCGCCGCCGAAAACCTCTTTCCGCCGATTCCCTCGGAGATCATCCTGCCGCTCGCGGGCTTTACTGCCTCCCGTGGCAGCCTCACGCTGCTCGGCGTGATCATCTGGGCGACGGTCGGCTCCGTCGTCGGCGCGCTCGCCCTGTACGGCGTCGGCGCACTCCTCGGCCGCGAACGCACCCGCAAGATCATGGGTGCCCTGCCCCTGGTGAAGATCTCCGACGTCGACAAGACCGAGGCGTTTTTCGATAAGCACGGCACCTACACCGTCTTTTTCGGCCGTATGATCCCGATCTTCCGCTCGCTCATTTCGATCCCGGCGGGCGTCACGCGTATGCCGCTAGCGATCTTTACCCTGCTGACGACGATCGGCTCGCTCATCTGGAACACCGCGCTCATCCTGGCCGGTTATTACCTGGGCGAGAACTGGCACCTCGTCGAAAACTACGTCGGCGTCGCCACCTACGTCGTCATCGCTCTCGTCCTGATCCTCGTGGTCGCATGGGTTGTCATGCGACTGCGTAACCGCTCCGCAACCGAAAGCCACTCCTCATGATGCTCCAAAAGGCCGTCACCCCCGGTATGGCCCAGGCCTACCTCGACCACGGATTCGACCGCGTCTCCGGCTGGGTCCTGAGCGCCTCCGACGTCTCCGACCTGACCAGCGATGAGAACCTGCGCCAGCTGCACCAGCTGGACTACCCCAACAGCCCCTTCGCGGCGGGCGAGGCGATCCACATCTTGCACTTCCCCTCGCCGCAGGCCACCCCGCTCGTGCGCGCCAACCCGGAGGCGATGAGCGAGCTCTTCCCCCTGCCGGCCGATGGCCTCGTCCGCGTCGACGACGTCGCCACCCCCCTGCTGTGGCTCGAGCACACCCGCCTGCCCGCGGGCGCGCGCCTGTGGCGCTTTACCCCCGGCGAATCGAGCCCGACGCTCGCCGGCACCTACAACGGCCCCGCCTTCGGTTGGCAGGACGAGGCCGGCGAGTTCCACGCCATTCCGCCCACGATCATCGCGGGCCGCGTCGGCGTCCTTGACGGCGCCGCCTATGCCGCCGAACCCGATTATGACGAGGCCGGCGACATCGTCTCCGTCACGCTCGCGACGATGAGCCAGCCCGAGGACCCAGATTTCGCCGAGACCGAGGCGGGCATGTGGGCCAAGGTCGTCGCCTTCGACGACGTCGACCTCCTGTTCGAATCCCACGTCAAGGCCACCTGCCGCGACCTGCCCGTGCGCGTCATCGAACGCTTCTCCTCCGACGACGGCGACCTCGCCCGCATCTCCTCCCTCGTGCTCGATCACGGCGCGAACCAGAACGCGAAGTTCGATTTCATCGAGGCGGGCGTGTGGGAGGCGACGCTGCCCTGGTCCGAGCTGAGCAGCATTGAGCCGACGCAACGCGTCGCCAAGGCCTGGGCGCGCGAGGAGGACCTTGCCGATACGACTCCGATCCAGGCCCAGTCTGAGGCCGAATCGAGCGCCAGCGCGGCCCGCAGCGCGTGGGTTGGCGAGGGCGAGCCGCAGGTGACGATCAAGGCCTCCGATCCGAACGACCCGCTCGCCTCCGATGACCTGCAGGAGATCTACCGCGACATCATCGCCGAGGTCGCCAAGGCCGCGCCGCGGGAGGCCGACCGCATCGAGATGATGGGCATGTGCGTCGACACGAACCTGCAGATCGCCTCCCAGGCGATCTTTGGCGAAGACGTGCGCCCGCTGCCCGAACCCGTCGAGGGCGTCGCCCCGCACCTCATCAAGCTGCGCATGGCCACCGCCAAGCCCGATCGCGGCGCCTGGTTCTCCGCATTCCTATCGATCACGCCGAACGGCCAGTTCCAGATCTCGCTCGATTACGACAACGAGCCCCGCCTCACGCGCGAATTCCCGGCCGAGGTCTGGGCCGCCGAACTCGAGCGCTTCCCGCGCAGCGAGGAGAACATCCCGAGCTGGCTGCGCGCCAAGCTTGATTCGCCCGAAGAAGAATAACGCGCTAGCACCCCGGCAATTTTCTATACTTTTGCTAACCATTCCCGTCGCAAGGAGCAGACATGTTTGATCGCACCATCGTCCTCAAAATCGATGGCATGACCTGCGGGAACTGCGCCCAGCACGTCACCGATGAGCTGGAGGCGCTCGAGCACGTCGATAACGTCGTCGTCACCCTGGACGCCAAGGGCACCTCCACCGTGACGGCCTATGTGTCTGCTCCGGTCGAGGACGACGCCCTGCGCGAGGCCATCGACGAAGCCGGCGATTACACCCTGCTCGCTATCGAACGGGACTTCTAATGCCGGCGGGGGATCCCGCCCGGAGTGCCACCGCGAGAGATGTTGACCTCGCGGTCACTGGCATGACCTGCGCGTCCTGCGTGGCGCGCGTGGAAAAGAAGCTCAACAAGCTCGACGGCGTCTCGGCGAGCGTCAACCTCGCCACCGAAACCGCGCACGTATCGGTCACCTCCGATATCAGCGACACGGACCTCATCGCGCGCGTGGCGGCGGCGGGCTACGGCGCCTCGGTGAAGTCCGCCGACGACTACGACACCTCGGATCCGTCCGAGGCACGCGCCGCCGATCTGCGCCGACGCTTCTTCGTCGCCCTCGCGCTATCGATCCCCGTGATGGCGCTGTCGATGGTGCCGGCTTGGCAGTTCACGGGCTGGCAGTGGGTCGTCGCAGCCCTGACGCTACCCGTCGTGACCTGGGCGGCCTGGCCCTTCCACTCCGCGGCCGCGCGGGCCGCGCGCCACCTCACCTCGACGATGGACACGCTCGTCTCCCTCGGCGTCAGCGCGGCCACCCTGTGGTCCCTGTGGGCGCTGCTGTTCGGTGGCGCCGGCCACCTCGGCATGCGCATGCACATGAGCCTCCTACCGCGCCACTCCACGATGGCCGAGCTCTACTTCGAATCCGCCGCCATGGTCACGACGTTCCTGCTGGCCGGACGCTGGGCCGAATCCCGCTCGCGCTATCGGGCGGGCTCCGCGCTGCGCGAGCTGCTCAATCTCGGCGCGAAGGACGCGGCGCGGCTTATCGACGGCCGCGAGGAGCGCGTGCCCGTGGACCAACTCGCCGTCGGGGACACGCTGCTCGTACGCCCGGGCGAAAAGATTCCGGCCGACGGCATCGTGCTCGACGGCCAGTGCGCCGTCGATGAGGCCATGGTCACGGGCGAGAGCGAACCCGTGGACGTCGGCCCGGGCGATCACGTCACCGCGGGCACGATTGCAACCTCCGGCGCGCTCACGATCCGCGCCGAGAAAGTCGGCGCCGACACCCTCATCGCGCACATCGGTGCCATGGTCGCCGACGCCCAGGCGCGCAAGGCCCCCATCCAGCGCCTGGCCGACCGCATCTCCGCCGTCTTCGTCCCAATCGTCATCCTGCTCGCCATCGCAACCTTCCTCGGCTGGTGGTTCATCGGCGGCGAGCTCACTCCCGCCTTCACCGCCGCCGTCGCCGTCCTCGTCATCGCCTGCCCGTGCGCGCTGGGCCTTGCCACCCCGACGGCGTTGCTCGTGGGCACCGGCCGCGCGGCTCACCTCGGCATCGTCATCAAGGGTCCGGAAATCCTCGAATCGACGCGCGTCGTTGACACCCTCGTGTGGGACAAAACCGGCACGCTTACCGAGGACACCATGCAGGTGCGGCACGTGGCAGGCTCGGATCGAGTGCTCCAGCTCGCGGCGGCCGCGGAAGCCTCCTCCGAGCATCCGATCGCGCGTGCGATCGTCGCCGCCGCGTCGCACCCCCTGCCGGCTGCGACGAACTTCGAGACCTCCGCGGGCCTCGGCGTGCGCGCCACCGTCGAAGGCGAGCGCATCAGCGTCGGCAAGGCCGACTTCCTCGCGCTCGAGCTGCCCGAATTCACGTTGCCCGACGAGCTCGCGGGCGCGACGACGGTGTGGGTCGCCGCCGGCGATCGCGTCATCGGCGCCATCGCCGTGGCCGCACCGCTGCGCCCCAGCGCCGCACGCGCCGTCGCCGAACTGCGCGAGCTTGGCATCACCTCGGTCCTGCTGACGGGCGATGCCGCCGAACCCGCGGGCGCCGTCGCGCGCCAGGTCGGGATCGAGACCGTGCACGCGGGCGTGCTGCCCGCCGATAAGCGCGACGTCGTCGCCGCCCTGCAATCCGGCGGCAAGGTGACGGCCATGGTGGGCGACGGCGTGAACGACGCGGCCGCGCTCGCCCAGGCCGATCTCGGCATGGCGATGGGCTCCGGCACCGACGTCGCGATCGAAGCCGCCGACATCACCCTCATGCGCTCCGACCCGCTCGCCGCCCCGCTCGCCATCCGGATCGCCCGCGCCACGCTGCGCATCATTAAGCAAAACCTGTTCTGGGCGTTCTTCTACAACGTCGCCGCGATCCCGCTGGCGATGGCGGGCCTGCTCAACCCCATGATCGCGGGCGCCGCGATGGCGTGCTCCTCGGTCATGGTCGTGCTGAACTCGCTGCGCCTGCGCCGCGCCCACTCGTCGTAGACTCACTCCATGAGCATGAACGCCGAAACGCCCCGGCATCCCGTCACGCTCATCGATTCTCCCGAGCGCATCGTGCGCCGCCCGCAAGATGGCCTGGGGGCGCTGCTCGCGGCCTTCGGTATTGCGCTCGTGCTGCTGCTCGCGATCTACGCCCACGGCACGACGTCCGGCGTGACGGAAGACGTTGCCTCGGCCGTCGCGAAAACCGCGCGCCAGGTGCTGCTCGTGCCCGTCAATGTGCTCGAAGGCCTCGTCGCCTCCCTCGTGCCGATCGCCGTCATGGTCTCGACGATTGCGCGGCGGCGGTGGCGCGCCACCGCAATGATGGCGGGCGCCGCGATCGGCGCCGCGGCCCTCACCCAGCTCGCCGTCTATACGCTGCAGGCCACCGCCCCCAACGCGATCGCGACGGCGCTATCGCTGCCGGGCTCGCGCATCGTGCTGTCCACCTACATCGCCACGCTCGCCGCGCTGCTGACCACCGCGAGCGCCGGCACCTCCTCGCGTACCGTGCGCATCTCCTGGTACGCGCTCTCGCTCGTGCTCTTCCTCGCTGTCATCCAGGGCGATCAGACGCTGCCTGGCGTCCTCATCACGCTGCTGCTGGGCCGCGCCGTCGCGCTCGTGATCTGCTACTTCGCGGGCGTGCGCTCCGGGCGCGCCTGGGGGGCGAGCCTCATCGCGGGGCTGCGCCGCGCCGGGCTCGATGCCCACCTCGTCGTGCGCGTCGACGACGTTGATAACCTCGCGGCCTGGACCGTGACGTCCACGGCGCCCGTCGGCCACGTCGAAGGGATCTCCAGCGAGGAGGTGGTCGTACCCGATCCGCTCGCCGATATCGACGCCCTGCGCGAGCGCGTGGGCGGCACGCGCCTGGCGACCTCCCACCGCATCTTCGCCGTGTGGACCGATGACGGCCGCTTCGATGCCGTCGTGCTCGACGCCGAGCAGCAGGTCCTCGGCGTCCTATCGAACATGTGGGACGCGATCCGCAACCGCGGCCTGGAGCGCCGCTGGGCCCCGAGCGTGAAGGAAACCGCCGAGCGCGCGCTGCTCATGAACCACGAGGCGCGCGCCGCCGGGGTGCGCACCGTCGCCGCCCGCTCCGTCTCCCAGGCCGAATCCTCCATCATCGTCACCTACGAGCCGCTGCCGCCCGCGCGCGAGCTCGCCGAAATGTCCGAGATTAGCGACGACACACTCACGGACCTGTGGCGCCAACTCGCCGCCGCCCACCGCGCAGGCCTCGCCCACCACAACATCACCGAGCGCGCCACGCTCGTCGATGAGCAGGGCCGCGCCTGGCTGCTGAATTGGGAGGACGGCGAGATCGCGGCCTCCGAGCTCGTGCGCCGCATCGACCTCGCCCAGCTGCTGACGATCACCGCGCTCCGCGTCGGCCCCGAACGCGCCCTGGCCATCGCGCGCGGCGTCCTTGGCGACGCCACCGTCGCGAGCATCACGCCGCTGCTGCAAAAGGCCGCCCTGCCCGCGCCCACGCGCAGCGAGCTACGCCACCACCGCGAGCTGCTGGCCGAACTGCGCGATGCCCTCATCGGCGACGCCGCGGACGTCGCCCCGATTCGCCTCGAGCGCGTCTCCTTTCGCACCCTCGCGATGGTCATCATCGGCCTCGTCGCCGTCATCGTCGTCATGGGTTCGCTGCAAATCTCCGACGTCATCGCCGCCGTGCAGGGCGCGAACCCGTGGTGGATGGTCGCCTCCTTCAGCTGCGGCCTGCTCACCTACCTCGGTTCGGCGATCGGACTCGTGGCCTTCACGCCCGAAAAGATCGGGCTGTGGCGCGCGACCCTCGTGCAGGTCGCGGCCTCGATCGTCTCTCTCGTCGCCCCCGCCGGCATCGGCCCCGCCGCGATGGATATGCGCTTTTTAACCAAGGCGCGCGTCCCGGCCGCGCTCGCCGGCGCCACCGTCGCCCTCACCCAGGTTTCGCGCTTCGTCATCACCGTCGCCCTGCTCGTCATCGTCGCGCTCGGTTCGGGCTCCGCGGGCACGATCTCGCTGCCCCAGCTGCCCACCGTCCTCACGGTCCTCGGTATCCTCGCGGCCGCGGCCACCGCGTTCGCCTTCCCGCAGGTGCGCACCTTCGTCTGGGCAAAGATCGGCCCGACGATGAAGCAGATTTGGCCGCGCGTACTGTGGGCCGTCGGCAACCCTAAGCGCCTGGCGATCGCGATCGCGGGCAACGTCATCATGACGATCGGCTACGTCGCCGCCTTCGGATTCGCGCTCCTCGCCTTCGGCTACACGCTCTCGCCCATCACGCTTGCCATCACCTTCCTCGTATCCAACTCTGCGGGCTCCGTCGTGCCCTCCCCCGGCGGCGTCGGCCCCGTCGAAGTTGCCCTGACCTCCGGCCTCGCGCTCGCGGGCATTCCGTATGCGACGGCCCTGTCGACGACGGTGATCTACCGCCTCCTCACGTTCTGGGGCCGGGTGCCGCTCGGCTGGGCGGCGCTGCGCTACCTCGAAAAGACCGATGCAATCTAGGTACCTGTCGGGCCTTGCTGTTGCCCTCGCGACCTTCGCCCTGGCCACCGCGATCTCCCTCAGCCAGTGGCGCACGCTCGCGGCCCCGAGCTGGGACCTCGGCATCTTCACGCAGCTCGCCGACGCCTACGCCCACTTGCGCGAGCCCATCGTCCCGATCAAAGGCGACGGCTATAACCTGCTGGGCGATCACTTCCACCCGATCCTTGTCCTGCTCGCGCCGTTTTACCGCCTCGCGCCTTCCGGCCTGACGCTGCTTATCGTCCAAAATGCGCTGTTCGCCCTCGCCGCGGGGGCCTTCGCCACGCGCCTGGCCCGCCTCATCCCGCTGTGGGCCGCCACCTGCCTCGGCGCGATCCTGGGCCTCGGCTGGGCGACGCAAACCGCCGTCGCCGCCCAGTTCCACGAGATCGCGTTCGCCGTGCCGCTGCTCGCCTTCGCGCTGACGGCCTACCTCGCCGACCGGCCTGTCGCGGCGGCTGCCTGGATGGCCCCGCTCGTGTTCGTCAAGGAGGACCTCGGCCTGACCGTCGCGGCCCTCGGCGTCATCATGCTGGTGCGCAGCTTCCGCAGCCCGGGCGCGATGCGTCGTGCGGGCATCTTCCTCATCGGCTGGGGCGCGGTCTGGTTCCTGCTCACCATCACCGTTCTCCTGCCGGCGCTCAACCCCCACGGCCAATACGACTACACCGGCCGCCTCGACGAAACCGGCTCCATCCTCGCGCCCGCCACCAAATGGCTGCTGCTCGCCTTCCTCATCCTCACCGCGGGCATCATCGGCGCCGCCTCGCCGCTGATACTCCTTATCCTGCCGACGCTCGCCTGGCGGTTCGCGGGCAATGTCGAGTTTTACTGGTGGATCGGCTGGCACTACGACGTCATCCTCATGCCGATCCTGCTCGCCGCGCTCGTCGACGCCGCCCGCCGCCTCGGCCCGCGCTATCGCGACGTCCGCACCGATGCTCCCGTGACGACGCAGCTGCTCGCCGCCGGCATTGCCCTATCGATCAGCTCGACGGTGATCGTCGGCGCCACCTTGCCGATCTTCGCCAACCGCACCGTCGAGCCCGCGCGGCTGACCACCGCCCAGCAGATCGAGGAACTCGTCTCCGGCGACGTCGTATCCGACCTCACCCTCATGGCGCGCCTCGTGCCGCACGCGCGCGTCTACTGGGTGGCCGAACGCGACATCTCGCCGAATTTCGTCGTCATCGATCAGCGTTCCTCGGAGTTTTCACGCTCCATCGCCGACGTCGCCGCCTGGGCCGAGCAGACCTACGGCGGCAGCTATCGCGTCGTGCTGTCCGACAACGGCTTCCAGGTCGCCGAACGTGCGCACTAACTACGCTCTCGTGGGCGCCGGCGCGGCCCTTGGCGCCCTCGCCCGCTACGCGATGGGTTCGACGCTCACCGCGAACATCGTCGGCTGTTTCCTCCTCGGCCTCGTTCTCGCCGCATGCGGCGACGGCAAGCTGCGAACCTTCCTCGCCGCGGGAGTGTGCGGGGGCCTGACGACGTATTCGACCTTCGTGCTGGAAGTCCTCACCGCCGCGAGTCCCGCCGCGGCCATCAGCTACGTCGCCATCACCCTGACAACGGGCCTGCTCGCAGGGGCCGCTGGATACGCGCTATGGCCATCCTCCTAGCGTTGGCCGCCGCCGCGGGCGGGATCTGCCGCGTCGCCCTCGACGCCCGCCTCCCGCACGGCATCATGGTCGTCAATGCCGCCGGCTCCTTCCTCCTCGGCCTGCTGTACGCCTTCCCGCCCGAGGTCTTCCTCGTCCTCGGCGTGGGCTTTTGCGGCGCATTCACGACCTTTTCCACGACGACGATGGACGCCATCGCCCTGCTGCGCGATCGCCGCTATCTCGCGGCCGCCGCCCTGACCTTCGGCACCCTTGCGCTGTGCCTGGCCGCCTGCGCCGCCGGCCTAGTTATCCACACCCCCTAGCGCGCCGTGGCGGCCTCGCGTTCACTAGGACGTGAAAGGAGGTCCCCATGGCAGAGCTCACGCAGGCCGACGCGCCACTCACGCAGGCCGACGCTGACCTCCTCGCATCCCTGGCCGCCCGCGCCACGCGCCACGGCCTGGACGTCCCCTCGCGCGAGGCCGGCATCTCGCTGCTAGAAACACTCGAGGCCGCGGCCAACCACCTCGACGTCGCCCGCACGCGCCTCATCGCCCGCATCGACGAAGTCCGCGGCGCCAGCCAGAAGGGCCGCACCACCTCCGCCATTGTCTCCGAGGTCCGCAAGCTGCCCACCCCCGCCGCCGACGCCGTCGTCCTCGCGGCCCGCCGCCAAGCCGCCTACCCGGCGATCCTGACCGCCCGCGCCGAGGGCCGCATCTCGCGCCCCAACACCCAGCACCTGTTCAGCGTCGTCGGCCAGCTGAGGCCCTTCCTCACCCCCGAGCAATTCGACGCCGCCGAATCCGCCCTCATCGCCGACGCCGAAGTCGCGATGCCCGGCCCCTTCAAGCGCCGCTGCCGCACCTTCCTCGACGAGATCGACCTCAGCGGTGGCCGCACCCGCGCCGAGCAGGACAAGCTAGCCCGCGAAGTCTCCGCAGCCAAGCGCTTCCTCGCCTTCTACGGCGATAGCGTGCGCGGCTACGACATCCGTGGCCACATCACCGGCGACCAGCACCGCATCCTCATCCGCGCCATCAACGCCGAATCCAACCGCATCCTGCGCGCCCGCCGCGCCCGCGGCCAGCGCGTCCCCGGCGAGGCGACCCGCGCCATCGACGCCCTCGTCGCCCTCGCAGCGCGCCCCGCATCGCCCATCGCCGCATCGCCCACCAAGGAGCGCACCGAGGATCCGCGCGCCCGCACCGCGGGCCCCATCCTGCGCGCCAAGCTCATCGAGCGCGACCGCGGCTGCGTCGTCCCCTGGTGCGACGCCCCGCCGGAATTCGCCGACGGCCACCACATCCTCGCCTTCCACGACGGCGGCCCCACCACGCTCGAGAACATGTGCCTGCTGTGCACCCGCCACCACCCGGAGTTCGAAAACCCGCCGGGCTCCACCTCCGGCTGGACGATCCGCATCGAGGGCGGCATCCCCGTCGCCATCCCACCGATCCACGTCGATCCGCGCCAACGCCCGCGCATCCACGATCGCTTCCGCTCCCCCATACGGGGACCCGCACCGCCTGCCGCCTAGCGATACAGTGGACTCATTCCCGACGAAAGAGTCCTATGTTCCGCCGCGCATCCAGCCTCCTCATCGCCTTGGCGATCATCGCGCTTGCCGCGCCGATCGCTCATGCCCACGACGTCCTCGTCGACTCCAACCCGAAGGACGGCGCCCACCTCGAGGCCGCCCCGGCCGCCATCACCCTGGAGTTCAACAACGATCTCCTCGACCTCGGCTCCGGCGCCGCCGCCCTCGTCCTCACCAACGACGACGGCACCGAGATTGCGAACGGACCGCTCAGCCTCGACGGGCGCGAAGCAAGCTTTCAGCTGCCCGCGCTCGACGCCGGCAGCTATCGAGCTGCCTGGTCCGTCGTCTCCTCCGACGGCCACCGCATCCAGGGCGCCCTCGACTTCGCCGTTGGGGAATCAACACCAACTGATGGACAGAAACCAACACCGCAAGAAACCACCCAAGAGCAGAGCGATTTTCCCGATACTTTCGGGTTTCCCAGAGCGGTACTTCCTATTTTTGCTATCGGAATTATCGCTAGCATGGTGCTCGTCATCATCAAATTGAAGAGGAAATAACATGCGCTCCGCTCGACTGATTCTCGCTCCCGCCGCCGCCCTCGCCCTCCTGCTGTCCGGATGCAATTCGACGACGCCCGCGTCCGAGACCACCACCCAGGCCGCCACCCAGGCCGCGATCACGTTCGAGGAGATGTGGGTGAAGGCCACCGACGAGAAAATGACGGCGGCCTTCGGCTTCCTGCACAACACGACGGATAAGGACATTCACGTCACGGGCGTCTCCTCCGACGTCGCCGGCAAGTCCGAGCTGCACGAAACCGTCGATAAGGACGGCAAAATGATGATGCAGGAAATGAAGGACGGCTTCGTCATCAAGGCGGGCGACAAGAAGGAGCTCAAGCCTGGCGGCGACCACCTCATGCTCATGATGCTCAAGGAGCCGATCGCTCCCGGGCAGGACGTCACGGTGAAAATTACGACGGAGGGCGGCGAGGAATTCTCCTTCACGGCGCCGGCGCGCACGTTCGCGGGCGCTCAGGAGGAATACGGCGTTCACGGCGAGGACGATGACCACTAGTCGTCGCGAAGTACTCCTCGGGGCAGGCGGCGCCGCACTCGGCGCCGCCGCGATGTGGGGCCTTGGCACGCTCGAAGCGATCGCGCCGGAGGACGTCGGGCGCGCACGGATCAGCTGCCACGGCGCCCATCAAGCAGGCATCGCCACCCCGCCGCAGGGCTTCCTCGCCCTCACCGCCTTCGACCTCACCGAGGGCACGGACGTGGAGGGTGCCCGCCGCCTGCTGCGCCTGTGGACGGAAGACATCGAGCGCCTCACCGCCGGCGAGCCAACGATCACCGACACGGAACCCGAACTCGCCCAGCTGCCCGCATCGCTCACCATCACCGTGGGCTTTGGCCCTGGCTTTTACGACAAACTCGGCCTGCGCCGCCCCTCCTGGCTAAAACAGCTCCCGCCCTATCCCATCGACCAGCTCGATGAGGCTTTCGTGGGCGGCGATATCGCGCTGCAGGTCTGCTCAAACGACCCGATCACGACGGCGCACGCCGCGCGCGTCATGGCAAAGGAAGCCACCGTCTACGCCACGCCGCGCTGGAGCCAATACGGCTCGCGCAACGCGCCCGGCGTCACGACCGCAACGATGCGCAATCACTTCGGGCAGCTCGACGGCACGCGCAACCCCGATCCCGCGGAGGAGCCCAACCTCATCTTCCGCGAGGACGGCACCTCGTCCATGGTCGTGCGCCGCATCCACATGAACCTCGATACGTGGGACGAGCTCGATCTGCCCGCGCGCGATATCGTCCTCGGGCGACGCCAGTCCACGGGCGCGCCGCTCACCGGCGAGAAGGAATTCGACGAGCCGGATATGGCGGCGAAGAACTCGATCGGCTTCCCCGTGATTGATGTCGCCGCCCACATTCGCCGCGCCCGCACCGACGACGGCTCCCAGCGCATCCTGCGTCGGCCCTATAACTACGTCGACCTGCCGCGCGCGGGCCAAATCTCCAACGTCGGCCTCGTCTTCATCGCGTTTCAGGCCGATCTGGAGCATCAGTATCTGCCGCTGCAGGCGCAGCTCGCCGAGCTCGATCTGCTCAATCAGTGGACGACGCCGATCGGCTCGGCCGTCTTCGCCATTCCTCGTGGCTTCCGCCCCGGCGAGATCCTCGGTGAGGCCGAGCTAGCAGTCGCCGCGCAGTCGGATCGATAGGCTCGTCGGGCCCGTCGCGAACGCCGAGAGGTCCACCGTCAGGACGTCAAACCCGCGCGAGCGCAGCAGCTCGGCCGTCGCGGGCGCCGACGCGGCAAGCATCACCCGATTGCCGCCCAGCAGTACGACGCTCGCGCCGCTCGGCTCCGGCACCTGCAGGTAGGGCTCATCCAGCTCCAGCCCATGACCGATGAGCGTCCCGTCGGGCAGCGCCGTGAGGACCTCCTTGAGATGGCTCGCAACCGGCACGGTCGTCACCCGCACGCCATAGCCCGCGAGCTGGCCCGCGAGCTCCGCAGCGCCCGCCGCATTCGTATCCGCCCCCAGGCCCACCCAGACGCGGCCCCCGAACTTCAGCACGTCCCCGCCGTGCAGCCGCGCACCCGCGGACAGCCGCACCACCCGCATCGCGCGCGGCGCCACGAACTCGCAGTCGTGATCAATCAGCAGCGTCTCGGCGTAGGCTACGGCGTGGCGCTCCACGCTCGGATTGCCCCGGCCGATCTCGATCGTCTCCCAGCCGGACTCCTTGAGCGCGTCGACGTAGGTCTCCCACTGCTCGAGTCCGTAGCGCGGACGGCGGACGAGGGCATGCATCATCGGGCGTCGTCGATGCTTTCATCGATGAAGCGCTCGACGATGAGCGCGGCCTGCTGATCCAGCGCGTCCGCGATGCGGCGCTGGGACTTGCGGCGCTGTTTGGGCGTCATGACGGGCAGCATCCGCACCGAGGCTTCGATGCCGTCCAGGCGCCGCGAGAAGTCCTTCGCGGTGGCGGCCTCGCCGTGCGAATCGCTGGAGGCGATGAGGTAGCGCACCTGCTCGCGCAGCGCGGCGATGCGAGCATGCAACGTTTCCTCGCTGGACCCCTTGGTGCTCGCGACGCGACCCACGGCACGCTGGACCTGATTGAGCATGTCCGGGTGCGACTCCAGGTAGCGCATCAGCTGCGGCCCATAGTCGCGCACGACCTTCGCGACGGCCGGGCCCGCCGTCGCCGCTAACGTGATGAGTTTTTTCTTGTTCATGGCAGGGGACGCAATTCCTCGTCGACGACGGCACTACGGCCGAGGGTAAAGAGCACAATCTCGCTGATGGGCCCGCGCACGTGGCGGGCGATCTCGCCGCGGCCGCCGCGCAGCTTGTACGTGACGGCGGTATCCGTGGCGGTGACGTAGGTGGGCAGATCGGCGCTCGCGGCCAGCGTCATCGGGCCGAGGCGCCGCGCGAGCTCATCGCGATCGGCCTGGCTGAGCGCGCGCGGCCCATCACCGCGGGGGCGGCGCACATCCTCGTGGTGGACGAAGAACTCGATCGTATTCATCGCCGCATCGGCGCGCTGCAGCAGCGCGGGCGGCCCGGCAGCGATCCGCGCAAGCAGCTCCGGGTAGCTGAGCTCGGCTCGCACGCGCGCCATCTCGGACTCGAAGCCGCTGATCAGCGCGCGCGGCCGGTTCTCCCGCACGAACAGGTGCGCGGCCAGGTCGCCCGTCGTCCAGCCCTCGCACAGCGTCGGCGCATCAGCGCCCACCTGCGCGAGCAGTGCCACGAGGGCTTGGCGTTCCCGCTGGGCGAGACTCATAGCGACTGCACCGCCCCGCCGTCCACGCGCAGCGCCGTCCCCGTGATGTAGGCGGCCGGGCCCGAACACAGGAAGGCGCCCGCGGCGCCGAACTCGCTCGGATCGCCATAGCGGCCCGCGGGGATCGTCGAGATGACATCGGCGCGCACCTGCTCGGCGTCGCGGCCAAGCCGCTCAGCGCTCGCGGCATCGAGGGACTTCACACGCTCGGTATCGATGCGCCCGGGCAGCAGGAGGTTCACGGTCACGCCGTCGGGCGCGACCTCGGCGGCCAGCGTCTTGAGGTAACCCGCGAGCGCCCCGCGCCCGAGGTTTGACAGCGCCAGATCCGGCAGCGGCGCCTGAATGCCCGACGAGCCCACGGCAAGGATGCGGCCCCAGCGTCGCTCCCGCATGCCCGGCAGCAGGCGGCGGATGAGCTCGACGTGCGGGCGCAGCAGGGAATCGATCGCGGCGCTCACGCCATCGTCGTCGACGGCATAGGCGGGCGCGGGCGGCGGCCCACCACCGTTCAGGACGAGAATATCGATATCGCCGACGGCGGCGCGGGCGCGTTTGACGAGCTCCTCGATCGCCCCTGGCTCAGTCAAATCCGCGGCAATTCCGACGGCATCACCGCCGCGTTCGCGAATCTCTGCGACGACCTCCTCCACGTTGTGCCGCCCATTAATGACGACGCGCACGCCCTCATCGGCGAGCGCCGTCGCGATGGCGCGCCCCAATCCCGAGGTGGAGGCGGCAACCAGCGCGCTGCGAGAACTAATGCCGAGATCCATGTCGACTCCTTTGTGATCGCGTACCTTCACTGTAGCCGTAGGATCGTCCTATGGAGATGACCGCATCTGATTTTGAGGCGCTCGTGCACGATATCGTGCTGCCGGCGTTCCCGGCGAGCGAGGTGCTGCCGGCCGATGAGCTGGTGGCGGCCTTTGCGCGGGGCGATCTTGCTGTTGTCGCTGATGAGCAGCGACGCGGGGTGGCGATCGGGACGCGCCCGAGCGATGACGTCATGCTGCTGACGTGGCTCGCCGTCGGGCCGGCGGGGCGCGGGCAGGGCGTGGGAAGCGCGCTGGTGCGCGCGGCGCTTGCCGAGTGGCAGGAGCGTTTCGATCCGCTGCTCATCGTTGGCGAGGTGGAGGATCCGGCCTATCACGCGGGATCGGCGGCGACGGGGGACCCCGCGGCGCGGCTGCGGTTCTATCAGCGGCTGGGCGCCCGGCGCATCGAGCTGCCGTTCGTCATGCCGCGGGTCGCGCCCGATCAGCCGCGCGTCGATCACATGCTGCTGCTCGCCCTCGGCGGGCGGGCGCTGCAAAGCGAACATGCGCTGCAGCCGCGCGATGAGCGGGCGATCGGGCCCGCGCTTGAGCGGTTCTTGCGCGCCTACGTGGCGGCCTCCGGGGAGGAGCGCGTCGACGGGAGCTATGCGGACGATATCGAGGCGATGTTCGCCGCCGCGCCGAGCGCGCGCCTCGGCTAGATCGCCGAAATCGAGCAGGCCAGGCTGAGGTGCTCGCGCGCCTGCAGCACGTCCGGCGCTAGATCGCCCGATGCTAGGGCGTTGAAGGCGCCGGGCGCGCACGTCATCGGCTCGATCGCCACGCCGTCGCGGTTGTCCGGCCCCGGCCGGTCGGAGGTAAAGACCTGCAGCCAGGGTGCCTCGGTGATAAGGCGCACCCCGTGCCCGTCGCGCGCATCGCGCAGCTCGATGACGCCATCGAGCGGGTCCGTGTAGGCGGTATCGAGGCTGACGCCCGCGAGCGAGCGCGCCTCGCGCAGGTCGGCCGGCCCACCATCGAGCGGCGTGAGCTCGCCCGGCAGCATGCGTTCGCCCACGCTCGGGTAGAGCGTCGCGTAGGGAATGCGCGCCGTGAGGTCATCCACGCGCGCGCCGCCCACCGTCAGATACGGGTGGAAGCCGAGGCCGATCGGCGTCGGCCCCGCCATCGCATACGCCGTTAGCACGACGTCCAGCCCGGCATCGCTCAACCGGTACGTCGCCTCGAGCAGCACCTGGTGCGGGTAGCCGTCCTGCGCGGGAATTTCCGCGACGAGGCTCAGCGCGTCCACTTCATGCTCGACGACGGTAAACGGGCTCCAGCACGCGAGGCCGTGCAGCGCGTGGCCGCGCTCCGGCTCGGTGATCGCGAGCTGGTGCTCGACGCCGCCAAAGCGGTAGCGGCCGTCGATGACGCGGTTGGGCCAGGGCGCGAGCAGCGCGCCGCGATAGTAGGGCCGGATTTGCTCGCTCGGGAACGGGACGATGAGGTCCTCGCCGCGGTAGGTCAGCGAGGCGAGCGATCCACCTACGCCGCTCACCGTGGCGCGGTAGTCCCCCGCCGCGATCTCGTGTGCAGGCCACATCATAGCTCGGGCTCCAGGAGGTTAATGATGGCGGAATCGTCGGCCTCGCCGAGGCCGGCGCGGCTGGCAAGGAGGAACATCTGCTCGGCGAGGCCCGCAAGCGGCGCCCCGACGCCCGCATGGTAGGCCGTTGCCGCGACGATCCCGAGGTCCTTCGTCATGACGGCCAGCGGATTGTGCACGCGCGCACCGCCCGCCATCCGCTCGGCGCGCTCCGTCGTCACGAACGAGGCCGTATCGGCAAGGGCGAGGAAATCGACGACGGCCTCGCGCTCCAGCCCGAGGGCGCTTGCCAGCGAGAGAGACTCCGCCGTGGCGAGGACCTGGACGCCCGCCAGCAGCTGGTTGACGATCTTCATGGCCTGGCCATCGCCCGGCGCGGTTCCGACGTGCACGATTCGGGCGGCGAGGGCGTCGAGCACCTCGTGCGCGGCGGCGAGGGTGGCGGCCTCGGCGCCCACCGCGATGAGCAGCTCGCCGCGACGGGCGCGATCCGGCCCACCCGAGACGGGCGCATCCAGGAGGTGGATTTGGCGCTCGGCGAGACGTTCGGCGAGCTCGCGGGCCTCGGCGACGCCGATGGTGGAGCACAGCACGACGATGGCGCCCGCGGGCAGATGCTCGACGAGGGCGTCATCAAATAGCGCGCGGGTCACCTGCTCGGCGTCGCGCAGGTTGAGCAGGACGAGGCTCGCGCCGTCGACGGCCTCGCTGCCGGACAGGGCCGTTGTTACGCCGTGGGGGCGCGCGAGTTCGATGCGGGCCGGGTCCACGTCATAGCCGACGACGGAGAAGCGTTCCGCGAGGCAGGCGGCGATCGGCAGGCCAGTCGCGCCGAGGCCAATGACGGCGAGGTGCTTGCCCGGCGATGCGGCGCTGGTGGATGTGGCGCTGCCGGGCGATGCGCTGCCGGGGGCGAGCGGCGTGCTCGTCGGGGCGACGAACGGGGCCGGGCGGGGCGGGATGGGGACGTTCGCGGCGATGTCGACGACGTCAGCGAGGGACTCGTCGTCGCCGATCGAACCCGCGTACACCGCGAAGGGAACGCCTTCCGCTGGGCCGGATTCCGCCTGCCACAGCGAGACCGCGCCCGGCAGCAGCGGGCCGCGCACCCAGGCGCGGCGCACGCCGAGGGCGCGGGCGACCGTCGTGGCGATGGCGCCGCCGCGCGAGACCACGAAGCGCAGCGGCCGGGCCACCACGATCCCGCGCACGATCGCGAGCAGGCCCGAGGCAATGCGCTCATCGAGCGAGTAGTCGGCATCGCCCGAGGAGCCCTCGCGCGAGAACCGCAAGACGACGTGCTCATCGGCCTGGGCGGCGCGCGCGATGACCTCGTCGATATGCATGGCGCGCCGCTGATCGATGAGCGCCGGGAGCTTGATCTCGACCTCGCGCAGCCCGCGCCGGCGCCGCAGCGCCCGCAGCTGGCGGTAGGTCAGCCCGCTCGCCTTGCCGACGATGACGAGCCCGTGCTTGGCGCCCTCGGCCTTGCCGCCCTCGCGCAGCGCCTCGACGTCGGAGGCGCGCAGCGGCGGCGGGGTGTCCTGGCCGAGATAGGCGCGGATGAACTGCGGCGCGACGCGGAACAGGAAGCGCCGGCCGCGCTCCTCGGCCGCATACAGCGCGAGCGCGAGCTGGCGCAGATCCTCCTCGCATACCGCGTCGACGACAACGGGGATGCCGCCGGAGGCCTGCAGCAGCAGCTCGGGCGCGGCGCCGGAGCGCAGTTCGGCGAGCGTGATGCGCACGACCTCGGTGATACGCCCGCCCGTGCGCTGCTCGATCCACTCCGGAATCGAGGAGGTATCGAAGCCGAAGACGGGATCGTCGGCAAACTCGGTGGCGGCGACGGGATGGTAGAGCTCGCCCTCGCCGCGCACGTAGTGGGTGGAGTCCACGGTGATGCGGCCCGCGTCGGGAAATGCGGGGCAGATGATGAGGGCGTCGATCTCGTGGCCGGCGTCGGCGGCAAGGCAGGAGGCGACAACGTCGGTCTCCAGCGGGTAGTGCCCGCGCAGCGTCGAATCGGAGCGCAACGCGAAATCGATATCGACGCCGAGCTCGGCGGCGGCGGCGAGCGCGGCGCGGGTGACGTCGAAATCGCGGTCTTCCGTCTCGGCGGCGCTCATCGCGCGCGTGCCCGTCATGACGTGGATGCCGGGGGCGCCGGTGGCAAGGGCCCAGCGCAGGTCCTCCACCGACCACGCGGTTGTCACCGGGAGATTCGCGATGGATTGCGTGCCGGAGGCGTGATCATCGAGGACGACGAGTTGGCGGGTGCGGCCGGTGCGCGCGTGCTGAACGTCGCGGGCGGTGACGGCGGGGGCTGCGGGGTAGGGCGCGAGTAGCTCGGATAGCGTCGGCACGAGTGGACTCCTTGTAGCGGTATCGCGTCCATTATGCCCGCCGGGCCTGCCCGCGGCCTGGGGCCTTAGGCCATGGCGTGGGGGCGCCCGAGCGCGGCGCGCAGCAGCACGAGCGTTGTTTCCGTCACCTCGGCAAGGTCCGCTCCGTCGACGACGGCGCGGGCGGCGGCATCGATCATGCCCTGGACGAGCTGGGCGGCGAGGGTGGCGTCGGGCGCCTTGCAATCCTGGGCGATGGCGCGCAGTGGCGCGAGGAGGCGTTCGTGCCACTCGCGCAGCTCGTCGCGATGGGATTCGGGGATGGCGCTGGAATCGGCGAGGCCCGCGCAATAGCCGGTGGCGGCCGAGGCGAGCGAGGTGCGCACGTAGGCTTCGATCTGCGCCATCGGGCCGGGGCCGGCCTCGGCGATGGCGGCCTCGAGGTCGTGCACGGTTTGCGCCATGAGGTGCTCGAGGGCGCCGATGAGCAGATCGGCGCTGGAGGGGTAGTAGTGGTAGACAGCCGTGCGGGAGATGGTGGCGCGCTTGGCGACTGCGGCGGGGGTCAGCGCCTGCGGGCCGCCCTCGATTAGGAGGTCAGCGGCCGCTTGCAAGACCTGCTCTTCGCGCATCGCACGATGCTCGGCGACCGTCGACGCCTCAATCTTCGGCACGTTGCCTCCTCGAGTTGGGTATATCGCATTCTAAGCCGTCAGCGCGCATCTTTTCTGACAGGGCGCCAGAATGTTATCGTCAGCATGTCGATAAGAAGGAGACGGCGATGGCTAAACGTTGGTGGGCGCTCGCGGCGATTGCGCTGGGCGTCGCGCTCGTCATTATGGACGCGACTATCGCTAACGTCGCGCTGCCCGTCGTCATTCGCGAGCTGGGCCTGACTAGCTCGGACGCGCAGTGGGTTAACGCGATCTACTCGCTCGTCTTCGCCTCGCTCATCATCACCGCGGGGCGCGCGGGCGATGTGTTCGGGCGGCGCACCATGGCCGCCGGCGGCCTCGTCATCTTCATGGCCGCCTCGCTCGCGGCCGGCAGCGCGAACGGGCCCGGC
Source organism: Bowdeniella massiliensis (assembly GCF_023634005.1). Taxonomy (NCBI): domain Bacteria; kingdom Bacillati; phylum Actinomycetota; class Actinomycetes; order Actinomycetales; family Actinomycetaceae; genus Bowdeniella; species Bowdeniella massiliensis. The sequence continues at coordinate 113,407 of NZ_JALIQR010000006.1, forward strand.
TTCCTCATCGCGGCCCGCACGATCCAGGGCATCGGCGCCGCCTGCGTCCTGCCCGCGACGCTGTCCAGCATCAATGCCATGTTCCGCGGCAAGGACCGCTCCATTGCCTTCGCCGTCTACGGCTCGATGATCGGTGGCATGGCGGCCGTCGGCCCCCTCGTCGGCGGCTGGCTCGCGACCGAGGTGACGTGGCGCTGGGCGTTCTGGCTCAACATCCCCTTCGGCCTGCTCGCGCTCGCCGGGCTGCTCGCCTTCGCGCCGAACACGCGCGATGAGCGCTCCCAGGCGTCGTTCGACGTCCTCGGCGTCATCCTCGCCTCGCTCGCGATGGGCGCCATCGTCTTCGCCCTCATCGAGGCATCCAGCTTCGGCTGGTGGCGCGGCGCCGACGGCGCGCTCTCGCCCATCACGCCCACCCTCATCGCGGGCCTTGTGCTGCTCGCGGCCTTCGTCGTCGTCGAATATCGACGCGATCGGGCGGGCAAGCCCGTCCTCGTGCACCTGGCGCTGTTTCGGGTGCGCAGCTTCAGCCTCGGGGTGAGCACGGCGTTCCTCGTCTCGCTTGGCGAATTCGGGCTGCTGTTCGTGCTGCCCCTGCTGCTGCAGGGCGCGCTCGGCTACGACGCGCTCGGCACCGGCTGGCTCATGATGGCGCTCGCGGCCGGCACGTTCGTGGCCTCGGGGCTGGTCCCCCACCTCGTGAAGTCCTGGGGCAAGACGGCCGTCATTCGCGTCGGGCTCATCATCGAGGCCGCGGCCGTTGGCGCGTTGGCGCTCGCGACGCCGGCGTCCGCGCTCGTCATGGCGATCGCGCTGTTCAGTTACGGGGTGGGCGTCGGCCTTGCAAACGCGCAGCTGACCGATACGACGATGCAGGACGTGCCCGTCGAGAAATCCGGCATGGCCTCCGGGCTGCAGACGACGATTCGGCAGCTCGGCTCGGCGATGGGCATCGCGGTGCTGGGCGGGCTCATGATCGGCCAGCTCACGACGCACACCGAGCAGCGGCTGACCGATGCGGGCGTGCCGCCGGCACAGGTGGAGCAGGTGTCCACGGCCGTGCACGACTCCGTCGGCGCCGCCATTCCGGCGATTTCGCAGCGCTCGCCCGAGGCCGGGAAGGCCGCCGCCGATTCGCTCATCGACGCCGCGCGGCTGACCGTCGGGATCGGTGCGGGCATCCTGCTGATCGGCGTGGCGGCGTCGTTTGCGCTGCCGGCGAGCCGTCGGGAGGACGAGGCTGCGCGCACTTAAGCGCGCACTACCGGCAGTATCACTGCCGAGGAGTTCTTCGCGCAGCAGGGCGGTAGGCAGAGACCGTCGGATCGCCCTTGAGCGCGAACCGCCAGGGATAGCGCTCCGCCTCGCCGCCCGGCCCCGCAACGCCCGTGCGACCCGTCGTGACATACGCATCAGGGGGCTGCGTCGGCAGCCAGAGTTCGTATGGGTTGCTCAGCGGTGCGCCATCGTCGGCGCGGGTCAGGCCGAGCGCCGCCGCGAGATTGCCCGGCCCGCGCGCGAGCTGCGCGTCGGGGATAAGCGGGCCAGACGTGCCGGCATCCCGCGGCGTGCGGGCGGGCCGGGATGAGCGCGCAGTGCGGGCGAGGCGCAGCTCGATCCGGCGCGCGCGGGCCACCTCGATCCCCTCGACGATCTCGCCCGCCCGCAGCAAAATCGCCCCGACGTCGCCCTCTTCGTGCGCGACGATGTTCACCGCGTGATGCATCCCGTAGGAAAAGTAGACGTAGATATGCCCGGGTTCGCCCGCCATGACGCGGGTGCGCGGCGTGATCCGCCGGTAGGCATGCGAGCCCGGATCCGCCAGGCCGCAATAGGCCTCGACCTCCGTGAGCCGCACCGCCACGTCGGCGACGCGAAACACCCCGCCGAGCAGCCGCGGCGCGAGCGCGACCGGGTCGTGCGAAAGATCGGCGGGCGTGGCCCGCGTCAGCTCTGCCATGCCTCGTCGAGCATCTCGTAGGAGCGGATGCGCAGCGCAGGGTCGAAGGTGTAGGTGGCGGTGATGAGCTCGTCGAGGTCAAATTCGGCGATGAAGTCCTCCAGGTATGAAACGACGGTGGCGGGCGATCCGACGGCGGCGATCGAGCGGGATTGCGTCAACAGGTTCGTCAAGCGCGGATCGAGGACGTCGTTGAGATCGTGCACGGGCGGTTGGATGGGCCCGAGTCGGCCGGTGCGGATCGCGGCCTGCAGCTGGATCGCGGAGGTGTAGAGGAAGGCGGCCTCCTCATCGCTCGGGGCGACGAGCACATTGACGCCGGCCATGACGTAGGGCTCCGGGACCTGGGCGGTCGGCGCATCGGCGTTGAAGTAGCGGCGGTAAATCTCGATCGCGTCGCGCATCTGGGCGGGCGCGAAGTGCGAGGCGAAGGAGAACGGTAGGCCGAGGGCGGCCGCGACCTGGGCGCCGCCCGTCGAGGAGCCGAGCATCCACAGCGGGACGCGCGTATCATCGCCCGGGATTGCGCGCACACGATCGAGCTCCGGGTTCACATAGCGCGCCTGCGCGGCTGTGACATCCTCATCGCCCCGAGGGTGCCCGAGATACTGGGCGAGCTCGGAAACGTCGGCGGCAAAATCGCGCAGTTCGGCCCCGCCGCGTCGCAACGCCCGCGCGGTGGCAGGGCCGGTGCCCGGCGCGCGCCCGAGCCCGAGGTCGAAGCGATCGCCGTAGAGCGTTGCGAGCGTCCCGTAGTATTCCGCGACCATGAGCGGCGCGTGATTGGGCAGCATGACGCCGCCGGCCCCGAGGCGGATGCGCGAGGTGTGCTCGGCGAGGTGACCGAGCAGGAGTGACGTCGCAGACGATAGGAACGTCTCCGAGGAGTGATGCTCCGCCATCCAGTAGCGCTGATAGCCACCGCCGTCGGCCGTGATTGCCAGCTGGCGGGTGGCCGCGAGCGCCTCGGCGCGGGTCATACCCGCGGAGACGGGAGCGAGGTCAAGGATTGAGAGCGGGACGCGAGTCATACTTCATGCCTAACCCGTATGTTGCGGAATGGCAACATCGCCCACAGGTGCAGAAAAACTCGGTAGGCTCAAGGCCAACCCGGCATCCCCTAGCCGGTTTTCGATTTCTGCGAAGGCGGTTCCATGTCTGAAACGACAGCGCAAGCCATAGCCCTGATCATCTACTTCGTCGGGATGATCATCATCGGGCTATGGGCCTACCAGCGCACCGATGATCTCGACGATTACATGCTCGCTGGGCGCAAGCTGCCGCCGACCGTAGCGGCCCTGTCCGCGGGCGCCTCCGACATGTCCGGCTGGCTGCTCATGGGCCTGCCGGGCGCGATCTACTCGCAGGGCCTCGTGAGCTTCTGGATCGCGATCGGCCTGACGATTGGCGCCTACCTCAACTGGGTGTTCGTCGCGCCGCGCCTGCGCACCTATACCGAGGTGGCGCGCAACTCGATCACGGTGCCGTCCTTCCTCGATAACCGGCTGCGCGATAAGACGCGCATGCTGCGGATCGTTTCGGGCATCATCATCTTCGTCTTCTTCACCTTCTACGTCTCTTCCGGCATGGTCGCGGGCGGCAAGTTCTTCGATTCGTCCTTCGGGATGGACTACCACCTCGGCATGGTTCTCGTCGCCGGCATCGTCGTGCTCTACACCCTCATCGGCGGCTTCCTCGCCGTGAGCTGGACCGACCTCGTCCAGGCCCTCATGATGGTGACCGCGCTCGTCATGATCCCGATCGTTGCCATCGCCGAATACGACGGCGGCGCGGGCGATCTGTTCAACAAGGCCGCCGAGGTCAACCCCCTGCTTTGGTCGATGCTGACGGGCACGACGGTCATCGCCGTCGTCTCCAACCTCGCGTGGGGCCTCGGCTACTTCGGCCAGCCGCACATCATCGTGCGTTTCATGGCGCTGCGCACCGCCCACGACGCGAAGGCCGGGCGCCGCATCGGCATCGGCTGGATGATCATCTCGGTCGTCGGCACCGCGCTCGTGGCGATCGTCGGTCTCGGCTTCTTCGCCGGCCAGGGCGAGGAGCTCGCCGACCCGGAGACGGTGTTCATCGCACTGTCGCGCATCCTGTTCCACCCGATGATTTCCGGCTTCCTGCTCGCGGCCGTGCTCGCGGCGATCATGTCGACGATCTCCTCGCAGCTGCTCGTGACGTCCTCGGCGCTGGTGGAGGACATCTACAAGGTGTTTTCTAAGTCCTCGCGCCAGCTCACCGAAAAGCGCATGGTTCTCTATGGCCGCATCGCCGTGCTCACGACCGCCGTCATCGCGGCGCTGCTCGCATGGGATCCGGGCTCCTCGATCCTCGACCTCGTGGGCTTCGCGTGGGCCGGCTTCGGCGCCGCCTTCGGGCCGATCATTCTGCTCGCCCTGTTCTGGCGCAAGCTGACCTACCAGGGTGCGCTCGCCGGCATGATCGTTGGCGCCGTCACCGTCGTCGTGTGGGGCAAGTACCTGTCGGGCGGCATCTTCGACCTGTACGAAATCCTGCCGGGCTTCCTGTTCGCGGGGCTCGTCGCCTACTTCGTCTCGAACGCGACGTACACCGAGAATCCGGAAATTCTCGCGGAGTTCGAAGAGGCGCGGGAGCTGGCAGCGGCCGGCGGCTCGCTGAGCGCTGAGGAGCGCAAGGCGCGCTCCGTTAACCGCTAAGACGCGAAAGCGCGGCGTCCCCGAGCTGGGACGCCGCGCTTCGTATATCGGCTAAGGACACGAGTGCCCGTTTAGCAGGGAGGCGTACGGCGATGCCAATCAGTCACGCCTTGATAGCTTGCACCGAGCTGGACCAACGTTGCCTCACTGAGAGCACCGCCAACCAGCTGAACCGATACCGGAAGTCCCTCCTCCGAAAAACCACCAGGCATCGTGATCGTTGGAATCTGGCTCATAGTAAAGGGCACGGTGAATCGATGGATATCCGAAATCTTCTGCTCGTCCATGTCGACCATGTCACTGGCTAACGGAGCTTCAAAGGGGAGTCCCGGGATCAAAAGCGCATCGACTTTTCCGATAGCGTGCTTCACCTTGCCGGTGAAGTCCAACCGCCGGCGGATGAGGTTTTGATACTCGAAGGCTGAAAGCGAAAGCCCAAGATCTAGCAGCTCCGTGAGCGCCCCTCCATACGACTCACGATGGTCCTTAAACCAGTCGTGAGTCACATGGGCGGCTTGCACTCCGCATACCTTGAACCAGTCGTCGATAATCACTGTTGGATCAGGGAACTCAATCGGAACGATCTCAGCACCAAGCTCCGCAAAGACATCAATGGCGTCGAACAGTGCTTGCTGCGTGGCTGCAGTGACCCCCTGAAGTCCCCATTCGAGATCGATACCGATCGTCGTCCCCTGTAATCCTCCTGGCCTAATCGAGGAAAACTGTGGGACTGGGGCACTCAGAGAAGTTGGATCCGCTGCGTCGTAGCCGGCGATTGCTTCAAGCATCAATCCCGTGTCGATAGCGCTGCGCGCCATAGGGCCAACATGGTCAAGCGTCGCCGCAAAGTCCCACACCCCACTGCGACTACACCGTCCCCATGTAGGTTTCAGGCCTGTCGCTCCGTTGCATGATGCGGGAATACGAATCGAGCCCCCCGTATCGGATGCAAGTGTGCCGAAGGCCAAGCCTGCCGCTGTAGCGACGCCACTTCCACTCGACGAGGATCCGACCCACCGATCCTTTGCCCACGGGTTTTTCGGCGTCGTAAACGGCGGGATGTGCTCGGAGTAGACTCCTTCCGTGAGATTGAGGCGCCCCACAACAATGGCGCCTGCTTGCTCGAGACGCGTGACGACGGTTGCCGTGGATTCCGCGACTTTCCCGACCCGACTCGGCATTCCTAATTCGAACGGCTGGCCAGCGATGCTGTAAATATCCTTGACAGCCACCGGGATCCCGTGCAGGGGTCCCCGCCACTGTCCGCGCTCTATCTCAGCCTGAAGTTTCTGTGCTACGGATAGAGCACCATCATGATCGACGAATACGTAGGAATGAAACTCCGAATCCATCGAATCAATGCGATCAAGAATTCCCTGAGTTAATTCGACAACGGAGAGCTTACGCGTGCGGATCAGATGGGAAATCTCACTAATACTCTTGAAAAACATCATCGTCTCCTAGACAAATCTACATCCCTGGCAGGACGCCAGAGAAGAGACTCAAAACGAAAATCATTGCGAGAGCCGTAAGCCCTGCCAGGGTGCCGCCAGCGGTCCACGTTTTGAGGGTTTCCGGCACGGTCAGTCCGGAGAAGCGGTTGACAACCCAGAATCCCGAGTCGTTGGGAAGTGACAGGCCAATGCCTCCAGCGCAGATCGCCAGGCCGAGCAATAGTGGCGAGACATCGAGACCGGAAGCAAGCGGACCGAGGACTGTGGAAGCCGTAATCAATGCCAGCGTAGTGTTACCCAAAGCCGCACGAAGGATCTGTGCGAACAGGAAGGCCAAGAGAATAATCGGCATGTTCCAGCCCTTCATGAGCTCCACAAGATACTCACCGACACCACTCGCGTTGAGCATCGCTCCGTAACCACCGCCAGCGCCACTAATGAGAATCACAAGTCCGCCATCGGCGATAGCTTGCGTGAACAACTCGTTCGGATCCTCGGTGAGGTATGGGCGGACAGCGATCCAGGTGACAACCACACCGATGAGCAGACCAATATTGGGGTCTCCGAGGAATGCGAGGAATCGCGTCACTCCATTGTCGAAGGGAAGCATGGTCATCAGCGAGCCAATAAGGATGATGACAATCGGAAGCAACAGAAGGACAAAGGAACGCGTCGTCGAGATTTCAGGTTTTGTTGCTACCTGTTGAGATCCACGTGAAGCCACGCTGTCGCCACCTGCGGCGACCTCTTCCTCGCTCCCTTCGCCGTATACCGCTTGCCCACGTCCAATCCATTTTGCGTAGAAAATAGCCGCAACAATAACGGCAGGAATGGCAACGATAATGGCATATCCAAGGAAAACCCCCAGGGGCACATTGACGTTGTAGGCAACGATGATTGGTCCCGGGGTCGGTGGGACCAGTCCATGCGTCGTGATCAGACCAACTGCCAAGGCGGTTGTCAGGGTCATCATCGAGATCTTCGCGGAGCGAGAAACGTTCCGAATGAGGTTGACCAAAATGATGAATGCGGCATCGAAAAATACGGGAATCGACACAAGGGAACCCGTCACCGCAACTGCAGCAGGGGCACCCTTCACGCCCGTTACTTTGAGCATCGCTTGGGCAATTTTCTGGATTGCTCCCGCGGAACCGAGAAGTTGACCAAACATGACTCCGAGACCAATGAGAATACCGACACCCGCTAATGAGGTACCAAATCCGCCGGTCATCGTTGAAATAACTTCATCAAACGGGAGCATTGTGGCGAGGCCGACCGCGAGTGTCGCCACGATCAAGGCCAGGAAAGGCTGCCACTTAAAGGCAATGATTAATACAAAGAGCAGGGCAATTGACGCTAAAAATACGAGTAAGAGTAACGATCCCGACATGGCTATTCCTTAGATTGATGAGGTCGATTAGTGGTTGGTTTCCGGAGCGACGACACGGATGATCGAGGAATCGTCCATCGCCCCCATGCCGTGTGCGACACCCAGCAGGTATTCCTGCTCGGCAGCAGCAGCCGTTGGGACTGCGAGTCCGGCATTCTTCGCCGTCGTCGTCACAATGCCCATGTCCTTGACGAAGATGTCGAGTCGGGACTTAACCTCAACTGGCTCCTCATCGTAGGCCTGCAGCATGCGAGTGCCTCGGTCCCCCAACATGAAGGAGGCCGCTGCCCCCGCCATGAGGGCATCGAGCGCCTGGTGAGTGTCGAGCCCAAGAGCCCGAGCGAGAGCAAGAGCCTCCCCCGCCGCAGCAATATGGATCCCGCACAACAGCTGGTTGACCGTCTTCATTGCTTGTCCCTTGCCGGGCTCGTCGCCGACGAGAACCAGTGTTGAACTCATCGCGTCGAGCACAGGCTTGGCCGCTGCCCATGCTTCCGGTCGAGCACCCACGACGACGAGGAGATCGCCATTGCCGGCACGAACTGGGCCGCCAGATACTGGTGCGTCAACTAAGTGGATCCCAGCTTCCTGAAGCAGCGGATCAACCCAGTCAATGGCGTCACCTCCAACCGTCGAGGTGAGAATGAGAGCGGATCCTGGCTCCATGACCTCCAGGATTCCGTCCGTGCCGATGAGGGCATCTTCGAGCTGAGCCCGGTTGCGAACTGCCAACAAGACGACATCAGAACCGCGGGCCGCCTCCCGCGCGGAGTCAGTCGTCGTGACTCCGGCAGCTGCGGCGAGACCGAGGCGTTCCTGCGAGATGTCATATCCCCGCACCTCGAATGATTGAGCGAAGTTCTGCGCCATGGGCAACCCCATTGCGCCCAGTCCTAGTACTGCGATGGTGGTCATGAAAAACTCCTAGATAGGTGGGATTAGAGACTGAGGGTGTCGACGACGGTCGCGAGCGAGGACTCGTCCCCGACATTTCCGGCGAACACGATGTAGGGAACTCCTTCGGCACGGCCGTCCTGGCCGGACCACATAGAGACGATCCCGGGAAGCATGGGGCCAACAACGAAAGCGCGACGGATACCGAGGCCCTTCGACGCAACGTCAGAGGAGGTAATTCCTCCCTTGGCGATGACGAATCTTGGCGTAGTTTGGGAGACAATGCCCTGGACGACGTCGACAACCGCAGCCGAGACTTGCCGCGAGATGCTGAGACTGTCGTCAGCATCAGCGCCCGTCACCAGGAGCCGCGACGTCCGCACGACGACCGTGTCTGTGGACAGACCCACCACTGCCTCGTCCACCAACGCGCCGAGATGCTCATCTCGCTCGGGCCCTAGAACCTTCGCAACGTCAATTTCGAGTTCAATCAGCGAGCGTGCGTCGCGGAGCGTGTTCAATTGGCGCGTCGTCAATCCAACGTGAGAGCCAACGACGACGAGACCGTGGGGAGATGGTTCGCGCCCACCACGAGCAGCTTCGATCTCCGCCTCCGTCAACGGAGCGTGAACCTCTTGACCGATGCGAGCGCGGACGAACGGCGGCCCAACACGGTAGATAAAGCGCGAGCCCGCGCTTTCTGCCTCGATCAGTGCCAACGACAACAGGCGCAAATCATCTTCGGTCACGATATCCACGACGATTGGCTGCCGAGAAGATGCAGACCTCAAAAGCCGGACTGTCTCGTCGCGATCAGCGCGCAGAACACTTAGCGGAATCGCGATGACGTCTGCAGCCAAAATTTCGCCATCCGTCTTCTCTTCAACCCAGTCCACGAGGCGAGAGTTGCGGTAACCAAAGGTCGCGTCCTTAGCGAACTCCGTTTCTCCGACCGGAACGAAGCCATCGGCAGCAGATCCTGCGTAGTGGACACCACCAACGGTGATCCGCCCTGCGTCGCCAAACGCCGGCACGATCAGGATTCCGTCAATTTTCTCGTGCGTAGCGGCTTCGACCTCTTCCGCTAAGACGTTCGGCTCAAGCGGGAAGTGTCCCCGCAGCGTCGAATCGGAACGCGAAACGAAGGTCACTCGTCGGTCCAATTCCTTGGCAGCGTCAAGGGCCGCGCGAACGACATCGCGGTTAATCTTCTCCGCGTCCGTTGCAGAAAGTGAGCGGGAATTCGTCATGACGTACACAGCGGGAGCGCCAGTCGAAAGAGCCCATCGCAGATCGGCTTCCTCCCACGCCGTGAGGACCGGGAGGTCGGCAACTGACTGGGTCCCCGTTGGATCGTCGTCGAGCACAATCAGTACTGATTGGGCGGGCGAAGCCGCATCGGCTTCGCGCACGGATGAAGCGCTAACAGTGACATCACGGGGATAATCAGCGAGCAGTTGTTCCAGTGTCTGCGTTGACATTCCATCTCCTTTGACCTTAGACCTCTGAGGTCTTGATCAGAGAGTAAGTGTCGCCATCGCGTCCTGTCAAGGGGGAGAACGACCTACGAGCGAAAAGTGCTCCAGGCTAGCGGGCTACTGAGCGAAGGTCTGCAGATCGTTGCGCGTTTGAGTCATGTGCTCCCGCATCGCTTTTTTCGCGGCTGCAGCGTCGCCGGACTCGATGGCGGCAAAAATCCGCCGATGATGGGCGGCAGCTCGTTGCCGCACTTCCGGCACCTGCGTCGTGAGTTGGCGCGATGATCTCAGGGCTTCTTCCAGCGGGTGCAAAATCGCGGCGACGAAGGGGTTGTGCGAGCCCTTGAGGACGGCCTGGTGGAAGGCAAGATCCGCAGCGACCGCGTGGTCGATGTCGTCGTCGAGGGATGCAGCATCGTAGGTATCGAGGAGTTCTCGCATTCGTTGCAGATCCTCCTCGGTGCGGCGTTCGGCAGCTAGCCCGCATGCTCCCACCTCGATCATGCGACGAACTTCGACAAGGTGCTCCCCCGCGAGCGCTGGCGGCGCGGTGCGGACGGTCCACCAAATGATCGACGCGAGATCGGTCCACTGTTCCGGGTCAGCGACAAACGTCCCGCGACCGTGGACGACGATGAGGACCCCACGTTCCTTCAGAATCTTGACCGCCTCGCGCATCGTCGGGCGCGAGACTTCTAGCCAGTGCGCCAACTCGTCTTCGGGCAGCAGCGCAGATCCGGGGACGAACTCACCGTCGGCGATTGCGTCGAGGATCCGGGTCACCGCGTATTCGACTCGGGTAGATGCCACGTTCTCGCTCCTCGTTTATCGCTCTTCCAGTCGATCGTATCGGCTGGCGACGTGTCATGTCGGGCCGCTCCTAGACTGGGGGTATGCAGACATGGCTTTCGCAGCTCGCCGCTAGCGGCGCGCGCGCCCTCAAGCGGCTCGGGAGCGAGCCGGCGCCGGTGCGGCGGGCGCTCGTGCTCTCCGGCGGCGGGGCGCGCTCCTCCTTCCAGATCGGCGCCCTGGCCCGCATCTACGAGTACGAGACCCTCGCCTTCGATACCATCGCGGGCACGAGCGCCGGCTCGATCCTCGGGGGCGTCATCGCCCAGCACGCCGACCCCGCCGGCCAACGCGCCGCCGTCGCCGAGTTGGAACGCCTGTGGACCGAGATGAGCGGGCCGGCCGATATGTTCCGCGAGCGCCCCTGGTTCTCGCTGCTGCAGCATCAGGCGCCCGTGTGGCAAAAGATCCTGCGCTCCGATGCTTCCGGCAGGACGCCGCGCACCATCGAGATTCCGGCCTTTAACTGGCCATGGAAACGCGAGGAGGCAAGCGAGCCCACGACGGTGCGGCTGCCCCAGCTACCGCAGGCGCTCACGACGATGTCGGACCTATGGGCCGTGGCGGGGCCCGGCTCGGGCTTCGATTCGATCGCGCGCGGGGCGCTGACTTCATCCTCGATCTTCACTCCCGGGGACCTCGTCGACCGCATCGTTGAGACCTTCGAACCCGCGCGCGTCGCCGCCTCCGGAGTGCGGCTGCGCGTCGCCGTCGTCGCCCTCGAATCGGGCGAACTGCGCTACGTCGATGAACGCGGCGAGCTGCGTGATCGCGCGGATCAGCCGCTTGGCGAGCGCGTCGACCTCGTGGCGGCGATTGCGGCCTCGTGCGCCATCCCGGCGGTCTTCGCGCCCGTCAAGCTCGGCGCAGAGCATTACGTCGATGGCGGGGTGCGGATGAACCTGCCGGCGGACATCGTCGCGCAGCACCTTGGCGCCGATGAGTGCATCGCGATTTCGTCGGCGCCGCAGGGCGTGCAGACGGCGGAGTCCTACGCGGAGTCGAATATTGTCTCGACGGTGGTGCGGTCCTCGGCAACGCTCATGAGTGAGGAGCTTTCGCGCCAGGAAGTAGCGCGCGCCCGTGCCGCCGGCATGACGATCATCGAGCCGCTGATGGAGGTGCACGATTCGATGACGGTGGAGCCGGGCCTCATCCGGATTTCGCGCGATTACGGCTATGTCCGCGCGGCGCAGGTGCTTGCGGGCGCGTCGCGCGAGGAAGAGCAGCTCGCGCAGCACCTGTTCGAGATTCGGCGGCTGCTGTGGGCGCTGCAGGCCGAGGCCGCCGAGGAGGCGCCGCGCATCGGGGAGGCCGCCGCGCAGATCGTGCAGGCGGCTAAGCGCTCCGCGCAGCGCGAGTCGCTCGGCGCCGACCCGGAGGCGCTCGCGGGCATGGTTCGCGATCTCACGCTCGCGCTGCCCGGCGCGACGCTGCCGCCGGGCAGTTCAACGTGGGGCCGGCGCCCGGAGTTCGATTAGTCCGGCATGCCGCGCAGCCGCACCGACAGGCACGTCACGCAGCCCTCGAGCTTTTCGTACTCGGAGATATCGACCTCGATGACGCGGTAGCCGCGCTCGCGGTAAAGCTCCGCGGTGCGCGGCGCGTCGGCCGCCATGAGGATCGTCTCGCCGTCCAGCAGCACGACGTGCGCGCCGGATTCTTCCGGCACGGCGAGGAAGTTCTCCCACACGCCCGGGTCGTCAACGAGCGGCTCATATCCGACGACGGTGCCGTCGGGCAGGGCGGTGACCGCCGATTTCAGGTGCAGCACCTTGGTCAGCGGCACGGTGACGACGCGCGCGCCGAGCGGCTCGAGATGCGCGGCGAGTTGAGCAATGCCCTCGTCGTTGGTGCGACCGCCGCGGCCCACCCACACGGTGCCGCCGAACTTCAAGACGTCGCCGCCATCGAGGGTGCCGGGCGCTTCGATGTGCGCGATGCGGTAGCCGAGCTCGCGCACCGCGGCCTCCGCGGCCGGCGTCTCCGGCTTGCGTTCATCGGCTCCCGGGCGCGCGATCACGGCCGTATCGCCGTAGACGACCATGGTGTCCTCGACGAAGACGGCGTCGGGGCAGTCGTCGGCGGGCGCGACCTCGTGGGTCTGCCAGCCCGCGTCGTGCAGCGCGGCGACATAGTCCTCCCACTGGCGCTTGGCGAGTTCGACATCAACGGGGCTGCGTTCGATATGCGTGACGAGACCGTCGGCCAGGCGCGGTGAGGGCCGACGGATGAGAGCGTGCTTCTTATCCATACCTCTATTGTGGCGCAGGCGCGGCAGCTACGGCGCGATATGCCGCGGCAACTGGCGCTCCCAGAACGCCAAAATCTCCTCGAAACGGTCCAATCGATGCCAGGGCCGCCCCGAGCGCGACAGCTCGTGGTTCTCGCCGGGGAAAATGACGCACGTCGCGTCCACCCCGCCGGCCTTCAGCGCGGTGTAATAGCGCAGCGCCTGTTCGATCGGGCAGCGCAGGTCCTGCTCGGAGTGCATGACGAGCGTTGCCGTCTCGACCTGATCGACGACGGCCATCGGCGACTGCGCGGCGACCTGCGCGGGGTCGGTGCCGACGTACTGCTCGGAGAAGAACCAGCCGATATCGGACGGACCGGCGAACGTCGCGGGATCGAGGTAGCCGCGCTCGACGATCGCGCCGGCGAAGCGGTGGTGGTGGGCGATGATCCAGGCGGTGAGGTAGCCGCCGTAGGAGCCGCCCATGATGCCAAGGCGCGCGTCGTCCAGATCCGAAAACTCCGCGAGCGCGCCGTCGAGGAAGGCGAGGACGTCGTCAGCATCCAGGGTGCCGAGCGCATGCCGGATCGCCCGCGCGTGCTCGGTGCCGTAGCCGGAAGAGCCGCGCGGATTGCACATGACGACGGCGTAGCCGGCGGCGGCGAGCACCTGGGCTTCGTCGAAGACGGCCGGGCCGTAGGCGGCGTGCGGGCCGCCGTGGATCATGAGGATGACGGGCGCGCCGATCGTCTTATCGGGCAGCAGCACCCAGCCGTGCACGGGGTAGCCGTCGGCGCTGTCGTAGGTGCGTTCTTGCGGCGTGATGAGCTGGGTGGCGCGCAGCGGGCGCGCGAGGTCCGAGAGGCGCGTGATGCCGTCCGCGATGACGCCGACCTCGCTTGGCGAGGTGTGATCGCCGTAGGTGACGACGATCTGGCCCGCGTCGTTCGCATCCCAGCCGGTGACGACGCTGCCCTCGGAGGTGAGCTCGGTCAGCTCGCCGCCCGGCGCGATGCGGATCGCGAGCGTGGAGCCGCGCCGCTCCAGACCGCAGATGAGATCGGTCGCGCCGGCCGCGAGGAAGGGGCCGATGAGGCGCTGCGTGTCCGGGTCGGTCAGGCGCTGCGCGCGGCCGAGGTCGAGCGGATCGCCCGCGAGCGCCGCGGCGAGATCGTCGATGCGGTAGAGCGCATCGGAGCGGCCAACGAAATCCAGGCCGGTCTCCCCAAGGCTGGAGGCCGCGAGGTACAGGCCCTCGCCGACGGGGCAGGCGCCCGAGACCGCGAAGATTTCCGGACCGCCGGAGGTCGTGAGCGCGATGGGCTGATCCGGGTCTTCGCCCTTGGTTTTGATGCGGATCGCGAACAGGTCGGTGCGCACATCGGCGTCGTGGCCCTCGTGCAGACCCGCGATTGCGAGCGCGTGGCTGGCAGTCACGGCCGTCAGCGAGAAGCCGACCTCCCCGCGCGTCAGCCGCGTGACCGGCGGGAGTTTGACGTCGAAGCGTTCGGCATCGCCGTTGGCTTTGGCGCGCCCGACGGGCTCATAGCTCGGATCGGAATGCACCTGCGTGACGGGGACGTAGAAGAGGTGGTGCGGACGATCGAAGACGTAGCCGTGGCCATCGGCGCGGCCCTGGAAGCCGGGCAGCGTGCGCGGCGGCTCGGCGCCGGGTTCGATATCGGGCCGGTAGCGCCCCTCCACCGGCACGGGCGCCTGACAGATAATGCCCTCGCAGTCGGGCAGCCAACGAAACGCGGTGACGCCGAGCGGCAGGTCCGTCATCGCCACCGCTTCGCCGCCGCGTGCATCGACGACGTGCAGCTGGGGCGCCTGCCCCATGTCCGTCTCGCCAAGCGCGGCGGGCGCGGTGCGCAAGAACGCGAGCAGCGCGCCGTCGGGCGAGAATGCGGGCGAGGTATCGCTCGGGCCGCGGGTCAGCAGCCGGCCGACCCCTGCCGCCGCGGGCTCCGGCGCATCCGCCACGGCAAATTCGCGAAGCAGGGAGACGTTGGCGTCCGTCGCGAAGTCCGGATGGCTGACGGCGACGACGACGCGCGACCCATCGTGCGCGAGGGAGGGCATCCCGGCGTGACGAATCAAGGTCAGATCGGTTGGCTGCATATCACTGATGCTACGACACGGTGGCGCGCCCAACCACGCGGCGGCCTCGATACCATATGGGTATGCAGCAACGCCCGACGAAAGCCGTAATCCTCGCTCGCGGCCTTGGCACGCGAATGCGCGAGGCCTCCGCGAGCGCCACCTTGGACCCGAGCGCCGAACGCGCCGCCAACGCGGGCGTCAAAGGCATGATCGACGTCGGGCGGCCCTTCCTGGACTACCTCGTCTCCGCTCTCGCGGACGTCGGCATCACCGACGTCTGCCTCGTCATCGGCCCGGAACACGGCATGATCCGGGAGCATTTCGATCAGCTGCGCCCCACCCGCGTGCGCATCCACTACGCCATCCAGCGCGAGCCGCGCGGTACCGCCGACGCCGTCGCCGCCGCCGAGGACTTCGCGGGCGAGGATCGCTTCCTCGTCGTGAACTCCGATAACTACTACCCGCCCGAGACACTCGACGCCCTGCTCAATGCCCCCGGCGCGGCCCTGCTCGGCTTCGACCGGGCCGCGCTCATCGCGCAGTCGAATATCCCGGCCGAACGCATCCAGGCCTTCGCGATCCTCGACGTCGACGACGCCGGGCACCTGCGCCGCATCGTCGAAAAACCCGATGCCGCGACGCTCGCGCACTACGGCGACGCCCCCATTTCGATGAACGCGTGGGTCTTCACGCCCGCGATCTTCGACGCCGCACGCACCATCGAACCGTCCGAGCGCGGCGAGCTGGAACTCGCCTCCGCCGTCATGGCCAGCGATGAGGACTTCACCGTCGTGCCCGTCGCGGTCGGCTGCCTGGACATGTCCCGCCGCGACGATATCGCCGCCGTGAAGGAGCGCCTCGCGAGCATCGAGGTCAACCTGTGATCACCTCGTGGTTCGTTCCGGGCCGCATCGAGGTTCTCGGCAAGCACACCGACTACGCCGGCGGCCGCTCGCTGCTCGCCGCCGCCGACGTCGGCATCACCTTCCACGCGCGCGCCCTCAGCGAACCCATCGTGCGCATCACCTCGCGCGCCGTCGATGACACGGTGACCCTGCCGCTCGCGATCGATCAGGACGTGCCGCGCGGCCACTGGGCCGGCTACCCCGCCGCCGTCGTCTCCCGCCTCGTCGCCAATTTCCCGGACGCGGTCTCCGGCGCGCACATCACCGTCGACGCGACGCTGCCGCTCGCCTCCGGCATGTCCTCCTCCTCGGCGATGATCGTGGGCCTTGCGCGTTCGCTGTTTGACCTCTCCGGCATCGAGGACCACCCCGCCTTCACCTCCCACATCCGCACGCCCGAGGACCTCGCGATGTACCTCGCGTGCGTGGAAAACGGCATGAGTTTTGGCGAGCTTGCCGGCCACCGCGGCGTCGGCACCTTTGGCGGTTCGGAGGACCACACCGCGATGCTGTGCGCCGAGGCGGACGCGCTCGTCCAATATCGTTTCTGCCCCACCACGCGCGAGGCCGTCATCCCCTTCCCGGCCGACTATTCCTTCGTCGTCGCCGTCTCGGGCGTCCTCGCGGAGAAAACCGGCTCCGCGATGGAGCTGTACAACCGCGCGGCACTGTCGACCTCGGAGATCGTGCGCCGGTGGAATCGCGCGACGGGCCGCAAGGACGTCTGGCTCGCCGACGCGGTGCGCGCCGGCGGCGATGCGCACGACCAGCTCCGCTCCCTCACCTCCCCCGACGCCTATCTGCGCGGGCGCCTGGAGCAGTTCATCAGCGAATCCGAGGATTTCGTGCCACGCGCGAGCGCCGCGCTCGCCGCCGGCCGGATCAGCGAATTCGGCCGCATCGTTGATACCTCCCAGCGCTGGAGCGAGGAGGGACTTGGCAACCAGGTCCCCGAGACGGTGCACCTGCAGCGCTCGGCGCGCAGCCTCGGGGCCGCGGCGGCCTCCGCGTTCGGCGCAGGTTTCGGCGGCTCGGTATGGGCGCTCGTGAAAACCCACGACGCGGAAGCGTTCGCGGCGCAGTGGCTCGCGGACTACCAGCGTTCCTTCCCCGAGCCCGGCCAGCGCGCCACGACGCTCATCACGCGCCCCGGCGGCCGCGCCCACCGCATCAGCTAGGCGCGTCGCCGGCGCACCCCGCGCGCGAGCGTCTTGGAGAACTCAAGCTCCTTGATGGCGCCGCCGAGCAGCGTGCCGACGGCCACCCCCAGAAATGCGCTGCCCGCACTCACCAGCGGCGAGGCCGAATAACCGCTGACCTGGCTCGCCGTCATGAACGCGAAGGAGCCGGGCGCAACGATCATGAACGCCGGTAAGTACGTCACGTGCCACGGCGGCCCCACCCGCGCGAGCGCCTGCGCCCCCACCGAGGCGACGAGGGCCGCCACGAGCCCACCGAGCGCGGGCGAGACCTCCCCGCCGAGGTAGACCTGCAGTGCGCCGGCCACCCCCGACAGCGCGATGATCGAGGCGGCGTGGCGCAGCGGGCAGTAGCAAAACACCATGATCCCGATCGTCGCGAGGATGACGCCCACGAGCTTGATCCCAAACGGCCATGCCGGCGCCGCGATGTCGAGCAGCTCGCTCAACTGGTGCCCCGCGGCCATGACCGCCAGCGCGATGCCGACGAAGAACAGCGTGAACTGCATGAGCGCCGCCGCGAGCCGCGCCGTGCCCGCAGACGAATGCCCCGCGACGAGGTCCGCGAGCCCGGTGACGAACACCGAGCCGGGGAACAGGATCGCGAGCACCGCGACGATCGTGCGGAACGGGTAGTCGAGCCAGCCCGCATCGGCTGCGAGCAGGATCGGATAGGACACGAGGAAGCCGGCGATCACGGGCAAAAACTCCGCCATCGCCTTCACCCGCCCGGCGATCGTGGCAAGCCCCGCGACGAGCGCCGAGCCGATCAGCCCGGCCGCCACGGTGGGCCATGTCGGGCAGAGCAGCGCGACGAGCCCCACCCCGACGAGGATCGATCCGAGGTTCGCCACCCCATAGCTCCACGGCGCCCGCTTCGCCGCCGCACTCTCCAGCAGCTCGCACGCCTGATCAGCGGGCAGGTCGCCCGCGCGCAGCCGCGCCGTAATGGAGAGGAACTCCGAGAGCTGATCGAAGCGAATATAGGACTTGGCCGCCGAAAATTGCACGGGCGCGTCCGGTGACAGCCCGACGAAGACGCCGGTCGGCAGCGCCGCCACCTGCACGTCGGGGTAGCCGAGCGCCCTACCCGCGGCGATGACCTCCGTCTCGACGTCGCGAGCCGAGAGTCCGCCACCGAGCAACAACCGCGCCAGGCGCAGCAAAAACGCTTCCACCCCGCCATCGTAGAGCCCCCGGACGTTCACTCACTGTTGCGATGGCGGCCCACATGGCGTCAAGTGCCGGTTACACCCCGCTCCTAACCTGTCGGGTGACACCACCACCCATCAAAAGGATGTCCATGTCACGCTTCATTGTCTCTGCCCTCGCTGCTGCCACCCTGGTGGCCGGCGGCCTGGCCGCCACCCCGGTCGCGGCCGATTCCGCCCCCAAGAACGTCATCGTCTTGATCGGCGACGGCATGGGGTACAACCACATCGATAACGCCTCCTCCTACCTGGCCGGCACGACGCGCTGGCAGGTCGAGTGGGATCCCGCCAGCTTCACCGGCGGCGAGCTCGGCGGCACCCCCAGCCAGGAGTTCGAAACCTGGAACCGCGTCTCCCAGCAGACCTTCCCCGTCACCGGCTCCTATGACCCGAAGGCCGCCTGGAGCGACTTCAACTGGGTGAAGAAGCATCCGACGGATTCCGCCGCTGCCGGCACCGCGCTCGCCACAGGCGTCAAGACCATCAACGGCTACCTCGGCGTCGATGCCTACGGCAAGGCGCAAGAAACCATCGCTGAGCGCGCCAAGCGCCTCGGCAAGTCCGCGGGCGTCGTCTCCTCCGTGCCGTTCTCGCACGCGACCCCGGCGGCCTACGTCGCGCACAACATCTCGCGCAATAACTACCACGACATCGCCACCGAGATGATCGCCTCCGATATGGACGTCATCATCGGTGCCGGCCACCCCCACTTCGATGATTCGAACCAGGCGGCCGTCGCGAACTACAAGTACGTGAACGAAGCCGATTTCACCGCCCTGAAGCAGGGCAAGACGGACTTCTCCTTCCTGGAGACGACGGCCGAGCTGACCGCCCTCGCCTCGGGCGAAACCCCCGAGCGCGTCTTCGGCCTGCCCCAGGTCGCCTCCACCCTGCAGCAGTCGCGCGCCGGCGAATCCACCGTGCCCTTCGACGTCGCGAACAACGACGTGCCCGATCTGCCGACGCTGACCGCCGGCGCCCTGAACGTCCTGGATAACAACGACGAGGGCTTCTTCCTCATGGTCGAGGGCGGCGCCATCGACTGGACCGGCCACGCCAACGACGAGGTGCGCAACATCGAGGAGACCGTCGACTTCTTCGACGCTGTCTCCACCGTCTCCCAGTGGGTCGAAGCGAACTCCTCGTGGGAGGAAACGCTCGTTATCGTTACCGCGGATCACGAAACCGGCTACCTCGTGGGCCCCGAGTCCGATCCCGCCTTTGACGCGATGACCGGCAACAAGGGCGAGGTGCCGAAGCTCAGCTGGCACTCGGGCGATCACACCAACATGCTCGTCCCCGTGTTCTTCAAGGGCGCAGGTGCGGCGACGCTGGCCGCCCACGCGACGGGCGAGGACCCGGTGCGCGGCGCCTTCCTCGATAACACGGCCCTTGCCAACTTCCTGCTCGAGGACCTGTGGCGCGCCGCGGAACCGACGGAAGAGCCGACCGAGCAGCCCACGGAAGCCCCGACCGAAGCTCCCACCGAGCAGCCCACCGAGGCGCCAACCGAGCAGCCCACGGAAGCTCCGACAGAGCAGCCGACGGCCGAGCCGAGCGAGAAGCCCACGCACGACGCGAAGCCACTGCCGATCGGTCCGAAGCAGCCCGGTAAGCCGATCGCCTCGGCTCCGAAGATGCCCGTCACGGGTGGCGAGCTCATCATGCTCGCGCTGCTGGCCTCCGGCCTGATCTCCTCCGGCGTGGTGCTGGTGCGCCGCCGCCAGGCGAGCTAATCCCCATACGCAAGTGGCCCGGCAGATTCTGCCGGGCCACTTGTGTGTTATCGAGCTACAGCTCGCAGGAGACGCAACCTTCTACTTCGGTGCCAACGAGCGCCTTTTGGCGCAGTCGGATGTAGTAGAGCGTCTTGATACCCTTGCGCCACGCATAGATCTGCGCGCGGTTGAGGTCGCGCGTGGAGACCGTGTCCTTGAAGAACAGCGTCAGCGACAGACCCTGGTCGACGTGCTGGGTGGCAGCCGCGTAGGTGTCGATGATCTTCTCGGGCCCGATTTCGTAGGCGTCCTGGTAGTACTCCAGGTTGTCGTTCGTCATGAACGGCGCCGGGTAATAGGTCCGGCCGATCTTGCCTTCCTTGCGGATTTCAACCTTCGCCACGATCGGGTGGATCGAGGACGTCGAGTTGTTGATGTAGGAGATCGAGCCCGTCGGCGGCACCGCCTGGAGGTTCTGGTTGTAGATGCCGTGCTCCATGACGGAGGCCTTCAGCTCGCGCCAATCCTCCTGCGTGGGGATGTGGACGCCCGCGTCGGCGAACAGCTGGCGCACGCGATCGGTTTCCGGCTCCCACACCTGATCGGTGTACTTGTCGAAGAACTCGCCGGAGGCGTAGGTCGAGTCCTTGAAGCCGCCGAAGGAACGGCCGCGCTCGATCGCGAGCTTGTTGGATTCGGTGATGGCGTGGAACAGCACGGTGTAGAAGTAGATGTTCGTGAAGTCCAGGCCCTCGTCGGAGCCGTAGAAGATATTCTCGCGCGCCAGGTAGCCGTGCAGGTTCATCTGGCCAAGTCCGATGGCGTGCGATTCGTCGTTGCCGCGCACGATGGAGGGCACCGAGTTGATCGTCGTCTGATCGGAGACGGCCGTCAGGGCGCGGATCGCGGTTCCCACCGTCTTGCCGAAGTCGGGCGAGTCCATCGCCATCGCGATGTTGAGCGATCCCAGGTTGCAGGAGATGTCCTTGCCGATGTGGGAGTAGGTGAGGTCCTCGTTGTATTCGCTGGCTTCCGAGACCTGCAGGATCTCCGAGCACAGGTTGGACATGATGACCTTGCCCTTGATCGGGTTGGAGCGGTTCACCGTGTCCTCGAACATGATGTACGGGTAACCGGATTCGAACTGGATCTCGGCGAGCGTCTGGAAGAAGCGGCGAGCGTTGATCTTCTTCTTGTGGATGCGCTTATCGTCGACCATCTCGTAGTACTTTTCCGAGACCGAGATGTCGGAAAATGGCACGCCGTAGACGCGCTCGACGTCGTAGGGCGAGAAGAGGTGCATGTCCTCGTTCTTGCGCGCGAGGTCGAAGGTGATGTCGGGGATGACTACGCCGAGCGAGAGCGTCTTGATCCGGATCTTCTCGTCGGCGTTCTCGCGCTTGGTGTCGAGGAAGCTCATGATGTCCGGGTGGTGCGCGTGCAGGTAGACGGCGCCGGCACCCTGGCGGGCTCCAAGCTGGTTGGCGTAGGAGAAGGAGTCTTCCAGCAACTTCATCACGGGGATGACGCCTGAGGACTGGTTCTCGATCTTCTTGATCGGCGCACCGTACTCGCGAAGGTTCGTCAGCAGCAGCGCGACGCCGCCGCCGCGCTTGGACAGCTGCAGGGCGGAGTTGATGCCGCGGGCGATCGACTCCATGTTGTCTTCGATGCGCAGCAGGAAGCAGGAGACGGCTTCGCCGCGCTGGGCCTTGCCCGAGTTCAGGAACGTCGGGGTTGCGGGCTGGAACCGGCCCGCAATGATCTCGTCAACGAGCTGCAGCGCGAAGTCTTCGTCGCCGTCGGCCAGGGTCAGAGCCACCATGACGACGCGGTCTTCGAAGCGCTCCAGGTAGCGCTTTCCGTCGAAGGTTTTCAGCGTGTAGGAGGTGTAGTACTTGAAGGCGCCGAGGAAGGTGGGGAAGCGGAACTTCTTGGCGTAGGCGTAGTCGAAGATGCGCTGGAGGAATTCCTTGGAGTACTTCTCAAGGACGTGTCCCTCGTAGTAGCCCTCATCGACCAGGTAGGTGAGCTTCTCGTCCAGGGAGTGGAAGAAGACGGTGTTCTGGTTGACGTGCTGCAGGAAGTACTGCCGCGCGGCCTGTCGGTCGGCATCAAACTGGATCTTGCCGTTTTCGTCGTAAAGATTCAGTTTGGCGTTCAGCGCATGATAATCAAGATCTTCGCTGGCAAAGGACTCTAGGCCGGTATCAGTGAGCGTTTCTGCCAAAATTCTTCCAATCCTTCTTTGACCCGCGCGACGTCGTCGGCGGTGCCAAGCAGCTCGAAACGATAGAGGTAGGGCACCTTGCACTTGGCGGAGATAATGTCGCCGGCGATGCAAAAAGCGGTGCCAAAGTTAGAGTTGCCCGAGGCGATGACGCCGCGGATCAATGAGCGGTTGTGCTCGTCGTTGAGGAAGCGGATGACCTGCTTGGGAACCGCGCCCTTGTTATTACCGCCCCCGTAAGTGGGGACGATCAGGACGTATTCCTCCTCGACGCGCAGCGGGGGGTCGTTCGGATACAGCGGAATCCGGGAGGCGGGAAGCCCGAGTCGCTTCACAAATCGATCGGTGTATCCCGACACCGATGAGAAGTACACGATATGGGCCATGTCGTCCTCCCGGATTCATGATCCTGCGGGGTTTTTCCGGTGCATGCAGGGGCGCACCGAACCGTCGGGACTAGGCAGTTATGGTCTGCTCGACGCTCTGACGGGCGAGCGCCTTGATGCGGTCGGGACGGAACCCGGACCAGTGGTCGCCGTCAGCGAAGACGACGGGAGCCTGAACGTAGCCAAGTGCCTTCACGTTGGCGAGGGCCTCGGCGTCTTCGGTGATGTCGACGACGGTGTACTCCAAGCCGTTCTTCTTCAGCGCACGGTAAGTGGCATCGCACTGCACGCAGTTCGGCTTGCTGAACACGGTAATGCTCATGGGAGCACACTCCTTTTTGCTTCGTAATGACGGTCCGGCGAGCGGTTTTCCCCGGATGTTACATCCGTGTGGTTCGATTCATCTCGGACCCCGTCGCTGACTTCCGTCACTATACCTTGTGATCGATCGAATGCGCGACCACTAGATGTAGTGGTCTCATTATTCCAGTGTGAATATTTATCCAAGTTTATGCACCACCTCCTGTGGACGGCCGCGGCTCGAATGTGGATGGGAATGGCGGCTGCGATTGCCCGTGTGCTGAAGCCTGCCATCGACCTCGGACACGAGCGGCCCAGGGGCCGCGTCGTTTGTACGAATCGGCACCTGGTGAACCATGTCCGCCGCGTCGCCGCGAAAGCCCACACTGCCATGTGCACGCTGGGGATGAGGATCCATCCACAGGCTGTGGAGGCTGTGGATAGGTGAGCTGGGAGGGGTGGATGGTGAGAACCAGATCGCAAAAATTACCGGCCCGCTCGGCGTGTCGCGAGCGGGCCGGTGAGAAACGGGCTTCTTAGAGTCGGGTGGCGATCGTCGAAGTGAGTTCTTCCAGGTCCGCGATGTCCGTGTCCTCGGTAGTGGTCAAGACCGTCGTGACGAGGGTGGAGCCGACCTTCGCGAGCATCGTGTATACGTGCACGGTGCCATTGGGCAGCTCCTGGGTGACGTGCTGCCCAAGGGAGGAGTCCGCAGCGATCGAGGTAGGGATCAGGGAGACCGCGGATGTGATGGATTGGCCGTGGGCGCTCACGGTGAACTGCGGGCACTTTGTGATCACGTCGGTGACGTTGCCGAAGTCGATGCCGTCGGCGCCGCCGGGCGAGACCTGGGCAACGACCTGTGCCCCATCGACCTCGCCGGCGGCCAGGCTCAGATCGCTTGTGTGGGCGATGAGCTTTTCGTTCAGCTCCGTATTCAGCTTGCCGCAGACCTCCGGCTCGAAGGTCGCGCCTTCGGTCCGCAGGGCCGAGCGGATGGACTCGACGTAGGCATCGACCTGGACTGGTGGCAGGGCGGTAAGGGGCTCACCGCGGTAGGTGAGATCGGCGAGGGCCTTGGCTGCGTCGGGCGAGCCCTGCGTGGGCGCTGCCGAGGTGGTGGCCGACTCAGTCGGTGCCGGGGTCGCCGTGGTAGCTTCCTGCGACGTCGTCGCCGATGCGTCCGGGGAGGGCTTCGTGGTCTCGGTTTGGCTGCAGCCGGTGATCGCCAGCGCGGCAGCTGCTAGCGCGGCCAGAGTTCGGTTGCGGGCGTTGGTGCTAAGCGTGCGGGACATGTAGCTCCTACCGGGTTAGAGTCGCTCGACGATCGTGTTGATGAGCGATTCCATCTCTCTGGCCGTCGCCTCATCCACCTGGGCCGAATCGGCCAGTTGGACCATAACGATGTAGTCGCCCTTCGTCGCGAAGAGCTGGTGCAAGAAGACCTCCTGGTCGCCCTGCTTGATGCGTTGCACCTGGCCGTAGTGGTCATCGGCGGGCGTGTCGAATCCCCCGCTGTGGACCTCGATCTCCTCGTTACCGATCTTCCAGGTCATGTCCTCGCAGTCGTCCTTGAACCGTGCGGAGATCTCGCTGGACCAGGATTCCTTGGCGGAATCGGTGATGACGACGGCGAGGTTGTCCTCCTTCAGCTGGGCACTTGCGATCTGCCAGGAGGAGGTATCGCGGCCGGCGGCTTCGGTGAGGCGCTCGTTGACGAGTGCTTCGCAGGATAGGGGCTCAACCGTCACCTGGGTGGCGGCACCGTTGGCGCCGGAAAAGATCGCGGCGGACTCTTCCTTGCTCGCTACGCTCAGTTCCTTGCCTTTGAACGTCAGGCCGGTGAGGGCCGCTTCCGGGGCGCTATCGCCGCTGGGCGATGCGGAGGTCTCGGTGGTCTCGCTCGGGGTAGCGTCCGCGGGCGTCGTCGCCGCCGAGGTGGTTGGCTCTGCGGACTTCTCCGGGGTGGAGTCCGAGGAACAGGCGGCAAGGACGAGGGATCCCACCGCGACGGTCGATAGCAGGGCGGTACGAAGGCCGGAGCGGCCGGTGAATTGAGTGCGCATTACGGGATCCGTTCAGTCATGGTTTGCAAAAGTTCGGTGAGGGCGGCGACGTTGGGCGATGAGGCCTGCATGCCCGACTGCACCATGAGGATGTAATCCCCCTTGGTCGCATACAGGGTGTACTGGGGCGGGTTTTCGCCATTGACCATGGAGTAGCCGAAGGCGTCGTCGGCGCCGCTGATCGGGGTCTCGACTTTTTCGACGGTGATGGTGGCGGGAGCGCCGGCCACGGTGAGGTCCACCGAGGGGCAGATGGCCGGGAACTCGCGGGCGATGTCGACGTTGCGGCGCTGGACCGCGAAATCGCGTGACGCCGACACCGAGATACCGCTCGCGTTGGCGGCCATCGCGATGTCGACATTCTTGTAATCGGCGGTATTGCCGGTTTGCGGCACGAACGCATGCTCGCATTCGGGAGGCTTGACCGTCAGGTCGAGCTGGTTGACCTGTTCCGCAGCGCTGATGAGGATATCGGTCAGCGGCGCCCCGTGCATGACCTCCAGCGCCGTGCCGTCGTAGGAAAGATCTCTCACGATCGGCACCGTCGTATTGTTCGGGTCTACGTCGGCGGGCGCACTTGGGGCTGAGCTGGTCTCGGCCTCTGGGCTGGTCTCTGGCGAGGGTGCAGCGCTCGAAGGCGCGCTCGTCGTCGCTTCCGGAGTCGTCGACTGCGAAGTGCAGGCGGCGATCGAAAGTGTCATTGCTCCAGCAGCGATGACGGCTGCAAGGCTCCGGCGCAAGGTCATCGGGCACGTCCTTATCTATTGGGTGCGCTCATCGAGTTCTAGTTGATCACGACGATGAGCGCTGTCACCAGGACCGCCCCGGCGCGGCACCATGATGGGCGAGCCGGGGCGGACATCGGACTGTACTTCCTTAGAGACGATCCAGCACAGTCGTGAGGAGCCCATTGGCCTTATCAATGGTTTCGGCCGTCGGCTCGGTGAGGTTCACGGCGACGACGACGCCCGACTTCTTGGCGGTTGCCGTATAGCTGCCGGACTTCGTGTCACCCATCGTGACATCCTGCTGATACGCGATAGCTTCGCGCGCCGGAACACTCAGCGGATGTTCCGCCATCGTCATTTCGATAGTTCCGAACTCACTCTCCATCGACGACGTCTTGCAGGCACTGAGCATCTCCTTAGAAAGCGCAATGTCGAAGTTAGCGACCTGCTCCTTGATCACCTGAACCGTGACGCTCGGCTGTTCCGGGGCGGCCATTGCAAAATCGTCGACCGTGACCTTGTCTAGGTCGAAGACGGTGGATGAGCCCTTGGACACGACTGCGTTGCACGCCTCAGGCTTAATGTTCTGAGCGCCCTGTCCCGTAGCGAAGTCGCCGAACTGCTTGATCATGTCAATGGACTTCTGCGGATCTCTCACCATCAGGGGTGCGCCGTCGTAGGTCAGGCCCTCGAGGACCGCGGCCAGATCGCTAGGCGGTTCGCCGTCGGCCTCTTCCGTGGGCGACGCGTCGTCGGTGGGCGTCGCGTCGTCGGTGGACTGCCCGCCACCCGCTTCCGTCGTGACGGACGGGCTCGTGGTCGTGGCGCCGTCGTTGGACGAGCAGCCCGCCAAAATCAGCGCGGCGAGCGTGGCGGTAGCCCCCAGGGCTCGAATCGTGCGAGACATGTGACTCCTTGAGTTCTCATCGGAGCCCCCGGTGAGCCCCTCCCACGGGTAGTCGACCATAATCTGGCGGCCCGCGCTACCAGAATCTTGCGACGTGAAACTTTCGGGCGGCCTCGTCCTAGCACTCCACGACGTTCACGGCGAGCCCGCCGCGGGAGGTTTCCTTGTACTTGCTCAGCATGTCTTCGCCGGTTTGCCGCATCGTTTCGATGACGACGTCAAGGCTCACGGTGTGCCGGCCATCGCCCCACAGCGCCATGCGCGCGGCGTTGATTGCCTTCATCGCGCCGATGGCGTTGCGTTCGATGCACGGGATCTGGACGAGGCCGCCGACGGGATCGCAGGTGAGCCCGAGGTTGTGCTCCATCGCGATCTCGGCAGCGTTTTCCACCTGCAGGGGGGTGCCGCCCATCGCTTCGCACAGTCCGCCGGCCGCCATCGCGGAGGCCGAGCCGACCTCACCCTGGCAGCCGACCTCTGCACCCGCGATCGACGCGTTCGTCTTGATGAGCGACCCGACGGCCGTGGCGGCCAGCAGGAAGCGACGCACCCCCTCGCTGTCCGAATCGGGCACGAACTGCAGGTAGTACTTGATGACCGCGGGCACGATCCCCGCGGCGCCGTTCGTCGGGGCCGTCACGACGCGGTGGCCCGCGGCGTTCTCCTCGTTGACCGCGAGGGCGTACAGGTTGACCCAGTCGACGGCGCGCAGCGGGTCCTCACAATCGCCGATCGGCCCGCGCTGCTCGCCTGCGGACAGCTCCGCAAACAGCTTCGCGGCGCGGCGCGGCACGTTCAGACCACCCGGCAAGATGCCATCGGTGCGGCAGCCCGCGTCGATGCACTCGCTCATGGCGTCCCAGATCTGATCGAGATGCTTGTCGACGTCGATGCGCGCGCGGGCGGATTCTTCATTGGCGCGCACGACGTCGGAGATCCGCAGCCCGGACGACTCACAGTGATCGAGGAGCTGCTGCGCGGAGGAGAACGGATAGGGCGCGGGCTCGGCCGAATCATGATCCTCGCCGCGGTCACTCGACAACGAGCGCACGCGCGTGACGTCCTCGGCGCGTTCCTCCTCGGACAGCTCGTCGTCGGGAATTTGTTCGACGACGAAGCCGCCGCCGACGGAGTAATACGTGCGCTCAAGCGCGACGCCCTGCTCGTCGTGCAGCCGGAACGTCACGCCATTGACGTGGTAATCGAGGACCGTGTCCGGCACGAGCGCGACGTCCGTTTCAAACGCGAACGGCACGTCCACGGAGCCGGCGACGCTCAGCGTGCCGCTCTGCTCGATCCGATCGACGAGGTTCGTCACGACATCCATCGGGACGCTGTCGGGCAGGAAGCCGGCAAGCCCCCACACGACCGCCCGGTCCGTCGCGTGCCCGCGGCCAGTCGCACCAAGGGAGCCATACAGGTCGACGGTGACGCGCTGCGGGCTGACCCCTGAGCGCACCGCCGCCACGATTTCGCTCGCGAACGCATGCCCGGCCTTCATCGGCCCGACGGTATGCGAGGAGGACGGCCCGAGCCCGATCTTGAATAGATCCGCGACGGATAGCGGGCGCGGCGCCTCAGCCGCGGGCGTCGCCCCGGCATACAGCGTGTCCGGCCCGCGCCGGCCCGTCGCCCGCGCCCGGCCCGGCATGACCGAACGTTCCACGGGAGTGATGGCCAACTGGCGTCGCGACGAATGCGGCCGGGTCAAGTGATATTCGACGTGGGCTCCCGGCGTCGTGGCTGTCGGCGGCTCGGGCAGCGTCGGCGCCCCGCCATCTCCCGCGTTATCAGCCGTCGTTTCGCGCATCTCGCGTTCTTCCATGCCTAACCTCCTCGTCGGGCCCGCGCGCGTCGCGTGCCAGAGGTATGGTGTCACGTTTCGGGCGATTTTCCTACCCACCACCGGGCTACCATGGGGCCATGACTACCCCCAAGATGAACGTCGAATCCTTCAACCTCGACCACACGAAGGTTGCCGCGCCCTACGTGCGTGTCGCAGATCGCAAAGTTCTGCCCGCCGGCGACGTCCTCGTGAAATACGACGTGCGCTTCACCCAGCCCAACCGCGCGCATCTTGAGATGCCGACGATCCACTCCCTAGAGCACACGTTCGCGGAAAAGGTGCGCAATCACGCCGATTACGTCATCGACTTCTCCCCCATGGGCTGCCAGACGGGCTTCTACCTCCTCGTGAGTGGCGATCACGAAGATCAGGAGATCTTCGACCTCATCGCCGCGGGCCTGAGCAATGTGCTGGCCGCCGACGAGGTCCCCGCCGCTAACGAAGTCCAGTGCGGCTGGGGCGCCTCCCACGATCTCGCCGGCGCTAAGGCCGCCGCCAAGGCGATGCTCGAGGGCCGCGATGTCTGGCACGAGGTCATGGCCTAACTCATGACTGCACACACCCCCGAAGCCGTCACCGCGCGCCGGCCCGTCCTCATCCTCGCGGCGATGCCCGAGGAAGCCGCCCCCTATGAGGACATGGACCTCGACGCAGCGGTCGCCGTCACCGGCATCGGCGCCGTCAACGCCGCCGTCACCGCCACCCGCATCATCACCGAGCTGAACCCCCGCCTCGTGGTGTCCACAGGATCGGCGGGCGGCCTCGGCCAGCAGCTTTCCATCGGCGACGTCGTGATCGGATCCGACTACCGCTACCACGGCGCCGACGCCACCGCCTTCGGCTACGAGCTCGGCCAGATCCCCGGGATGCCCCCGGCGTTTTTCGGCGACGCCGACTCAATCGAGCGCGCCCGAACCCTACCGGCCAACCCCGAGGCGCCCATGCATATCGGCGGCATGCTTTCCGGTGATTCCTTCATCGCCGCGCACCTCGTCGACGATATTCGCCGCACCTTCCCCACCGCCCTTTCCACCGATATGGAGTCCACCGCGTTAGCTCACGCCTGCCACCTCGCGGGCATCCCCTTCGTCTCGGTGCGCGCCATCTCGGACCTGTGCGATGGCTCCGCCTCCGAGGCCTTCCACCTGAGCCTGCAGGAGGTCGCCACGCGCGCCGCCCACACCGTCGCAGCGCTGCTCGCCTAAAAGTTATCCACAGTTCCACCATGGGCCCTTGCGGCGACTTTCTCTCCCGGCTTGACTGTCATCCACGACATCACCTCCCCGCCACACCGGACGGGGAGCCGGAAGAGAAAAGGAGCAGCCGATGGCACTACTCAGCCCCGACGACATCGCCGCAGCCCTGTCCTCTCTTTCCGACGGCGATGATCCCGTTGCCGCATCGACGGTCGCCCTCGCCGCCGAGCTCCTGAGCCGCGCCTTCGATCGCGGCATCACCGCCGCCTCCCGCGAGGACCACCTCGCGATCTACGACGCCTACGAGGTATCCCACCGCTACGCCACCTACGGGCGGATGCGGGCCTTGGCCGCCGCCGATCAAGCAAAGGCCGGAAAAGTCCACGGCATGACGATGGCCGACTACGTCGCCGAGCGCCGCCGCGTCCCCCGCCCGGCGGGCCTGACCGCAGTCCTCGATTCCCGCAGCGCAATCGCCCACCCCAACGCGCTCGCCGCAGCCGCCGCCGGCCACATGAACGAACGCAACTTCAAACCCTGCATCGAGACCCTGAGCGAAATCGCCGAGGTCGTCACCCCCGAGCAACTCCCCGACATCGAAGCCGACGTCCTCGCCGCCGCCACCACCCCCATCCCGGAAAACTTCCGTCGCCGCACCCGCGAACTCATCCGCCGCGCCAACCGAAAAACCGCCCGCAAACAAGACGAGGTGGAGCGCATTAACCGCACCCGCTCCTACGTCCAGCGCGGCGCCAGCCTCATTCTTGTCGACGACGGCCGCGCCGGCGCGCGCATGAGCGTGCGATTCACGGCCGAACAGCACGACGCCGTCCTGCCCGTCATCGAATACTTCGCCGAACGTCAACGCCAAGCCCTCAAGAGCGCGGGCCTGCCCACCGGCACCACGGCCACCCGCCGCGCCGACGCGCTCGCCTGGATCGTGGCAAACTTCTTTACCGACGATCCCGCGTGGAAGAACCGTTTCCCGACGCCGCCCGATCCGCGCACCCCGGACGCGCCGAACCCCTACCCCGCTCCGCCGCCGCACCTCGATCCGGCCGCGACGCTGGGCGAGGCCCCGGGCCGCATGTCCTTCCTTAGCCGCTCACACGCCAGGTGCGTCGGCACAGCCCCGGTCGAATTCTGCGCCTTCGCGCCACTGCCCTACGACGACGCCGTCGCCGCCCCAGGGCCGATCGCGAGCAACTCGCCCCGCCGCTCCTTCCACCCCACGGCCCGCAGCGCCACGCTCACCGTCGCGACCGCCAAGGCAGCCGTGACCGCCGCGCTGGCCTCCTACGGCGCCGCGGCCCCCGCAACGCCCCACGATCTCGGCCGCACCGCCCGCGGTCCCTCCCCGGACCTGCGCCTCATGGTGCGCCTGCGCGACGGCGGCTGCATCCACCCCAACTGCACCGCCGAGCCCTACCGCTGCGAAATCCACCACCTGCACTCCTTCGCGGACGGCGGCCCCACCAACTTTTTCAACCTCGTCCTCGTCTGCCGCTCCCACCACCTGCTCCTGCAGCACGAACCCGGCAGCCGCACCCACTGGACCGCACGCATCGGCCCCGACGGCCTACCCGAGGTCATCCCGCCGGTCACCATCGACCCACAACAAACGCCCCGCCGCCACGAACGTTTCACCCCCGATGATGATCCCCTCGGCCGATGGTTCCGCGGTAAAATCCCCGACGACGAGCCTCCCGTCGCGCGCGAGTGGCCCGACGACGGAATCGCCGAGTCGGCCCAAGCCTCCTAGCCGGTAGGCCCCTCCCGCGCCGCGACATCCCCGGCCGCACCTCCGCGCCGCATCCCCCAACGCCAACACCCCGCCTGCCGTCCGCACCTTCGTACGGTGCCCGCAGCAGACGGGGTGTTCAGCGTGCCTATTCGGCGACCATCGCCTGAATCGGGCTCGTCTTCGCCGCCGTTCGCGCCGGCAACACCGACGCGATAAGCGACGCGATGACCGCAACCGCGAAGATCCCTGCGAGCCAACCCCAGGGCAGCGATAGCCCAAGGTCGAACCCGGTCTCGGCCGCGAGCGCCCGGATCCCCAGCCAGCCCTCGAAGATGCCGAGCGCCAGCCCGCCAACGGCCGCCGCCAACGCAATGAGCAGCGCCTCCACCGAGAGCATCGCGCGCATCTGGCCCCGCGTGAACCCAAGCGCGCGCAGCAACCCGGACTCCTGCGTCCGCTCCAGCACCGAAAGCGCCAGCGTATTGGAGACCCCGATGATCGAAATCGCCACCGCCGCGCCCAGCAGCCCCAGCACCACGTACATCATCGTGTCGAGGATCGAAAGGTAGCGGATCCGCTCAAACGCGCCACCATCAAGCTGCACATTCTCGCCGCTGCCCCGAATCGCACTCGCGATCTTGTTGAGCTGGCGCGTATCGACATCGTCATCCAGCTTGATGATGATGGCCACGCGCGTCACCGCAATGTCGTGTTCGCTCGTCAGCGACGAAAGCTCGCTCGCATCGAGCCATACCGACGCTTGGTCGGGCCCGCGCCCCTCGATAAGGGTGTATTGCTTGCCGACGGCTTGCTCGCCAGGATTCGCCCGCGGGTCCGCGGCCACCTCGGCAGGGAGGAAACGGAGCTCGCCCTTACCGTCGCTCGCCCCGTCCACCGCGCTGATCGAGCGCACCCCGAGCTCACCAGCTTCCGGGCGCGCGACGCGCGAACGCGCCACATCGTAGGCCTCCGGCGTCATGCCGAAGACAGCAACGGGTGTCGCCACCTGCTCGTCGCTCGATTCGGTCTCGCTGCCTGCCCCCTCACCAGCGGCCCCCTCAGCATCGCCCCCTTCAGATCCCGGACCACCGGCAGCTGCTCCCTGCTCCGGGTTCTCCTCAGGACCCGCCTGGCCCTCGGTACCCGCCTGGCCTTCAGTACCTGTCGCTCCCTCGGACCCGCGGCCGCCTTCCGATTCCGGCGGTACCGGCAGGATCGTGCCGCTGCCAAGGTATCCACGCGCTACCTCTACCCCGACGGCCTTGGCCACGCCGTTAAGGTTCGCAATATCCCGCAGCTGCGCGTCCGAAAACTCAGTCGATTGCGCGATGAGATCGACGGGCCGCCGCTCCGACAGCGTCTGGCTGAGCGAATTCTCCAGCGAATACCGTCCCGTAATAACGGTCGTCACGAGCCCGATCCCGACGACGAGGGCTGCCGCCGTCGCCGCAGTCCGTCCGGGATTGCGCTGGGCGTTGGCCGCAGCCAGTTCGCTCGGCGCCCGTCGCTTCGCCCATCCGGCCGACAGCACCCGCAGCAGCGGCGGCACCACGTAGACGTACAGCATGATGAGCCCGACGAACAGCGCCATCCCGCCGGGCATCGCGATAATGAGCGACTCCTTGACGATGCCCGCCACCGCCGCCGCGGCGCCCGCGCCGGTCAGCAGCAAGCCCAGGATCAGCCGCACGATGCCGCGGCGGGACCGCACGGGTGCCACGTCCATCGGCCGCAGTGCCGCCAGCGGCGCCACCCGCGTCGCCCGCCGCGCCGGCCCCAGCGCGCAGATCACCGTCAGCACCACCCCGATGGCGAGACCCGCGAGCATTGGCACGTACGTGTCAGCAAACTCGGGCGTCAACTGCAGCATCGGGAACGTCCACATGACGAGCCCCGCCCCCACGAGCGCCCCGATCGCCGAGGACACCAGCCCCACGATCGCGGCCTCGCCCAGCACCAGGCGGCGCACCTGCCCGCCCTCAGCGCCGATGCAGCGCAGCAGCGCCAGCTCGCGGGTGCGTTGGACCACCAGCACCTGGAACGTCAGCGTGATGACGATGCCCGCCACCACCACGGCGATGAGCGCAAACGCCGTCGCGATCCCCGTGAGAATGCCCGTGCCGGTCGTGAACTGCTCGAGCTCCTTTTCCACGGCCTGATCGACAGTCAAGAAGGTCAGCGCATCCGGCGCATCGGCCGCCGATACCCCCGCGGGCAGCAACTGCGCCGCCTGGAGGCGATCGATCAGCGTCGCCGCACCCACGCCCGGCGCCGCCTTGACGATGATCCGCGCCACCGAGTCGAATGTCGGGCCGGACCAGCTCTGTACCGCCGCGGGCACGACGGCCTGGGGGAAGGAAAAGCCGCTCTTAGAAAATACTCCGACGACGGCCACCTGCGTGCCCTGCTGGTCCTGCCCAATCGGCGCGACCTCCATCGAATCGCCGACGTCGACCTTCAGCAGCTCCGCCGAATCCGCGTCGAGCGCGATCTGGTTGTCCGCCTCCGGCCAGCTGCCGCGGTCCATCGTCTGCCAGCGCACATCGGCGTCGATGAGCGGGAAGGCCTGCACGTGCGTACGCTCCCCGGCATGGCGCACCTCGAGCGCGGAATTGTTGACGACGCCAAGCGCCGCAACCCCGTCGACGTCCCGCACCTTTGCCGCGATGTCCTCGCACGTCGGCAGGTCGCGCGGTGCCGCGCCATCTTCCCCGCCCGCGTCGCCTACGCCGCCCGCGTCGCCTTCACCGCCCGCGTCGACCGCGCTTTGCAGCGCCGACTCCTGGCAGGAGATCTGCACGTCGGAGTTCTTCAGGATCTCGGCGAATGCCTGGCGCATCGTGGAGGTGAAGGCCCCGCCGAGGGATAGCGTGACGACGACGAAGGCCACCGCAACGATGACGGCGATCGTCGTCGCGATGAGGCGGCTCGGCCGCGAGCGCAGTTGCGCGAGCAGAACGTCTTTCACTCCGCCACCCGCCGACCATGGCTGTGACCTGGGCGCTCATCGGAGACGATCACCCCGTCGGCCATTGACAGGATCCGGTCGCCCACGCCGGCAGCGTCCGGGTCGTGCGTGACCATGAGGACGGCCTGGTCGAGATCGTCCACCGCGCTGCGCAACAGCTGCAGCACCTCGGCGCTCGAGGCCGAATCGAGGTTGCCCGTCGGCTCATCGGCGATCAGCACCGCCGGCCGCGTCAGCAGCGCCCGCGCCACCGCGACGCGCTGCTGCTGCCCGCCGGAGAGCTCATAGGGGCGGTGATCAAGCCGCTCGGCGAGCCCCAGCGTCTCGATGAGCTGATCGAACCAGGCCTGATCGACGCTCTTGCGCGCCATCTTCGTCGGTAGCACGATGTTTTGCTGCGCGGTCATCGTCGGCAGCAGATTGAACGCCTGGAAGACGAACCCGATGCGATCACGACGAAACCGCGAAAGCTGCGCATCGCTCATCGCCGTGATGTCCTCGCCCGCGATCTGAACGCGCCCGCTCGTCACCGAGTCGAGCCCGGCCACGCAGTGCAGGAACGTCGATTTGCCCGAGCCCGACGGCCCCATCACCGAGGTGAACTCCCCCGCTTCGATTGCCACGCTCACGTTGTCGACGGCTCTCACCGCGGCATCGCCGGAGCCGTAGATCTTGGTCAGGTTTTCCGCGCGGATCGCGGCAGAGATGCTCGACATACCACCATCGTGCCAGCATCTGCGAGCGGCGCACTATCGGCCGTTCGGAGGGGGTGGTACTTCATGTGAATACCTCCGCCTGGTGGGTCATTACCTCAGGTGAGGATCTCCGGAAAGTGGTGGGTCATTGCCTCACGTACTTTCTCCGGTTCAGTCGGTGGCGGGACTGTCAGGAGAACGGTGTGTGAGGGTCAGGCCTGGTCCGAAAGGAGATGGCCGTGGCTGACACGACCGATGTCGTCGTTGATGACGAGATGATTGATCCCATGACCGGGCAGATCATCGATCAGAAGGAACTCGCACAACGCCTGCTCGCGCAGGCGGGGCATGGCGTTCGCCTGACGCTCAGCTAGCTCACGAACAACGTCCTCAAGACGGGATGGAACGCCGAGTTGACCGAGTATCTCAGTCACGAGCACGGCGGAGTCCCAATCGCTGCGAACATGCGCAACGGGACACGGTCGAAGACCGTGCTGACGGTATAATCGTCCCGGTTCAGATCGAAGTCCCCCGGAATCGAGATGGTTCGTGTGAGCCGGTGATCCTTTCAACGAAGGAAGCGTCGCTTGGACGGGCTCGATCAAATCGTCCTGTCGCTGACCGTGCGGGGGTTGAGGTCCGGTGAGATCGCCGTGCACTTCGACCAGGTCTCTGGTGCGAAGGTCTCCAAAGACGCGATCAGTCGGATCACGGACACGGTCACCGGCCAGCTCGCGCAGTGGTCATCCCGGTCGTTGGAGCCGCTCTCTCCAGTGATCTTCGTCAACGCAATTCAATGGTGAAGGTCCGCGACGGGCAGGCCCGCAACACCCCGCATCTCAGTCGTCATGGGTGTGACCGTGAACGCGGAACGCGAGATCCTAGGCCGGTGACGGCGGAGAGGGAGCCGGTTCTGGCTGCAAGTGTTCACCGTACTGAAGATGCGCGGTGTCCAGGACGTGCTCATCGCGGTCTATCACGGCCTGAGGGGGCGTGCCGAAGCAATGAATCAAACCTGGGAGCAGACGTTGGTACAGCAGCGCATCGGCCACCTGATCCACACCAGACTCCGTTACTCTGGTCGGCAGCATCGCGACGCGATCGTCCATGCCCTCAAACCGGTCTCTACGGCCCCAAGTGAGACCGCGGCGAAGGACCGGTTCGAGGAGCTCGCGGCCAAGTGGGGCGCACGCTACCTAGCGATCATCCAGCCCTGGCACAGTTTGTGCGCCCAGTCCGCGCCGTTCCTCGGATACGACGCCCTTGATCCGCCAAGTGATCTGCACGACCAACCCGAATTGAGTCCATCAACGCATGGATACCGGCGGGCTGTCCGTGCGCGAGGGCACTTCCCCAACGAGGCCACTGCGCTGAAGCGTCTACACCAGCTGATAAGGTCGCTCGACACGACCGGCCATGTCCGGGCACGCTGAGTAATGAGGTGCAAGCCCACGCTAAACGCGCATCCGATTACCTATGCCAGACCGTTCGAAAGAACCACCCACCAATGAAAACCACCGGACCCCTACCGCGTCGGTGATCCAGCCGATCGGTTTCTTGGTGGGGCGTGGAGAAGTCGAGCCGGTCATCGACCAACGGTCAGAGCTGGTTGAGTAGATCCACCTCGGCGACGGAGTCGTAGCGGTAGTAGAACCCGTAGCCGCGCACGAGGTGCCCTGAAGCCGCCTTGAGGATCTCAATGGCTCGACGGGCTTCGGCAAGCACGCGTTTGAGGCGCTTGTTCTGCTCCTGCAAACTTTCGACCACGGGCGCTGGTCTCGCTTCTGGGCTGTATCGATTGCGCCATACCCGAAGCGTCTCCTGGCCGACACCGACCTGCTGGGCGATAGCTGTGATCGAGTGAGAACGAGCACCTCGTTCGACCACTTTACACTTCAGAACCAATCAAATCGCACTCTCACGCAACCCGCAGCTGTATTTCTCAGGCATATCCCTATTCCCCTTCAACCAGATCCGAACAAAACCCGGGCCGATTCAACAGCTGTCGCGCGTTATCCCGGATCCAGTCCATACCCCCACCACCTGATCCAGGATCTGGAACTTGCCCTTCTTCGGCGCCGCCGCATACGCCTTCGCATACTTCTTCTTGATCTCATACCAGCTGACAACGACAGTTCCTTCGCACTCACACCCCATCGTGACCGGCTCACCGTACGCGAAGGAAACTATGCGAGGTACGACCCTCCCTCGCAGGGAATATATGAGAGTGTCGTCGAGGTCTTGACCCGGCGAGATGCGATTGGTATTCTCCAGTCAAGTGCATGGTAAAGATGCCGCGCCTACGTGAAGAAGCTTCCGTTGAGATATCCAGCATTCATAAAAGGGGCTCTTGCGTTACTGGCTTGCTGCGGCTTGACCCCTATGCTCATTGCCGCTGCGCCCGTCTCCTCAGGAGACGGATCGCCATCATTCGGCGAGAAGGATGCGCATCACTACAAGCTACTGCTAGAACACGGAGTTTCAAAGACTACCGCCGTTACGCTTATAGAAAAGCTCAATGAAGGCGAGATTTGGGATTCAATGCGAAACGACTCTTCTCCCGTCTCGGAATCCTCATCGATCGACGGTATTACACGAGTAACCCGGAGTGTTTACAAAGACGGCTCCATTGCTATTTCTCGGATCGATGATCCCGCGCTTGCCAAACAACGCGGTGCCGAGAATGGGATCTCTAGCCGAGGGGTGACTAACTGCGAGTACAGCAAGGCGGGTTCATACGGCGGATATTGGAAGCATTGCCAGGTGTATCGAAACTTCGTCGTTGCGGGCCATGGCTTCTACTTCGACTACGAAAACATCAAGGGCAGCCCCGCAAAGATGACACAGTATGGAAATCCAATCTACAATACGGTGCAAGGCTCGTGGACTGGAGGATCGTTCCGTAGGATGGGCCCTGATAGGGTGCGCCTAATCAGTACGCACACGGTCGCGAACAAGCAGTCTACGCTCTGGGTCCAAGCCAACGTCAAGGGGCCCAATGCTTGGGAGGCACACGGTTAAAATGTCAGGCTCAGAACTAACGATTGTTAGCATTGTTGCTGTCATCGTCATCGGCGTGTTCGCATTGGCATGGGCTGTAGCGAAGTATTTGAAGCGCCGTTGATTCAGCCGTGCCTCGAGCATGGCAGTGGGCGGCGCGGGTAGTATCGGGGGCATGTCGTCTTACAGCTCGAACACCCCGACTCCGCACAAGCCGTCGCGGCCCGCGTTCTCCCCGCTCGTCATCGTGCTGGCGACGCTGCTGGGCCTGCTGCTCGTCGTCGCCGGCTTCCTCGCGGGGCGCTACGCCTACAGCAGTAAGGCGGCGCCCGCGCCGGGAGCGAGCGCGCCGGGCGGTGGCCAAGGCCAGGGCGGCCAGGGCCAGCAGCCGCAGCCGGGCGAGACGCGCGATACGCTGCCCGAGCCCCCGCCAGAGGTGCTCGAGCTCATCCGCAAGGAACCCAAGCGCGAGGAGGGCGATCCCTTCGCCCAGGGTGCCGTCGATGCCCCCGTCGTGATCGTGGAGTATTCCGATTTCTCCTGCCCGTTCTGTGCGCAGTTCGCGACGAAGACCAAGCCCGAGATCCAAAAGCTCATCGACGAGGGGACCGTCCGCTTCGAGTGGCGCGATCTCGCGCTCTTCCCCGAGGGCAAGACGACCGGCGCCGCGGGCCGCGCGGCCGCTGCGCAGGGCAAGTTCTGGGAGTTCCACGACCTCGTCTTCGCCGACCACTCCGGGCAGGGCCACCCGTCCTACACCGTCGATCAGTACGTCGAGTTCGCCAAGCAAGCCGGCGTTGAAGACCTGGACAAGTTCCGTGCTGCTATCGAGGATCCGGCACTGGAAGAGGCCGTCTTTAAGGCGACCGATGAGGCCGTCATGCGACTGGGACTGCGCGGCACCCCCGCGTTCATCATCAACGACCAGGTCGTCTCCGGCGCCCAGCCAACCGAGTACTTCCAAAAGGTCATCCAGGAACAGCTGGACAAGCTCAACGCGGCGAAGTAACGCCCTCCGGCGAGCTATCCGCCCCGCGTCCGTGCGTCATGACGTAGCCGGTCACGTAACTCAGCATCAGTCCCGCACCGACAGCGGAGGGCGATGATGACGAAACCCAATCGATACCCGGAATCGGCGGCAGCTGAGGCGTGGTTCATCCCGAGCCACCACAGCATGATCCTTCCCTCGGAGGATTCGGCGGCAGTGATGCACACCATATGCTCGCTCTATGACCACTCCTGAAGGCTCGGATACGCCTGCGCTGCGGCTGGATTCGCTCACCAAGGATTACGACGGACGGCTCGTCGTCAATGAGCTCTCGCTGGACATCCCGGCAGGGTCGTTTTATGGCATCGTCGGGCCCAATGGCGCGGGCAAGACAACGACGCTGTCGATGGCGACGGGGTTGCTCCGGCCCACGCGGGGGCACGCGTATGTGGCAGGCATCGATGTGTGGGCGGACCCGCCGGCGGCCAAGGCGCACATGGGCGTGCTCGCCGATGAGATGGCGACGTTTGACCGGCTCACCGGCCGCGAACTGCTCACCTACACGGGGCTGCTGCACCGGCTGGCACCGGACATCGTCGACCAGCGATGCGATGAGCTGCTGCAGGCGCTCGACCTCGGGCGAGACGGCGCGAAGCAGGTGGCCGATTATTCCGCGGGTATGCGCAAGAAGATCCTGCTCGCCACCGCGCTCATCGCGGCGCCGCGCCTGCTCATCTTGGACGAGCCCTTCGAGTCCGTCGACCCCGTCTCCGCGCGCACGATGCGCGAAATTCTCGCGGCCTACGTCAACGGCGGTGGCACCGTCGTCATCTCCTCGCACGTCATGGAGCTCGTCGAGGCGATGTGCGATCACGTGGCGATCATCCACGAGGGCCGGGTGCGGGCGGCCGGGACGGTGGCCGAGGTGCGCGGCGAGCTCTCGCTCGTCGACAGGTTCATCGAGCTCGTCGGCGCCAAGCACCTGGCCGAGGGGAGCCTGACGTGGTTGCGCTCCTGACGCGCCTGCGCTGGCGGCTGTGGCGAACGGAGTACCGTTCCAAGCGACGCTGGATCACGGCGATCATCGGCGTCGTGTACACGGTGCCACTCATCGGGTTGTTCTGGCTCGCCTTGGGAGCCCTGACGCGCGAGGCTCCAGTGATGCTGCC
Organism: Bowdeniella massiliensis; assembly: GCF_023634005.1. Classification (NCBI taxonomy): domain Bacteria; kingdom Bacillati; phylum Actinomycetota; class Actinomycetes; order Actinomycetales; family Actinomycetaceae; genus Bowdeniella; species Bowdeniella massiliensis. The sequence goes on from NZ_JALIQR010000006.1 coordinate 153,717, forward strand.
GCACGTGCTAGTGGGTGCCGGTGCGGGAATCGTGCTCGCGTGGTCGACGGTGCCGATCGTGGCTTTCGGGCTCGATGACCCGCTGGCGGCCAACCGGTTCGCGCTGCTGCCGCGCCGGGCGCGCGAGCTCCAGCCTGGGCTCCTTGTTGCGGGGCTCGTCTCGATTCCCGCGGTGCTGACCGCTATCGCGCTGATCGGAGCGCTGCTGCTCAGCGAGATCGCGCTCGCTACCTGGCAGGTGGGCGATGCGTCGATGCCCGGACGGATTCTTGCGATGGCGATCGCGCCGGTGAGTTTTGGCGCTGGATCGGCATTGTGTTTGATGGTGCCGCGGGCGCTGCTCGCCGTAACCTCGGCCGGCGGGGTCTCCCGCCGCCGCCGGGAGCTAGGCAGCGCGCTCGGGCTTGCCGGGCTGCTCGGCCTGACCTATGCGGCGATGCTGTGGGGCGCTCCCGTGCTAGAAAATGCGAGCGGCGAAGAGCTCACTCACGCATTAACGACGGTGGCAACGATCGCCGCGTGGACGCCCTTTGGTGCGCCCTTTGCGCTGCCGTTCGACATCGCGAGCGGGGCATGGCTCGCCGCCGCCGGGCGCGCGGTGATCGTTGCCGCGAGTGTCGCCGGGGTCTGGCTATGGTGGGAGCGCGCGCTGTCCGAGGCGCTCGTTTCCGGTCCCCAGAATCAAAGCGCGAGGCGTGCGCGCCGCGCTGGCGGGGCGGGCATCATGCGGCTGCTTCCGGCCAGCCCACTCGGTGCGGTGATCGGCCGGTCGCTACGCACCTGGGTGCGTGACTCGCGCTATTCGCTGGGGCTGCTCATCTCCCCACTCGTCGTCGGCTTCCTCGTCGGGATGGCCATCATCAACGACAACCCCTCCACGATTCCGATTGCCGGCTTCATGCTCGCGCTCACCCTGCAGCCGATCCTCAACGACTTCGGCTACGACGGGCCCGCGATGTGGCACTCCATCGTGCACGACGCAGACCCGCGGGCAAATATCCGCGGGCGCGGGATCGCGGCGCTGCTCGTTATCTCGCCGATGCTGCTCATTCTTGCCGTCGTCCTAGTGTGGGTGACGGGTTCGCTTCGCGCGATTGCCACCTACGGGCCATGGATTGTGGGGGCAGCATTCTCGGCGACGGGCGCGGCGGCAATCGTCTCCCCGCTGTTGCCCTACGCCGTGCAGCCGCCGGGCACGAATGCTTTCAAGGGCAACGCGGCCCAGGGTGCGGGCGCGTGGATCTCCGCGATCGTGGGAATGGTAGCGATCACCGTGCCGCTGCTACCCGCTGGGGTCTTGTTCCTCGGCGGCTTCCTGCGGCCGAGTTGGGCCGCGGCCGCGCCGTGGGTAGCGCTCGCCGGGGGCACGATCATGCTCGTCGTCGGGTGGATCCTCGGGCCAAAGCTCCTTCAGGAGCGGCAAGCGGAGATCTACCACCGGGTGCGCATCTGGGCGACGTAGCGGGGCACACCACCGACGCCAGTATGCCCAGCTCGGAGACGTGTCTTGCCAACGCGGCGCACAGTGCAAAGGATGGCTACCACAGTCACTGCCGCCGCCACACCGATGTAAGGCGAGGGCCCAAAATATGCGTCGAGGTCTTCACCCAACTATGTTCAACCTAGCTCCTCCCGTTGCCCTTCAGGTTTGCACCCGGGCAAACGTCAATTCCAATCAAAAGAGCGCTTGTCAACTACGTGGAGAGCTATACGCACGCTACAACCACCGGACAGCGCACATGTGTAGCAGACTTGTGCCATGGATATCGTCTCTGCGCTGGGACTTGGCTCCGCTGCGGGCCTGAATGCCTACATCCCGATGCTTATCGTCGGGCTGCTGGACCGCTACACCTCCGTCGTGAACCTGCCGGCAGGCTGGACGTGGCTGTCGGATGGCTGGCTGCTCGCGATCGTGGCGGTGCTGCTCGTCGTGGAAGTCGTCGCCGATAAGATCCCCGCGGTTGACTCCATTAACGACGTCGTGCAGACGATTGTGCGGCCAGCCTCGGGTGGCATCGTGTTCGCCTCCGGTATGGGCGATCCGCAGACCGTGAGCGATTCCGCCTCGGCCTTCGGTGATGGCCGCTGGGTCGGCTTTGCCGTAGGTGCGGCGGTGGCCCTCATCGTGCACCTGACGAAGTCGACGGCGCGGCCCGTCGCGAACGTCACGACGGCGGGCCTCGCGGCGCCGGTGCTGTCCGCCGGGGAGGATGCGACGAGCGTGGCGCTCTCGCTCGCTGCCGTCTTCGCGCCGATCGTCGTCCTGGTGCTGCTCGCGCTCACCTTCTTCGGCCTCGGCTGGCTTATCAGCAAGCGGCGCAAGCGCAGCCACGCCGGGCCGCCACCCCGCCTCGAAGATATGGACTTCTAGCCGGGCGCTTCCGGGGCCGGAAACTGCGTGTCAACGAAAAGTAGCGCGATGGTGCGCGTCGTACCCCCAAGAACCCTGGTCCTCGTCGGGCCCTGCTGCTGCAATGGAGATAACCCCATTCGACCCACAGCCGAGACGATGAACGATGGACATCCATGAACGGCTCAAGGAGCTGCGGACGAAAGCCGGCCTGCCCCAAACCGAACTGGCGGAAAAGCTCTCGGTGTCCCGCCAGGCGGTCTCGAAGTGGGAATCGGGGCGCGGGACGCCCGATATCGGCAATATCCAAGCGATCGCCGCACTCTTTGATGTCTCCGTCGATTATCTCCTCGCCAACGTCGCCATCTCTCCAAGCCCGACCGTGCGCGTCCCGATTAATCTCGATGAGCTCACCGCGATCCGCCCGAAAGGAAAGGTCCTCAAAAGGAGGGCTCACGCCGCGGTGATGGCGGCCCACCCCCGCGCCACGAGCATCATCCCGCTGATCCGCTCCAAGGTGAATACTGGGCCGGGATGAACAGGTTCAAAAAGGAGCTCAACCCGACCATCTGATGGTGGCGGCTCCTGTTAGCTGGCGCCTTCGCGGCGGGCGCGGTGTTCCGTCTCCAGCGTCGTCGTCATGCGCACCAGGACAAATACCGACAGGCCCAGCGCGATGAGCGTCGCGATGAGGCCGGCGATGATGGATGCGGTGGCGGCGAGCGTCGTATAGCCGATGAGGGCGGCGATCGCGGCGGCGCCGGCGTAGGGCAGCTGGGTCAGCACGTGCGTGATGATGTCGCAGCCGGCGCCCGTCGAGGACAGGATCGTCGTATCCGAAATCGGGGAGCAGTGATCGCCAAGGACGGCTCCGGCGAGGACGGCGCCGAGGGCCGGCAGCAGGAATTCGGTGGCGCCGAGCGAGTTCATGATGTCGCCGGCAATGGGGATGAGGATGCCGAAGGAGCCCCAGGATGTGCCGGTGGAAAACGCCATGATGGAGGCCGCGAGGAACATCACGGGGATGAGCCAGGCGACGGGCAGGTCCGCGCCGCGCACGAGATCGCCGACGTAGCGGCCGGTGCCGAGCTTGCCGATGAGATCGCCGAGCAGCCAGGCCAGCAGCAGGATTTGGATGGCGGGCCACATGGAGGCGGCGCCGGAGCCGATGCCGCGCACCATGGTGCCGGCGGAGATGTGCTCGACGGGGCGGATCGCGCGCCAGCAGAAGAAGAGCGCGGCCGCGAGGCCCGCGAGTCCGCCGATGACGAGGGATTCGGCGACCATCGTGTTTTCGAGCATGCGCAGGACGTTCGTCGTGCCGCCCTTGAGGGCGCCGGTGACGAACATGGCGCCGACGACGCCGATGACGAGCGTGATAAAGGGGCCGATGAGGGCGGCGATGCGGCCGGATTCGGCGTGCGGCAGGTGCTCGGAGACCTCGCCGGGGATATCGGCGTCCTTGGAGTAGGGGCGACCGGCGGTGATGGCGCGGCGCTCCTCGGCGCGCATCGGCCCGAAGTCCAGCGAGAAGGCGACGACGGCGGTCACGAGCAGGACCGCGGCGATGGCGTAGTAGTTCGCGGCGGCGGCGCGCATGAAGGCGCCGATGTCGGTGACGGCGAGCCCGGAGGCGGCGACCGTCGGGGCCATGAGGGCGATGATGGAGGCGCCCCAGGAAGAAAACGGCACGAGGACGGTCACCGGCGCGGACGTCGAGTCGATGATGTAGGCGAGTTTGGCGCGCGAGACACGGTATTTGTCGGTGACGGGCTTGGCGACCTGGCCGACGGCGAGGGCGTTGAAGTAGTCGTCGATGAAAATGCCGACGCCCATGGCGGTGCCGAGCCACTGCGCGCCGCGGCGGCCCTTGATGCGGGAGGCGGCCCAGTCGGAAAATGCTTGGGAGCCGCCGGCCATGAGGACGAGCGCGGTGATGGCGCCGAGCAGCGCGAGGAAGGCGAGGATGTAGATGTGGTCGGTGTTGAGGGCGCCGTCGGCGTAGAACAGGCCGAGGATGGCGGTGCCGATCGTCTTCAGGGTGGTGAGTGGGTTGAGGTTGGCGATGAGCAGGGCGGCGGCCAGGACGCCGAGGCCAAGGCTCAGGATGACCTTGCGGGTGAGGATGGCCAGAACGATCGCTATGAGCGGCGGCAGGATCGAAATCCAGGGGTGGGCGGCAGCGAGCGTGGCCCCCGACTGGGTGGCGGACTGGGCAGCGGGCAGCGCTGCGGCAAGAGCAGCGACGGGTAGGGCTGCGGCGATGGCAGCGATCGTTGTGGCTCTCACGCCTCCACGATAGTGGGATCGGCCTGCAGCGCGGCGGTGGGGTCCACGCGCGGGGCGCATGCCGGTCCGAGCAGCTCGGCGAGGCGGTCCACGCCGATGCCGCCGTGGGCGGGTTCGGCGGCGAGCAGCCGGGCGACGGCCGTGTTGGCGCGCGAGGCCGCGGTGATCGGATCCGCGCGGCAGGTGAGCAGTTCGTGCAGGAAGACGGCGAAGAACGCGTCGCCGGCGCCGATCGTGTTGGTGATGCGCACCGGCGAGGCGGGCACGTGCACCGGCTCGGCGGGCCAGCTGCCGTCGGGCTGCCGGACGAGGAGCAGGCAGCCGCGGCATCCCAGCGTCATGATGACGAGCTCGGCGCGCGAGGCATGCGCGAGGGCGGTGAGGGCCGCTTGCTCGCGGCCGGGCACGCGCTCGGCGGACATCGTCAGGTAGCGCGCGGCGAGGAAGGGCGCGACCCACTCGGCGAATTCCGACGGCTCGCCGGGCGCGTCGTCGAGGATATGGGGGCCGATCTCGTGCAAATCAACGGCAAACGGCAGGCCGGCGTCGGCGAGTTCGGCGGCCAGCGGCGCGGTCATGCGGCGCGAGGCGAGGATGGTGATATCGGCGTCGGCGATGTCGGGCTGTAGATCGCTCAGGCGGAAGCTCGCGCGCGAGGCGTCGGTCAGATCGTTGAACACCTGGCGGGTGCCGTCCTCGGCGTACAGGACGACGGAGCGGGGCGTGCGCGCCAGGGTGCGGGTGCACAGGTGGGTGGACAGGTCGAAGCGGTAGGCCTCGTTATCGATCAGCGAGGTGGGGTAGTCCTCCCCGAGGGGCGCGGCGAGGTCGACCTCGTTTCCGAGGGCGGCCAGCGAACGCGCGACGGCGAAGGCGATTCCGCCCACGCTGTAGCGGATTTCATGGTGATAGGACGGGCCAGCTCCGCGGGTGACGGGGAAGGCGCCGATGGGCAGTGTCGTGCGTTGGTTTGCAATGCCGACGACGATGACCTTCATGTGACCTCCTTCCGCGTCGTTGCGGCCCCGGCATCGAGCCGGGAGGGGTGTGCGCATGGGGCGCTCGAAGCCAGCCTACCTGTTCTTCGCCTCGCTCGGAGCCATGTCCGCGGGTGCGCTCCCATCTGCCGTCTTCACGACGCTCACCTCGGCTGCCTTGATGACGGCGGCAAGTGGCGTGCCGACCTCGATGCCGAGGGCGCGCACCGAGCCGAGGGTGATGTCCGCGCTGAGGCGCCAGGTGCGTGGTGCGGCGGCGGCGCGGGCCTCGGGACGCAGCACGTCGAGGGTGATGCGCGCCAGGCGCCCGGCCGATTCGATGCCGACGACGCGGGTGGCGAGGACGTTGCGCGGGGAGCCGGCGGGCTCCGTGCCGGCCGGGTAGAGCGAGACGGCCGAGGGCGGGAACAGTGCGACGGCGCGGCAGGAGGCGAGCTCGCGCGCGTCGGCCTCGCTGTCCGCGATGCCGGTGATGGCGAACGGATCCGCGGCGATCGTCACAAGGTGCGGGTCCGCGGGCTCCGCGTCGTCGCGGTAGGCGCGGCCAATGAGCATGTTCATGCCCGCGAGCGCCGCGGTGAACTCGGTGCGCGGGTGCGTGAGGATCTCGGGCGCGGGGCCGTGCTCGATGACGTGGCCGTCCTCGAGGACCACGACGTGGGTGGCGAGCGAGGCGACGTCGAGCAGGTTGTGAGTGACGAGGACGACGGTGGGGCGGGTTGCGGCGAAGCGGCGCGCGAGCAGGGAGCGGATGGCTGCGGCGGCGTTGACGTCGAGGGCCGCCATGGGCTCGTCGAGGAAGACGACGGCCGGGTCGGTGGCGAGCGCGCGGGCGAGGGAGACGCGGGCGGCTTGGCCGCCGGAGAGCTGGAAGGGGCGGCGCTCGGCCAGGTGCGCGCAGCCGACGGCGGCGAGCTCGCGGCGGGCGCGGGCGCGGGCGGCGGCGGTGCGGTGGCCTCTGGCGCGCAGACCGAAGGCGACGTTGTCGAGCACGGACAGGTGTGGCAGCAGCAGCGGGCGCTGGGCGAGCAGGGCGATGCCGCGGTCGCGGGTTGGCACGTGCGTGGTGGCATCATCGAGGATGCGCTCGCCGATGCGCACGGTGGAGCCGGGGCCCTCGAGCAGGCCGCTCATGACCTGCACGCACGTGGATTTGCCGGAGCCGTTGCGGCCGAGCAGCGCGACGATGTCGCCGGGCGCGACGTCGAGATGGACGTCGGTGCCGCGCTCGGGAACGGTGATGTGTGCGCGGATGGCGCGGCCGCGCGGGGTAGTTCGGGCTGCGGTTTTCGCACCTGGCCCGTCGACGGATTCCGGGGATGCGGGGCCGGGAGTATCGGAGGCGTCGGGGGTTTCTGCGGCGGCGGTGTTGGCGGCGGTGTTGGCGGCGGTGTCGGCGCCCGGGAGCTCATCGTCGTCGGATATTGCGGCGCGCCGCGTCGTGCCCGTGTGTTGCCAGGCCGTGATGGCGACGACGAGGATCGCGACGACGATGAGGACGGCGGCGAGGGCGAGCGCGATGTCGGGATCGGTTTCGCGCTGGAGGTAGATCTCCAGCGGCATCGTGCGGGTGACGCCGGTGAGCGAGCCGGCGAAGGTGAGCGTCGCGCCGAATTCGCCGAGCGAGCGGGCGAGCGCGAGCGCCGTGCCCTGCGCGATCGCGGGGGCGACGAGCGGCAGCGTCACACGGCCAAGGATGCGCGAGGGGCCCGCGCCGAGCGTCGCCGCTATCGATTCGTGCCCTTTTTCTCGCACCTGCAGCGCGCCCTGCAACGCGACGACGAGGAAGGGCATCGAAACGAACGTCTGCGCCATGATGACGGCCGTCGTCGTGAATCCGATCTGGATGCCGATCGCGTCGAGCCAGGATCCGATGAGGCCGCGGCGGCCAAAGGTTTGCAGCAGGGCGAGGCCGGCGACGACGGGCGGCAGCGCCATCGGCAGCAGGACGAGGATGCGCGCGATCTTCACGCCGCGCCAGGAGCCGGACAGCAGCACGGAGGTGGGGATGCCGAGCACGACCGCGAGCGCTGTGGAGGCGAGGCACGTCTTTAGCGAGAGCCACAGGGCCGTGCGCGCGTCGCCCTCTGCCATGATCTCGCCGATGCGGGCCCACGGCACGCGTGTGCCGAGGCCTATCAGCGGGATCGCGAGCGCCGCAAGGCCCAGGCCGGCCAGCAGGTAGAGCCACGCCGGCACCGTGCCGCGACGCAAGTTTTCTGGCATAACTGGAGGCTACCTCAGCTCGGCATTAGGGTTTTTTATGGCGAACTTTTCGGGAGGAACAATGGACACGCAGGACGCCAAAAACCTGACGGAACAGGCGGGTCGCTCCGACGTGGTGCGCACGGGGGCGCGCATCGGGCATGTGGCTAATGGCCTGCTGCATCTCATCGTCGCCTATCTCATCGCGCAGCTCGCGCTCGGCAGCAGCCAGGAGGACACCGACCAGTCGGGCGCTCTCTCGCTGCTCGGCCAGTCCGCGCTGGGGGCCGTCTTGCTGTGGGTCGTCATCGCCGGGCTCGTGCTGCTCGCCGTCTGGCAGATCACCGAGGCGGTGACGCTGAGCAAGACGAGCAAGCGGATTTCGGCGGCGGGTAAGGCCGTCGTCTACCTTGTCATCGCGGGCGTCGCGTTCTTCATCGCGATCGGCTCGTCGACCTCCTCGGGCACCGAGGAGGAGGCGACGGGCACGGCGCTGTCGATGCCCGGTGGCCAGTTCCTCGTCGCGATCGCCGCGATCGTCATCCTTGCGATTGGTGGCTACCACTTCTACAGTGGCGCGACGGCGAAGTTCTTAGAGGATCTCGACAAGAATCCGCCCGCGCCGCTGACGGCCGCGGGCCGGATCGGCTACATCGCCAAGGGGATCGCGCTGCTCGCGACGGGCTCGCTGTTTGGTTTTGCCGCGTGGCAGCACGATGCCGAGGAAGCCGGCGGGCTAGCCGACGGGATCGAAAAGCTGCGGGGGCTCCCCTTCGGGACGATCATCTTGCTCGCGATCGCCGTCGGCTTCGCCGCCTATGGCATCTACAGCTTCGCCAAGGCGAAGTACGCCAAGGTCTAGCGCGATCGCTACGTGGCCGCGTCGGCGCCGGCGCCGAAGCCGTAGTCGGCGAGGATCTTCTGCCCGCGCTCGGATAGCACCAGGTCGATGAAGGCCTGCGCTGCGGCATTGTCCGCACCCTTGGTGGTCAGGGCGATCGGGTAGCGGTTGACGACCTCGTCGGCGCCGTCGACGTCAATGACCTCGACCTTGTCGCCGGCCGCCTTGGCATCCGTCGTGTAAACGAGGCCCGCATCGGCTTCGCCGGCCTCGACCTTGCCGCGCACGTCGGTGACTTTTTGTTCCTCGGAGACGGGCTCAAGCGTGACGCCGAGGTTCTTCGCGAGGGTTTCGGTGGCGTTGCCGCACGGCACGCCGGGGGCGCACACGACGAGGCGCTTGCCGGTCAGGGAGTCGTTCAGCCCCGTGATCTCGCCCGGGTTTCCGGCGGGCACGATGAGGGTCAGGACGTTGGTGGCGAATTCCTTGGCTTCGCCGACGAGGTTTTCCTCGGTGGCGCGCGTCATGTTCTTTTCGTCCGCCGAGGCGAAGACGTCCGCGGGGGCGCCTTCGGCCATCTGGTCCACGAGCGTGGAGGAGCCTTCGAAGGAGAAAGTGACCGTGATGCCGGGGTGGGTGGTGGCGAGCTCGTCGGCGATATCCGAAAATGCCTTGTTCAGCGAGGCCGCGGCAAAGACGGAGACATCGCCGGAAAGGTCCTGGCTGGCAGCGGTATCCGTCGCCGCTGGCGATGCGGCCGGGGCCTGGGTGCCACCGCCGCCGCAGGCGGACAGCAGCAGCGCGCTGGCGGCCAGGCCTGCGAACAGGGCAGAGCGCGTTGAGTGGTTCGTTGTCATCGGGTCCTCCCCTGCGCCGCGAGATGCTCGCGTGGCGGCTCCGGCCCGTCGTGGGCCGCTTGTGGCGCACACTCCGACGCCGCCACGCTTGTCAGGCTATCGCCTTTTGCTCGCCAGCTACATTCCGATGCGGGTCATCGCGTCGTAGAACAGCGACCGGCCGAGGACCTCGGAGGCGAGGACGACGACGAAGGCGCACGTCGCGACGGTCGCGAGGGTGGGCAGCGAGCGGTGGGCGGCCGCGAAGCGGTACATGAGGAACCCGAGCAGGCATGCCCCGATGATGAGCAGGAGGATGCGGGCAAGGAACCAGTTGTTGTAGAACGCGGCGCGCGAGGCCTCCGGCATGGCCGGGTCCGCGCCCATCGTCGTGAGCTGCAAAATGAGCAGGACGATCTGGGCGATGGCGAGGGCAACGATCGCGACCGCAAGGATCTCGACGGTGCGCTGCAGCATCACCTGGGTGCGGTCATCGATCACGTCGTCGCGGCCGCCGAGGCGCCGACGGCGCCACATCGTCACGGTGAGCAGGCCGGCCCCGACGGCAAGGGCCCCGAGAGTGAACGTCGTGACGAAGAACGTCGCGGGCGTCGTCCACAGGTGCCAGAACGGGACCGTGGGCAGGGAGGCGTAGACCATCGACATGACGTAGACGAGGCCCAGGCCGATGAGCGCGGTGATGACGCCGAGGGCCTGGCGCAGGCGCGGGCTGCCGATTTTCTTCCACTGCAGGAAGGAAAAGACGAACCCGGCTGCGGCGAATCCGACGCCGAAGAGGATCTCGCGCGAGAGCCAGCTCGAGCCGAGGTGGCGGAAGGTGTTCAGCGCGTTAAACGGGTTACCGAGGTGGAGCATCGAGCCGAGCAGGCCGAGCACGAGGATCGGGCCGATGGCGAACAGCGCCGGGTCGGTGAGCTTGTCGAGCACGTTCGTGGCGGGCACGTAGTCGAGGCCGAAGCGCTTGAGCAGCCGGGCGATCGGGTTCGTGGGCTCGCTGCTCGTGGCACTGCTCGTCGTTGCTGCATCATCGGTGGCGGCGGGGGCGCCGCCGCGTCGTTCGGCGTCACTCAGGTGGTACAGCCGCGGGCCAATCACCTGGATGAGCCCGAGGATCACGAAGGCGCCCACGCACATCTGCGCGAGGATCGTAAAGGAGATGAGGGGAAGTTCGTGGACGTTCATTGCTAGATCTCCCGCGGGTTCATGATCTGGCCCGTGCCAGAGCCGGAGGTTTGCGCATCGCGGTGCGGCGTAATGACGAGGTGCGGCCGGGTGATCGAGGGATCGGGCAGCGGCTCGGTGTTATCGACGTGGCCGTGCTCATCGCGCAGTTCGTCGATCGGGCCCCAGCCGAGCGCCCGCGAGGGGCAGGCGGCGACGCAGGCCGGGTCCTTGCCCTCGGAGCGGTAGTCGGCGCACAGGTCGCACTTGGTCATGTGGCCAAGGCCGGGGTGGTACTGCGGTGCGGAATAGGGGCAGGCCCATTCGCAGTACCGGCAGCCGACGCACTTATCGGCGTCGACGGAGACCGTGCCGTCCTCGTTTTGGTGCATCGCCGTCGTCGGGCAGACCTTGACGCAGATCGGGTCCTCGCAGTGGTTGCACGAGATCGAGGTGTAGTAGGAAAAGACGTTGGGCGTGACGGTATTGCCGTCGCGCTGCCAGCTGCCGCCGGTGTATTCGACGACGCGGCGCCAGGTCACGCCTTCGGGCAGCGAGTGCTTATCCTTGCAGGCGATCTGGCAGGCCTTGCAGCCGTTGCACAGGGTCTGGTTGAAGTAGAATCCGAGTTTTTCCGCCATGATGTCTCACCGTGCCTTATGCGTGGGTGCCGGCGTCGGCGGTCCCGAGCGCGATCGCGGCGAAGGCGGCGGCCTGGCGCGCGACGTCGTTCGGGCTCGAGCCGGACGCGGTCTCGAAGGTGGATGTGTAGGTCACCGGGGCTTCGTTGAGGTCGATGTGCCGATCCGGGTCCGGATAGCTAGCACCGGCGGGGGCCGGTTCGACTTCGACGAGGACGGTGTGTTGGCCGTTGCCCTTGGCGTACGGCGTCTTGTGTTGGCTGGTCAACATGTTGACGGCGCCGCCGTGATCGACGCCGTCGGCGTCGATGTTGAGCCAGGCACCCTGCGGCACGGAGACGACGCCGGGCATGATGCGGGGCGTGACCATGGCGGGCAGCTGGATGGTGCCGCGATCGTTGTGGATGCGGACCATGTCGTTGTTCTCGATGCCGCGATCCTTCGCGTCGAGGGTGTTGATCCACGCGCGCTGGTGGTGGGCCTCGCGGTTGAGCGTGAGGTTGCCGTAGGTGGAGTGCGTGCGGCCCTTGAAGTGGTGGCCGATGCACTGCAGCGGGTACTTCTTGTTCGTGCGGGCTTCCAGTGCGCCTTCCCAGGTGTCCACGTGCTCGGGCAGCGCGGTGATCTTGTCGCCCGGTAGCGCGTCGGGGAACTCCCACGTCTTGGCCATGTCCCACAGCTGCTTGGAGAAGATCTCGATCTTGCCGCTCGGGGTATCGAGCGGGTTGGTGTCGGGATCGTCGCGGAAATCCTTCAGCGCGACCGTCAGGCCGTCGGGGTTGTAGTACCGGTAGACGCCCTGCTCGCGCAGTTCGTCGAAGCTCGGAAAATCGGGGTGCTCGGCGACCGTCTGCTCCTGCATCCAGCGCGCCCAGCCCTCCAGATCCCGGCCCTCGGTGAACTCCTCTTCGATGCCCATCCGCTTGGCGATTTCGGTGCACATTTCGTAGGCGGGCTTGGACTCGAAGATCGGTTCGATCGCCTTCTCGCCCATGATGAGGTAGGCCATGTCGCCGGTGTATTCGCTCGGGATGAGGTCCCAGCGCTCGGAGGTGGTGCAGTCCGGCAGGATGAGGTCGGACATGCGGGCCGTCGCGGTGAACTGGTTGTCGACGGTGACGATGAATTCGCATTTGGTTTCGTCATCGAGGACGGCGCGGGTCTTGTTGATGTCGCCGTGCTGGCTGCCGGACATGTTCGAGCCGTAGTTGAGCAGGAACTTGATACCGGTTTGCAGGCGTTCGCGGCCGCGCACGCCGTCCTTGAGCTCAGTCATCTCTTCGCCGTGGTCGATCGCGTCGACCCAGGAGTAGCACGAGATCGTCGTCGTGACGGGGTTGTCGCCGTCGGGGAACCACTGCGTGACCGGCCAGTAGTAGCCTTCTCGGCCGCCGGTGCCGCCGCCGGGGATGCCGATGTTTCCGGTGAGCGCAGCCAGGGTGTAGATGGCGCGGGCCTGGTTCTCGCCGTTGGCGTGGCGCTGTGGCCCCCAGCCCTGGGAGATGTTGACCGGCTTGGTGGTGCCGAGTTCGCGCGCGAAGGAGACGATCTTGTGGGCGGGTACGCCGGTGATGTCGGCCGCCCATTCGGGGGTCTTTTCGACGCCGTCCTCGCCCTGGCCCATGATGTAGGCGCGGTAGGAGTTGTTCGCCGGCACGCCGTCGGGCATGTGCTCTTCGTCGTGGCCGATGCAGTACTTATCGAGGAAGGCGGTATCGGCAAGGTTCTCGGTGAACAGGACGTGCGCGATGCCCGCGACGAGGGCCGCGTCGGTGCCGGGGCGGGGCGCGATCCAGTCGTCGGCGAGCACGGATGCAGAGTCCGAGTAGCGCGGATCGACGACGATGATGCGCAGGCCCTTTTGGTGGGCGAAGTTCGACACGAAGGTCAGGCCGCCGCCGCTCATGCGGGTTTCTTGCGGGTTGTTGCCCCACAGCACGAGGAGTTTGGAGTTTTCGATGGCGTCTTCAAACGAGTTGGAGATCTGCTCATCGGGAGCGCCGTAGTGGAAACGGGTGCACTGCGAGATCTGCAGGTAGGAGTAGTTGCCGTAGTAGCCGAGGAAGCCACCGAGCAGGTTGAACAGCCGCGGCCAGCCGCCGGAATAGCCCAGGTGCGCGTTCCACACGCCCGAGCCGTAGTTCTTGTAGATCGCTTCGTTGCCGTAGGTATCGATCGTGTGGCGGAGTTTTTCCGCGAAGAGGTCGAAGGCCTCTTCCCAGGTGATCTCCTCGAACTTGCCCTCGGAACGCTTCGCACCCTCGACGCGCTTGAGCGGTGTCTTGATGCGGTCGGGGTTGTAGATCCGCTGGCGCATGTTGCGGCCGCGCGGGCAGGCGCGGATCTGCCGGCCGAGCAGCGAGTCGTCGCCGGTGTTGTCCGGCAGGACGCGCACGATCTGTCCGTCGTTAACGACGAGGCGCAGCGGGCAGCGCGAACCACAGTTCACGACGCACGCGGACCAGATCTCCTTGGCGCCATCGGGCAGCGGACGGTATTCGACATTGCGGTTATCGAGGCCGAAGGTGTCGGACTCGGAGGAGCACCCGGCCGCGGACATGAGCGCGGCGCCGGCCCCCACGGCCGAGCCCCAGGCCAGGACCGAACGGCGGGTCATTCCGGGGCGTGGTTCTGCCTCGCTGGCTCGTTCACCTGAATCGATCGTCATGGTCTGCCTCCTGATGACCCGGTCTACCTGTGTCACGAGTGGGGGTGCGCGAGTTTTTTCGCTAACAATGCCCCACACCAATTTTTATATACGATTTCGCTGGTGTCTCCATTGTGGTGACAGCCGTGTCGGAGAAAACTGGGACTCTCGTCCTAGTTGGCAGGCAAAAGCCGCGAAATTCTGGGGGAAGTGCGCCGTGTGACTCGGGCCGCATACGGCGACTTAGCGGGGGCTAATTAGCTCAGATTAATATTGCGTAAATTCCAATATGCCCATATTGCCGCAACGTTTGTGGGAAAAGAACGGTAAGGAGATTATTCGTCGATCGTGATATCGCTGATGACGACGACCGAGTCTTCAGCGGGTATCCCTACCGCCTCAACGCACCGGGCGACCTCGGGCAGGTCGGGAAAGTCCTTGGCCGTGAAGTATCCGCCGCAGCCCATGACGGGTTTGCCGAATTCGTAGGTGACGCCGTCGCGGCGGATTCCGTAGGTGCCGTCGGCGTCCTTCACGAGCTCTGCTGTTGCCGGCACGATGGGGATGGCGAAGCCGCTGTCGTCGAGTTGGAGTGCGACGCAGCCGTTCTTGGCGACGAAGGTCCCCCACCATGCAGCATCGAAGCCGACGTCGTTGTTCGATTCGGTCATCGTGAGGATGAGATCATCGCTCGGTTCGAATGTCGTCATGGCAGGCGTCGTGCACCCGGAAATCATGAGTGCTGACACCGCAGCCGCTGCCGCGATCGCTTTTGCTGGCACCATTACCATGCGCGCTCCCCCGTCGCCGTTACCCTTTCAGGTTAACGGTTGGGACACGCGCGGCAGTAGTGCTACCGCCCGGTTAGACCTCCTTGAGGGCGGCGACGACCGCGGCGAGGGACTCCTTGGCATCGCCGAAGAGCAATTGCGTCTTGTCCGAGAACAACAGCTCGTTTTCGATTCCCGCGAAGCCCGGGCGCATGGAGCGCTTGAGGAAGAAGACCTGGCCGGCGTAGTCCGCGTTGATGATCGGCATGCCGTAGATCGGCGCGGACGGGTCGGTGCGGGCGGCCGGGTTGACGACGTCGTTGGCACCGACGACGAGCACGACGTCGGTGGAGGGCATGGCCGCGTTCACGTCGTCGGCCTCGATGAGCAGTTCGTAGGGGACGTTCGCTTCGGCGAGCAGGACGTTCATGTGGCCGGGCATGCGGCCCGCGACGGGGTGGATGCCGTAAACCGCGTCGATGCCGCGCTCGCGCAGGGCGGTGACGAGCTCGGCGCAGGTGTGCTGCGCCTGGGCGACGGCGAGTCCGTAGCCGGGAACGACGACGACGCGCGAGGCGTAGGCCAGCGCGATCGCGACGTCGTCACTTTGGGCGCGGCGCACCGGACGGTCGGACTGCTGGGTCGAGCCGGCCGTCGAGCCGCCCTTGAGGGCGCCGAACAGGATGCCGAGCACCGAGCGTCCCATCGCGCTCGCCATCGCGATCGTGAGGATGGAACCGGAGGCGCCGACGAGAGTGCCGGCGACGAGCATGAGTGTGTTGGGCATCGCGAAGCCGGAGGCCGCGACGGCCAGGCCGGTGAAGGCGTTGAGCAGCGAGATGACGATCGGGACGTCGGCGCCACCCACGGGCAGCACGGTCAGGACGCCGGAGGCCAGGCCCGCGATCAGCAGCGCGAGGCCGAGCCATACGTTGCCGGTGACGGCGACCGCGACGGCGAGAACCGCACTGATGAGCATGGTGCCGGCCATGATCGCGGGGGCCGCGGGCAGGACGATTGGCCGGCCCGTCATGATGCCCTGGAGTTTGGCGAAGGTCAGCATCGAGCCCGCAAACGACAGGGAGCCGACGAGGATCGCAAAGGCCGTGGCGGACGTCGCGAACGTCGAGTTCGCCCCACCCCATTCGGTGAGCTCCATGATGCCGACGACGGCCGCGGCGCCGCCGCCCACGCCGTTGAAGATCGCGACGAGCTGGGGCAGGTCGGTCATTTTGACCATGCGCGCCCACGGCACGGCGATGAGGCAGCCGAGGACGATCGCCACGAGGGTGACGGCGAGGTTCGCGCCGTAGAAGTCGGTGGAGAGCAGCGCAGTGACGACGGCGAGGGCCGCGCCGGCCGCGCCGAGCATGTTGCCGCGGCGGGCGTGCCGCGGGTTGGACAGGCCCTTGAGGGCCAGGATGAAGCAGACCGCCGCGACGAGGTAGAGCAGGGCGGCAACGTCGTAGCTGAGGAGCTTCACTTGGCCTCTCCTTCGTTTCCGACGGGCTTGGGCGCCTTCTTTGCGCTAAACATTTCGAGCATGCGGTCGGTGATGACGAAGCCGCCGACGAGGTTGACGGTGGCGAGTAGGACGGCGATGAAGCCGAGGACCGTCAGGATCCAGTTCGGCGAGTGCGCCGTGACGAGGATTGCGCCGACGAGGATGATGCCGTGGATGGCGTTCGCGCCGCTCATGAGCGGGGTGTGCAGCGTCGAGGAGACTTTGGAGACGACTTCGACGCCGACGAACGCGGCGAGGACGAAGATCGTGAGGATCGTGATCACGGCTGGTCTCCTTCGGTGGGCTGGGCATCTTCGGCCGGAGTGGGATCGGGTTCGGGTTCCGGATCGCTCGGGCCCGTCTCGGGGGCGGCGAGGCGGTTGACGCCGTCGTGGGTGATGGCTGCGCCGTCGAGGATGTCATCGGCGAAGTCGACGGCAAAGCCGTCATCGGTCACCAGCAGGTTAATGATGTTCTGGACGTTCTTCGCGTACAGGCGGGAGGCATCGGCGGGCAGGTCGGCGGCGGGCACCGTGAGACCGACGATGGTGATTTCGCCGTCGCCGCGGGCGGAGGGGACCTTGACGTCCTCGCCCGCGACGGAGCCTTCGACGTTGCCGCCGGAGGCCGCGAGCATGTCGACCACGACGCTGCCGGGGCGCATCGCGGCGATCATCTCGGCGGTCGCGAGGCGCGGCGCGCTCTTGCCGGGCACGCCCGCGGTGGTGATGAGGACGTCAGCGTCGGCGATGTGCGGGGCGAGCGCGGCCTGCTGCCGGGCGGCGGAATCCTGCCCGAGTGCGCGCGCATAGCCCCCGGTGCCCGTGCCTTCGGCGGTATCGAGGCCGACGTCGATAAAGGTAGCGCCGACGGAGCGGGCCTCTTCGGCCGAGGAGGGGCGGATGTCGTTCGCGGCGACGTTCGCGCCGAGCCGCTTCGCGGTGGCGATCGCCTGCAGCCCGGCAACGCCGATGCCCAGCACGACGACCTTCGCGGGCGGGACGGTGCCCGCGGCCGTCATGGCGAGCGGGAAGAACCGCGGCAGGCGGATCGCCGCTTCGAGCACGCAGCGGTAGCCGGCCGCGAGCGCCTGCGAGGAAAGAACATCCATCGCCTGCGCGCGAGAGGTGCGCGGGACCTTTTCGAACGCGAGCGCGGTGACGCCCGCCTCGGTCAGGGCCGCGAGGCGCTCGTCGGTAAAGGGTGCCATGAGGCCGATGGTGACGGCGCCGCGCCGCAGCCGCGCGATCGCTTCGTGCGGTAGCGGGGTGATGTGCGCAAGGACGTCGATCACGGCGAGGTCGATCCCGGCGACGACGTCGGCACCTGCCTTTTCGTAGTCCGCGTCGGTGTGCCCGGCGGCGAGGCCCGCACCGGTTTCAATGAGGACGCGATGGCCCGCGCGCGTGAGGGCAGAGGCAGTTTCAGGAACGAGAGCAACCCGCGTTTCCGGCGCTGGCTCGCGGGGGGCAGCAATGGTGATCACGCCCCTAACGATAGGCGGTGGATCGCACATTTATCTGGGACTTGAGACAGGTGAACTCTCGCGAATCAGGCTTCGACGGCGGTTAAGTTCGCGAATCTCGAAAGACCTGGACGACGCGAGGACTGCACCTTCAGCGGTTCCGAGCGTATCGACGAACTGCACGGATCCGTCGGCCAACTCACGGCGGCGGCTACAACCACTTACCTGTCCCTGTCGGCTACTTCTTTCGCCGCGTAGTAGCGGCGCCCTGCCACCATAATGAGAGCAAATCCCCCGACGCCGATCCACGTCCTAGGCTCAAGCCAGGCGGAGAACTGGAAGCCCTCGCGCGTGACGAACAGGGCGATGAGAATCCAGTGATGTATCTGCGTAGGTCGGCGACGAGTTGGTCGCGGCGATCGCCAATCATGGTCCCCCCTTGATGGCCTGAAACGGCGCTTTAAACCAACATAATCGTCCCAAGCAGCGAAATGATGGCGGCCACCACACCAAGAATTGCGCCAAGTCCGAGGGCTTTCGCCCCGGAAGTCACGAGCTTTTTGAGCCGCACGCCCGCACCCATCGCGACCATGGCGCAGGTCAGCAGGATCGTCGCCGTCGTATCGGCCGCGGCAAGGAAGGCGACCGGCAGATCGGTCAGCGACCGGATGATGACCATCAGCAAGAAGCCCGCCACGAATGCCGGGATGATCGGCGGCCGCGAGATGTCGCGCGCTCGAGTGTGATCGACGCGGCGCCCGGCAAGGACGTCGTCGGCTTCGCTGCGGGAGACCTGCTCGGCGGCGATCCGCCGGGCTAGGCGGGTTTCGAGGGCGCCGACGAGCGCGACAAGGGGCGCGAGCATGACGACGCGGCCGAGTTTGGTGACGACGGCGGTATCAACCAGCGCGGTCGCGGCGCTCGCGTCGGTCAGGTAAGAGGCGGCGATCCCGGCGCCGGCGACGACCTGCCCCACCTCGTGCACGGCGGCGCCGATCCACACCCCCGTCGCGTTCGGGGCGAGCGAAAGGAGCGCCGCCAGCGGCGGCAGCGCGAGCAGGGCAACGGTTCCAAAGAGCGTGACGGAGGCGACGGCGGTCGCGGCCGCTTCGTCGGTGCTTGCTTCCTCGTCATCGCTGCGCACGACGGAACTCATCGCCGCGACGGCGGCGGCCCCGCAGATCGCGGTACCCGTCGCGGTCAGGACCGTCGTCGCATGTTCGATGCGCAGCAATCGCCCAAGCCCCAGGCCGATGGCGTAGGTGGAGGCGACTGTCACAACGATGATCGCGATGACCCCCCAGCCGAGTTCGAGGACCTGCGGGATCGAGAGCCGCAATCCCAGCAGGACGACGCCGAGCCGCAAGATGGTGCGGCCCACGAACGCAAATCCCGGCTCGGCGGCCGCGGGAATGAGACCGGTATTGCGCAAGATCACGCCTAGGATGATCGCGACGAGCAGCGCGGACAGCAGCGGCACGAACGCATTGACGCCGTAGGCGATTCCGGCCGCGAGCGCCGCGATGGCGATGCCGGTCAGCAGGCGCGGAAAACCAGCGATCCAGGTGCGGACGCGGTGGCCGCGGGAGGGTCGAACTACGCGGGGGTCGTCAGATAGCACCTCGCTATTGTGGCCCGCCCGGCCCGCATCAGCCATAACCGGCCGGGGGCGCGACGAGCTCGTCCTTATCGCCACGCCTCATGCGGCAGCGGCCCACGGCCTGCCCGGAGCTGCGGCGCTCACCGCGGCCCGCCTCATCGAGCTGCCGCTCGTGCTGCGCGAGGAGGGCTCGGGAACGCGCGAGGTCCTCGCCGAAGCATGCTTGCGCGAGGGCACCTACCTGCCCTCGCAGCTGCCAGAGGTCTCCTCAGCTGCCGCGATCTTGCGGGCGGTGGCCCACGGCTCCCTTGCCGTCGTGCCGCGCCTGGCCATCGCGGCGGAACTCGCGGCCGGTACGTTCGTCGAGATCCCGACGACGCTGCGCCTTGGCCGCGAACTGCGCATGATTACGGGCGAGGGCGCGCGACTTTCTGCCACCGCGCGGCGCCTCGCCCGCATCGTTCGGTCCGAGCGTTAGCGGAACAGCGAGAACGTCACCCCGCCCACGGCCACGAGGCCCGCAATGATGACGAAGAGGTTCGAGGCCTGCTTGCGGTAGGGCCTGAGCGCCTCCACCTTGTAGATCGCGTACATCGGCATGAGGTAGAGAATCGAGGCGATGACCGGGCCGGACAGCGATTCGATCAGAGCGAGGATCTCGGGGTTGATGATCGCAGCAGCCCACGTCGTAAGGAAGATGAACGCTGCCACGCCGAGCGCCAGCTTCTTCTCCCCCATCGACTTCGTCGCATTCGGCGCGATATTTCGCACGATGCCAGCCGCGCCCTCGGCCGCGCCGAGGTAGTGGCCGAAGAACGAGGAGCAGATCGCGGCGATCGCGATGGCCGGGCCGAGGTAGGCGATGACGGGCGCGCCGTGGACGTTTGCCAGGTGCGAGAGCACGGGCAGGTTCGCTTCGCGCGCCGCCGCAAGCCCATCGGAGCCGAGCGCCAGCACGCAGGACCACACGAAGAACATCGTGAATCCGACGAGCAGCGCGGCCGTGCGAATGAGCACCTTGGAGGCGTTATCGGCCGCCGCTTCGCCGTGCGTGCGCTGCATCGCGAGCGAGAACTGCGAGATCGCGGGCGAGTGGTTGAACGCGAACACCAGCACGGGGATGACGAGCCAAACGGCGAACAGCATCCCGCCCAGGTCCGTCGGCGAGGACAGGCCGGAAAGGCTCCAGGACGGAATGAGGTAGATCGAGATCGCAAACAGCAGGAAGATCAGCGGGTAGACGAGCGCCTGCGTCACGATGAGCATGATGCGCTGGCCAACAAGCATGACGAGCATGAGCAGCGAGATCGCCACGAGCGAGAGGATCGCGCGCGGTATCTGCGGGCCGCCCAGCTGGTTGACGATAAGCGAGTCGAGCGTGTTTGTGATGCCCACGCCGTAGATGAGGACGATCGGGTAGATCGCGAAGAAGTACAAGACGGTGATGGCCTTGCCGGCGAGCGGACCGAAATAGTCCTCGGCGACGAGGGTGATGTCCTCGCCCTTCTTCGGCGAGACGCACACAAAGCGCGCGAGCGCGCGGTGGGAGAAGTAGGTCATGGGACCGATCAGGAGCGTCACGATAAGCAGCGGCCAGACGCCGCCCGCGCCCGCATTGATCGGCAGGAACAGCACGCCGGCGCCGACGGCGGTGCCGAACAGGGAGATCACCCAAGAGCGGTTCACGCGAGCGGGATTGGCGCGTTCCTCGGGGGTTGCCAGGGGCACCTCGGACAGCTCCGGGGCGTCGATTTCGTCATAGGGTTCGACCGAGGCAGCGTTGCCGTGCGGCGATGAGTGAGACATCAGTGTCCTTATCGGTGGTCGTAAGTAGGCCGAATGTGAGTCAAACAGGGCAGAGCCGGGACTTTCAAGCCCAGCGATGTCCGATTCGTCGTGATCTTCCGTACGTTGTGGGTGCGGGCTTTAGAATCGATTCATGACTGCTTTTGACGACGGCGCGAGCACGGATGCGGACATCGTCCGCGAGGTGCTGACCTGGAACGATTTCGGCGCGAGCGCGCGCCAACTGGCCCAACAGATCGTCGACGATCACTGGCGGCCCGATCTCGTCGTCGCCGTCGCCCGCGGCGGCCTGCTGCCCGCCGGCGCCGTCTCCTACGCCCTCGGCGTCAAGGCCATGGGCACAATGAACGTCGAGTTTTATACTGACGTCAACGAAACCCTCGACGAGCCGCTGCTGCTCGATCCGCTCATGGACACCACCGATCTGCCCGGCAAGAAGATCCTCGTCGTCGACGATGTCGCCGATTCCGGCAAGACGCTTGCCAAGGTGATGGAGTTGCTCGGCGAGTTTGAGGGCGCCGACGTGCGCTCCGCCGTGATCTACCACAAGCCGCGCTCGATCGTCGTGCCGAACTACGTGTGGAAGCAGACCGATGACTGGATCGTCTTCCCGTGGTCGGCCGAGCCGCCGGTGCAGCCGCGCTAAGGACACGATTTGGTGACATATCGGCAAGGTGTGTCATTTTCACCACATGATGGTTTAGCTTAGGGATACCCACCTTCGTGGTGTGCGCCACGCAGCCGAACCATGTCCGTGACTTTCGGCGGCGCGCACCCCTGGATCTAGGAGTGTTCCTATGAACTCACTTGTGCTCGCCGTCGTCGGCATCGCGATGATGCTGGCGGGCTACTTCCTCTACTCTCGCTTCATTTCGGCAAAGGTGCTGCAGCTCGACTCGAAGTTCGTCACGCCGGCGCACGAATTTGAAGACGGCATCGACCACGTCCCCACGAACAAGCTCGTGCTGTGGGGCCACCACTTCACCTCGGTTGCGGGCGCGGCGCCCATCGTCGGTCCCGCCGTCGCCGTCATCTGGGGCTGGCTGCCGGCCTTCCTCTGGGTCACGCTCGGCACGGTGTTCTTCGCCGGCATGCACGACCTTGGCGTGCTGTGGGCCTCGGTTCGCAACAAGGGCAAGTCGATCGGCTCCCTGTCGGGGCGCTACATCGGCGATCGCGGCAAGGTGCTCTTCCTCGTCGTCATCTTCCTGCTACTGCTGATGGTCAACGCGGCCTTCGCCGTCGTCATCGCGGGGCTGCTCGTCGGCACGCCGACGGCCGTCATTCCCACCTGGGGCGCACTCGTCGTCGCGCTGCTCGTCGGCCAGGCGATCTACCGCTTGAAGTGGAATCTGCCGATCGTCTCCGTCGTCGGCGTTATCGCCTTGTATGCCCTCATCATCCTGGGCGACCAGGTGCCCGTCGTGCTGCCCGAGACCGTCCTTGGCCTGTCCGCCAAGGCATTCTGGATCCTGCTGCTGTTCCTGTATGCCGGCATCGCCTCGATGCTGCCGGTGTGGGTGCTGCTGCAGCCGCGCGACTACATCAACGGGCTGCAGCTCTTTGTTGGGCTCGGCCTGCTCTACATTTCGGTGCTGATCACGATGCCGACCGTCGTCGCGCCGGCCGTCAACCAGGCCGTGCCGGAAGGCACGCCCTCGATCGTGCCGCTGCTGTTCGTCACGATCGCGTGCGGCGCGGTCTCCGGCTTCCACGGCATGGTGGCCTCGGGTACCAGCTCCAAGCAGCTCAATAAGGAAACCGATGCTCGCTTCGTCGGCTACTTCGGGGCCGTCGGAGAGGGCCTGCTCGCGCTCGGTGCGATCATCGCGACGACCGCGGGCTTCAAGACGCTGGCCGACTGGGAGGCCGTCTACTCGGCCTTCGGCCAGGGTGGGGTGAATGCCTTCGTCGACGGCGGCGGCGCGATCATGGAAAGCGCGCTCGGCATCCCGCACTCGCTGTCCGCGACGGTGCTCGCGACGATGGCCGTGCTGTTCGCCGCCACGACGATGGACACCGGCGTGCGCCTGCAGCGCTTCGTCGTCCAGGAAGCCGGCGAGCTCATGGGGGTCAAGCTGCGGCACATCTCCGCGACGCTGATCGTCCTTGTCGTCTGCCTCGCACTGAGCTTTGCGGCCGGCGCCGACGGCGAAGGTGGCATGATCATCTGGCCGCTGTTCGGTACGACCAACCAGCTCATGGCGGCGCTCTCGCTCGCGATCGTGACCGTCATCCTGCTGCGCAAGAAGCGCCTCGCGCTCGTGACGATGATTCCGTTCGGCGTCATCTTGGCGATGAGCGTGCTCGCGCTCGTTGTGCAGCTGGGCACGTTCTACAAGGACGGCAACTGGCTGCTGCTCGTGCTGGACATCATCATCTTGGTGTGTGCGCTGTTCGTCTCCGTCGAGTCCATCCGCGCGATGGTCAAGGCGCCGACGCAGGACGATCCGGATGCCGAGGTTCGCGCCGCCGAGCCCGTCGAGCACGATATCTAACGCGCGATTGCGCAGCCTTGGTGGGCGGTCGGGCCGACGTGGCCGGCCGCCCACCCGGCACGAGGAGAGGAGAGGTCATGACGCAGGAGCCCGAGCGCTACGATGCCGTCGAGATCAATGGCGAGCGCCGCATTCCCGCGGGCTCGCTCGACTTCGAACCTCGCACCCTGAAGGAGAAATGGCAGGCGTTTAAGGCCGGCTGGCACGAGTACTACTACGCGCGCTACCGGGGCACGATGGCCCGCACCGCGCGCGATGAGAACGACTTTTTCATGCTCGTCGTCCTTGGCGAGGCGCTCGGCATCCCGAACCCCATGGCCTATGAGACCGCCGAGCTGTGGCCCTATCTGCGCGAAGACCTGCACGAATGGCACACCCGCATGGGGATGGAGCGCTCCCCCTTTGACCACATCGGCTGCTGCTAGGAGACACATGCCCGCGATCCGCGATCTCGCCGATCACCACCGCATCCTGTTCTTTTCCGGCAAGGGCGGCGTCGGCAAGACGACGCTGGCCTCCGCCACCGCCCTCGCCCGCGCGCAGGCCGGCGGGCGCGTCCTCGTCGTCTCCACCGACCCGGCCCACAACCTCGGCCACCTGTGGGACCGCAGCGTCGGCGCCGTTCCCGTCACCCTGTGGGAGGGGGCCGGCAGGCTCGATGGCGTCGAGCTCGACCCGGCCGCGATCGCGGCCGAGCACCTGGCCGTCGTCGGCGAGACGATGAAGAAATTCGTCGCCGACGGGATGCAGGGCCAGGTCGATACCTACCTCGCGGTGGTGCGCGATTCGCCGGGCACCCACGAGTCTGCGCTCATGGAGCGCATCGCGCAGATCGTCGTCGATGATGCCGCCGGGCGCTACGACCTCATCGTGTTCGACACGGCCCCGACGGGGCACACCGCGCGGCTCATGCGCCTGCCGGACATGATGGCGGTGTACACCGATGCGCTGATCTCGCGGCGGAAGAAGTCCGAATCGTTTTCCGACGCGGCCGAGGCGCTCGGTTACCGCAAAAAGGACAAGGAGCGCGAGGCCGATATCCGCGCGGTGCTGGACCGGCGCCGCACGCTCTTTACGCGGTTTCGCGAACACCTGAGCGACACGGCCGCGACGAGTTTCGTCCTTGCGCTGACTGCCGAGCGGATGCCCGTGCTCGAGACGATCGAATTTGCCCGCTCGCTCAGTGAACTCGGGATTTCCGTCGGCGCGCTGGCCGTCAACCGCCGCACCCCGCCCGGCCTCGGGGAGGTCTTTGAGCAGCGGCGCGCGAGCGAAGCCGACTACATCCGGCAGCTCGCGAGCGCGCTGTCCGCCCCCATCGTCGAGATCGAGATGCTCGGCGGCGAACCGACGGGCTTCGCGGCGCTCGAGGGACTGGGCCGCTACCTCTAGTTCGCCTTCGCGGCGGCGATGGCGGCGTCGAGCACGGCGTCGGCAGAACCCTCAACAACGGCGAGCGTGTCGAGGAAGTCCTGGTGTCCGCCGTACCACGGGTCCGGCACGTCCAACTCGGTGCCGACGGGCGTTCCGCTCGGCAGCTCGGGATCGAACTCCCGCCACATGCGGACGTTATCCGTGCTAACCCCGTCGCGTTCGGCGATGCGCCTGAGTGCGGAGAAGTGTCGGTCGGTCATCGCGAGGACGAGATCGTAGCCGGCGAGCTCTCCGGGGCGGACCTGGCGGGCGGCGTGGCGCGGGATCTCGTAGCCCGCATCGCGCAGCACGCGCTGCGCGCGATCGTCGATCGGGTTGCCCGCCTCCTCATTGCTGATGCCGGCCGAGACGACCTCGACCGCAATGCCGCGCTCGGCGGCCCGCTGCGTCAAAATGACGTCGGCCATGGCGGAGCGACAGATATTGCCGGTGCACACGACAAGGATGCTGGGCTTAACGGATTTTTCAGTCATGGTACTAGTGTCTCAAAAAGGCTTGAATCCGGCTGTCTATGCCCTAAAAATGGGCCGCAAGGAGGAAGAGTGGGCGCCCGGGGGCCCAGGCTCAGGGCGCTGCCACCCATGTTTCCTCTGGACGGATTCCGCTATGACCGCTCCTGCCACCTCGCCCGATTCGCCCGCGACCGAGGCGAAGGCCCCGCCCTTTGGCGAGGGCATCGCCCTGCTGTGGGGCTATGTGCGTCCCCGCCTCGCGACGATCAGCCTCGGGATTTTCCTGGGCCGGGCGCCTGGCCGAAAACATCGTCCTCGATGCGCGACCGAGCCTCATCCAGCGGTTTCTTCGCGCCCGCCTTGAGGACATTCAGGCCCTCAAAACCGGCGAGCTCATCACCCGCGTGACCTCCGATACGGTGCTGTTGCGGGAAGCTGTGGCCACGGGCGTCGTCCAGATCGTCAAGCACTGTCTCGCTCATCGGCACCGTCGTCCTCATGCCGAAAATCGGGAAGGCGGACAAGCAGGCGCAGGACGCGATCGGGGAGGTCGGCGCCGCGTTAGAAAGCGGCATGCGCGCCCTGCGGACCGTGAAATCCTCGCGCGCCGAGGCGCGGGAGATCGCGCGGGTGCGGTCCAAGGCCGAGGAATCCGCCCACTTTTCGATCCGCTCGGTGTGATACTCCGCGCTCGTGTGGACGGTCGCCGGCGGCGGCATCCAGCTCGCCATCATCACGATCCTTGGGCTCGGGGCCTGGCGGGTGAGCTCCGGCGAGCTCGCCGTCTCCACGCTCGTGGCCTTCCTGCTCTACGCCTTCAACATCGTCGACCCGGTCACGACGCTCGCCGGCGCCTTCGCATCCATGCAATCGGGCCTCGCCGCCGCGGCCCGGATCCGCGAGACCGAACACCTCACCCTCGAGGACATCGCCACTGGCGCTGCCCTGGCCGCGTCCCAAACCGCGCACGCTGACGATCGGGTTTTCCACTGTGCTCACGGCCTCAGCGTACGGACGAAGGTGACGCGGATATGTCCGCCTGGTTACGGATGAGACCTCATGTCTCGCACCGTCAGGATCTGCTCGGCGCGGCCAAACGGCCCGGCGGTATCGTGCAGCACGGTGGAGGTCACGCCGATGCCGTCGGGGCCAATGGACTGTTGGACGTCGAAGCCGATCCAGTCCCCGACCGGTTCGCGGTAGAGGTAGACCGTCAGGTCGACGTTGGGGAACATCCACTCGTCTTTCGAGCCGCGCGGCATGACACCGTTCGTCGTGTCGGCCATGCCCATGAGCCGGGCAAACGGGCTGGTTTCCCGGCCCTCACACACGTCGTGCTTCGTCGTCATCCACACGACGCCGTTGCCCAGTCGGGAGCGGGCCGATTGCCGGAAGGTGGTGGCGCGGATGAAGCCGCCGGGCCATTTCGTCATCTCCGGATAGGGCTCGCATTCGGCGGGCCCGGGAATGTCGGTGTCCTCGTAGCCTTCTATTTCCGCCGAGTTGGAGGTCATGAGGCGCCAGGCGCGCAGCACGAGGAGTTCGCGGCCGTCTTTGACCATCGCAGCCTGGATGAGTTCGATTGTTTTGCCGGGCCGGATCGTCTCGACGATGACCTGGAAGCGGCCGCCGTGCAGGAGGCCCATGATGTCGAAGGCGAGGCGGGCGAAGCGCTTGGCAGGACCGGCCGGAGTGGAGCCGTCTTGGAGTTCGACGTGGCGTTCGAGTTCCTGGGCGAGCAGGCCACAGGCCGCGGCCATGTGTTGCTGTTCCGGGTTCCACGCCCCCTCGGCGTGCTCCGTCGATTCGAACCAGTTGCCACCAAGATGCCGGTAGAAAGCGCGCGTCGTCATGACCAGATCCTGGTCGAGGGTACGGTTTTGTTCAAGCAGGTGTGCCGCCTGGTAGGAGGTCAGTCTCCTGGCCGACCGAGAGCGGGCCCGATCTGGGCAAATTCCTCTTCGGTCACTCGCCAATCCTCCAGCTTCAGTGCGTCCGCGCGCCGGGCGAACCTGCCCGTGAGGTTAAGCGGCAGGCGATAGGCCCGGGTGAGATCGAGCGCGGTGCGCCCGCGCAGGAAACGGGCACGTCGCAGGCTCGCAAACGCGAGGACTGCCGGATCGCTCGCGGCAACGAGCCGGCCCAGATACGCTGCTTCGCTGTCTTTGGCCAGCACGATGACGGGCTCTGGCTTGTCCATCTTGACCCACGCGACCATGCCCGTTCGGTAGACGTGAAGGGACGTGTCATAGCTCAGGGGCGGGACCGCCCCTGTCGGCACGGGGGTGGCAGTCACGGTGAGGCCTCGCAGGTACCACCCGCGGAAGAGTTTTTCCGTCGGCAGGCCGTCGCTCATGAAGTCGAGGATCGCGCCGATCGCGCGCTTGATCATGAACGTCCTTCGCCAGTTGGGTAGCCGAGGGCTGCGGCAACGAGCTGAAAGTCAGAGCGGCGCAGCTGCTTGCCTTCGCTATAGAGCTGATCGGCGGGCAGCTTCTTCAGGTGGGGGATATCGACCGCGTTGCGGTTTTTCAGGACATCGAATTGGGCCAGGTGCTCCAGCCTGATCGCCCCCGGCGTCGCGGGGTCTACCAGCGCCGCAACCGTCTGGCCAGCGATCGCGAGCACGACAACAGGTTTGATCGCGGGCAGCTTTGCCCACGCGATTGATCCAGGCTGGATAGCGCCCGTCGCGGGGGTTTCGGGGTTCAAGGCAGGCAGGTCGCCGCGCGCAACATCGGCGGCGCAGGCTTTGAGTTTTCGCATGCGGCGTTTGCGTTGTGAGGGCTTTGATATGAACGCATCGCCGACGAGATCCAGGGCCAGATCTACGAGGAAACTCATACCCCATTATGGCGCAGTACAGTTATCTCATGAATCCACCCGGGGGGCGGTGGCGACGGATCATTCTCGCCACGATCTGCGCTGTTCTTATCTTGGCGCTAGGCCTCGGAATCGGTCGCGTCCTCCCCCGCCATTTGAAGCCCGCCGAGCGGGTCGCTCCGCGCAGCGAAGATGTGCCGGCGGCGCTTCGCGTCGAGACGGTGTTTCGGACCAATCCCGCCGACAAACTCGTAGCGCTCACCTTCGATGACGGCCCGGATGAGCGCTGGACGCCGAAGGTCCTCGACATCTTGGCTAAGCATCGAGCCAAGGCGACCTTTTTTGTTATCGGCTCGGCGGTGAAAAAACTGCCGGATCTCATCGCCCGCGAAGCCCGGGAGGGTCACGAGGTCGGGATCCACGAGTGGGAGCACGTCGACTATCTGCGGCAGAGCTTTTCCGACCTCAGCCGACGCCTTAGCGAGACTAAAGCGGCGATTATCGCCACCGGCGCCCCGGCACCGCGGCTTGGCCGCCCGCCCTACGGCCGATTAGATTCGCCGTCGTTGCGCAGCTACGCAGATCTCGGTCTGACGGCCGTGCTGTGGTCCCACCATTTCCCCGGCGCCCACGCCGCCGAGGTGCGGAAACGAAACGAAGCCTCCGCTTCGCCCGGCATGATCGTCCTCGCCCACGATGGTAGGGGCGATCCGAGCGATGAACTCATGGGTGAACTCGATACCTTCATCGGCAGCCTCAGCGCTCAGGGCTATGCGTTCGTTACGGTCAGCGAACTACTCAAACGGTCGTAGCAATGCGGTCAACAGCGCTGATAACCTCGCTTGTGAAGGCTGCGAGAAGCTAGGAGCATCGATGTCTACGCCTCATGATCCGTGGCAGGATGAGCGCCGCAATCCCCCGCACCAGTCCAGGCCGCGCTATTCCTATCCAGATGCTCACTATGCTCAGGGCGGCCCAGAGAGTTCGGGTCCTGAAAACTACCCTCAGCCGGACCAGTACTACGCCCCCTATCCCCCGCCTCGACCGGCCCACATCTCCCACCGCTCACGCATTCTTGCAGCCCTGTTAGCGCTCTTTCTCGGGACCTTGGGCATCCACAATTTCTATCTCGGCTTTATCGGCCGCGGTCTCGCGCAGCTCCTCATCACGGTTTTCACACTCGGATTTGGCGCAGTCATCACAGCGATCTGGGCGATTATTGAGGCGATCTTGCTGCTCGTTAACACGCAATCGATCGATGCCGAGGGACGGATCCTTCAGTAGCTCACGGGCGAGCTGTCTCCAGGGTTTTCTCAAGCGGTTCTTGGTCATCCAACGCTAGGTAGGCGAGGACGACGTTGGCGGACGACCATGCAAGCGGTGCCACCGCGCTCGGCTTTCCTTCGACGGAGACTTTTTCGGGGATCGCTCCCGTCTGCGTGGTGTGGGCAGCCGTCCACACCAAGATCTCCTTGGCTTTCGTCGCTAAGCCTGCCTCCGCCGCAACCCAGGCGTGCAGCGTGGTTTCGGGTGTCCACGACAGGCCATCCTTCTTCCACCCGGCCCCCGGAGCGTAGCCGCCGGATACCTCGACGAATTGGCGGGGCAGAGATTCCTGCCAGGCTTCGAAAGCCCCGGGCAGGGCGAGCGGTTGGAAGGGTGGGAGCGTGAACGCCACCGCAGCATCGGGCGCCGTGCCTCCGCCGTAGCGGCCATAGTCTGGCCCGAAATGCTCCACAATCTCGTCAATGAGTCGGGCCGCGGTGGTCTCGGCGAGCACCACGATGCGTGAGTGTTCCTCCGGCAGCTCGATCCCTTCGACGATGGGTGAAACGGCCCGCAACCCGGCGAGGGTCATCGCAGCCGTCGATAGAGTCAAGCTGGTTTCGCCGCGCTCCCAGTAATCCGAGCTCGGCGCAGGCAGACCCGTAGCGGTTTCCCGAAGCATCGCATCCGTCGCCGCGAGAATGGATGTTCCGAACTCTGCCCAGAGAGCGCTTCGCTCTTCCGGACCCATATGTGCCACGAGTTGGGAGAGTCCCCAGACGTACCAACCCACCGATTCGAACTGCGCTGAGCGGTCATCGGGAGGAGTGCCATCCGGCTTATATCTGGCCCGAAACGTCCCGTCATCGAGCTGGTGCGCGGCGAGGAACCGGTAGATCTCGGTAGCTGACACAAGCTGCCCGGTCCTCGCGAGCGCAGTACCAACAAAGGCAGCGTCTCGCGGCCACACGTATCGCCAATTCGCTGACCAGCCGGCATACGCCACCCGCTGAGCGGGCACGATTCCGGCAACTTTCGGCGACAGCGTCGACACATCGCGCAGGGCGTTGCGTGCGAGCGCCGCAAGGGCCTGGCCCTCATCCGTGTCGGGAGTACTCGGGGCCGGGGCTGCTATTGACCACCCCTCGTCGCAGGCATCCGAGATCACCGATGAAGCTGCGTCTCCGACGGGGATCTCCTGGATCTGACCGTCCTCGTTAGGGCAGACGCCAGCCTGGAAAAGTGGCTGGGCCGGCGGATAGCTGCGGTGGCCGGACACCGCAGCTGCCGCGATCAGGGTGCCCACGGCAAGACCGAGGACTGATAGGAGCTTGCGCCGCTTCGCGCCTATCCGGTCCATGTGTTCATGACATCGCCGAAGCGCTCGCCACTGAATTTAATGAGCGCATATCCAAGGAGGTTCCATCCGAGCGCAATCGGAAACACCACCCAGCTGACCGGATCACCTTTCACGACGTTGTATATGACGACTGCCGCCATCAACAGGGTGAAGGCGATACCAAGCCACAAGATGATCGCGCCGAGGAGCGCGATCCAGCGCCGTGCCGTGCCCTTAGCCATCCCGAGCTAGAACTCCCAGTCCTCGTCCTCGGTCTCTTCGGCCTTACCCATGACGTAGGAAGAACCAGAGCCAGAGAAGAAATCGTGGTTCTCGTCAGCATTCGGGGACAGTGCTGCAAGGATCGCCGGGTTCACGGCCGTCGCATCCTTCGGGAAGAGCGCCTCGTACCCAAGGTTCATCAGTGCCTTGTTCGCGTTGTAGCGCAGGAACATCTTGACGTCTTCGGTCAGGCCGAGCGGATCGTAGAGGTCTTCGGTGTACTGCTCTTCGTTGTCGTAGAGCTCATCGAGCAGCTCGTAGGTGAAGTCCTTCAGCTCGGCCTGGCGCTGAGCCGACTGGTTCTCGATCGCGCGCTGGTACTTGTAGCCGATGTAGTAGCCGTGGACAGCTTCGTCGCGGATGATCAAGCGGATGAGGTCGGCAGTGTTGGTCAGCTTGGCGTGCGCGGACCAGTACATCGGGGCGTAGAAGCCGGAGTAGAACATGAAGGACTCGAGCATGACCGAGGCAATCTTGCGCTTTTCCGGGTCATCGCCGTGGTAGAGCCCGAGGATGACTTCGGCTTTCTTCTGCAGGTTCGGGTTCTCCTCGCTCCAGCGGAAGGCTTCATCGATTTCCGCGGTCGAAATCAGGGTGGAGAAGATCGAGGAGTAGCTCTTAGCGTGGACCGACTCCATAAACGCAATATTGGTCAGGACGGCTTCTTCATGCGGCGTCGTGGCGTCCGGCAGCAGTGAGACGGCGCCGACCGTGCCCTGGATCGTGTCGAGCAGCGTCAGGCCGGTAAAGACGCGGGTCGTCATCG
The DNA here is from genome assembly GCF_023634005.1 of Bowdeniella massiliensis. Lineage (NCBI taxonomy): Bacteria > Bacillati > Actinomycetota > Actinomycetes > Actinomycetales > Actinomycetaceae > Bowdeniella > Bowdeniella massiliensis. The sequence continues at coordinate 185,711 of NZ_JALIQR010000006.1, forward strand.
TCTTCTCGTCCTCGTTCAGCGTCGCCCAGGACTGGATGTCATTGGACACCGGCACCTTCTCCGGCAGCCAGAAATTCGCGGTGAGACGATCCCAGACTTCTTGGTCCTTCTCGTCCTCGATACGGTTCCAGTTAATGGCCTTCACAGCGTCAATGATCTTGAGCTTTTCAGTCACGTCTCATCCTTTGTGAGCTTGGAGGGTGTCTGGCCCAATGGTGACACATTTTTGCGCTCGAGACACAGGGCGCGCGATAGCCTGAAGGCACCATGTCCGGCAATGATTCCTTCGATACCTCCCACCCTGCGGCGCTCGCGCATCACAGCGCGATTCGCTCGATTCAGCGCGTCGTCGCGGAAACGGCGCCGCTGCAGGACGCCACGATCGCGAGCGCCGGGATTCTGCGGCTGCTGCGCGAGACGCGGCCGCTGGTGCTCACGGGCGCGGGGGTCTCCACGGACTCGGGGATCCCGGACTATCGCGGCCCGAACGGCTCGCTGACGCGGCATCGGCCCATGACCTACCAGGAGTTTCGCCACGACCCGAAGGCGCGTCACCGCTACTGGGCGCGCTCCTTTGTGGGATGGCGGCACATGGATCGAGCGCGGCCCAACCGAGCGCACGAAATTCTGGCGTCGTGGGCAGGCTCGGGCCTGATCGCGGGGCTCGTGACGCAAAACGTCGACGGGCTGCATGCCGAGGCGGGCGCGGCGGACGTCGTTACGCTGCATGGCGATCTCGATATTGTGCGCTGCCTGGACTGTGGCGCGACGGAGGCGCGCGCGTCGCTCGATGCGCGGCTAGCGGCGGCGAACCCCGGCTACCTGGAGGCGGTTCGGGTGGCCCCCGAGCTCGTCAATCCCGATGGCGATGTCACGCTCGATCAGGCGTGGGTCGATCGCTTTGTTATGGTGCCGTGCCTCGTGTGTGGGTCGCTCGCGCTGAAGCCCGACGTCGTCTACTTCGGAGAAAATGTGCCCGAGGTGAAAAAGTCGCGGGCGCGCGAGCTCGCGGCAGCGGCGGGCTCGGTGCTGACCGTCGGGACGAGCCTTGCGGTGACGAGCGGGTATCGCTTCGTGCTCGATGCGAAGGCGGCGGGAAAGCCCGTCGGGATCATTAATGGTGGGCCGACGCGCGGTGATGCGAAGGCCGATTATCGCTGGCGCAGCGACGTGGCGAGTGCGCTCACCTGGCTGGATGCCCGCGTTAGGGGTTCGGCCAGCCGTTAGGGGTGCAGGGCGCGGTCTTCAGGGTCTGCTGCTGCATGACGTGGGCGACCTCGCCGGGACCGGCGCACTTTTCGTGCAGCTGGCTGAGCAGGTGCCCGACCTCGTGGTTAATGAGGTAATTGCGGTACTCGCTTAACGTACCGCCGGCCTCGGTGAAGGCCTCGGCGCCCTCGGACCAGCGCACGACGTTAATGACGGCGGCATCGCCGCGCTGGCAGGAGACCCGGCCGTGGGTGGGCAGCGGCGCGCAGAGTTTGTCGACGGTATCCGGGGAGGCGAGGACGACGCGGATCTGGCCGCCGGAGGCGACCTGGGTGAAGGTGCGGGGCCAGGAGCGCGGATCGTTGAGGATGCCATGGACGCGTTCGGCGAAGACGTCCGGATCGACCGGCAGGCCTTCTTCCACCTCGATGCGGTAGGGCATCGGCTGGCCCTTCTCGCGTCCCGGCTTATCCTTCGAGACCGGCTGCAGCGTGCCCGAGGCGAGCTGCGGGATTTCGCCCGAGAGCATGCCGCCCTCATCGGCCGTCGGCGTCGGTGACGGGGTGGGGCCTGTCCTTTAGACACATCTGACGCTGCCGACGGTATGCAGGGTGCTGGACCTTGTCGTTCATGGTTTTCTTGCAGTAATGATTGTAT